>BOJX01000157.1 GCA_016860685.1 Planctomycetota bacterium
GGACGGGAGTGGATGGGAGCGGGCGGAAACCGGGGAATCTGAAAGACTACGCGGACCGGGCGGGCTCAGGCGACCGATCGTGCGATCCGCCGTTCAGCGCCGTCTGAACGTCTTTCAGCGACATCCACGTCCGGCGCGGCGCGGACCCCAGCACCGCTATGTCGCCTGCGTCGAGCGTCCCCGCGGCGTCTTCCAGGAGGTCCGGTCCGATATCGACGCGGAAATCCCGACCCGCCTCCAGCAGCGCGTAAGCCGTCTGAATCGTGGACGGCTTGGTCGGTTCGTCTGCATCTGCGTCGGCGGGCGTCGCCGACGTCGCGGACGTCGCGACGCGGAGGTAGACCGCCTTGCCGCCGCGATGACGCCGCACGAGGTTCGCCACCGCCTCGATGCGCGCCTCGCTCGACACCGTGAACACCACCGCGTCCGACAGTTCGCGCACCGCGTCCGCCCGCGGGAGAACCCGCCGCACGCGCAGCGACGGTGTCTCGCGCCGGCGATCCACCTCGCCGACCAGAAACACCACCGCGTCCGGATGCAGCAGCGCCCGATGCTTCGTCAGATCATCCGGAAAGAGGATCGCTTCAATCCGCCCGGACAAGTCTTCGACCGTCACCACCCCCATCCGGGATCCCGGGTTCTTCCCGCTCTTCGTCACGACCGTCCGCATCGACGTGATCATCCCCCCGATCACCACCTCGACGCCGTCGCCGTAACGCCCGAGATCCGCGATCCGCGCCGTCGCGCAGGCCCGGATCACCGCCTCGTACGCCGCCAGCGGATGCCGCGTGATGTAGAAGCCCAGCACCGCCTTTTCACGCGCGAGCATGTCCGCCTCCGACCACTCTGCGCTCGACAGCCGCCGCGCCCCTCGTCCCGAAGGCTCCAGGTCCGCCGAACCGAACATCATCATTTGTCCGCTTCGCCGGTCCTCCTGCACCCGCTGACCCGCGGCGATCGCATCATCCAGCGCCTCGACCATCGCCCGCCGCGTCGCCCCGGTCTCATCGAACGCCCCGGCGCAGATCAGCGCCTCGACCACCGCCCGGTTCAGCGCCGTCAGATCCACCCGCTCGCAGAAGTCGAATATGTCGCGAAACGCCCCGCCCTTTGACCGCGCCGCCAGAACCGCCTCGATCGCCTTGTCCCCGACGCCTTTGATCGCCCCGAGCCCGAAGCGGATGCGCCCGACCGGAGCCTCGGGGGCTTCACGGCTCGCTTCGCCCCGTCGTTCGCCCCGTCCTTCGCCGCGGCGCGCCGACATCTCGTCTCGCAGCGCCGACCGCCCCTTCTCCACCGTGAAATCCCGACCCGACCGGTTGATCGTCGGCGCCTCCAGCGTCAACCCCATCTGCGCACAGGCCTCCCGGTATTCCGCGATTTTTCCGGTGTCCCCCATCTCGTAAGTGAGCAGCGCCGCCATGAATTCCGCAGGATAATACGCCTTCATCCACGCCGTCTGATACGCCACCAGCGCATATCCCGTGCTGTGCGCCTTGTTGAACGCATATCCCCCGAACTTCAGGATCGCCTCGAAAACCTCCCCGGCCGTCGTCCGCGGCAACCCGTTCTTCTCGCATCCCGCCAGGAACGGCTCGCGGAACGCCTCGATCTGATCCACCTTCTTCTTGCTGATCGCCTTGGCGAGGCGGAACGCCTTCTTCAGCTCGATGTCGCCCAGACGGTTGACCAGGCGCGACACCTGCTCCTGATACACCATGATGCCGTAAGTCTCGGCGAGTACGTCCGTCATGATCGGATGCGGCGTGGTCCACGCCTCCCCGTGCTTGCGCGAAACGTAGGCGTCGATGTACGCCATCGGACCGGGACGGTAGAGCGCGTTGGCGGCGATCAGATCCTCGATGCGGTTCGGGCGCATCCGCTTGAGCACGTCGCGCATCCCCGGCGACTCGAACTGGAAGATGCCCATCGTCTCGCCGCGCGCAAACTGAGCGTAAACCCGCGAATCCGCCAGGTCGATGGCGTCGAGGTCGATCGCCGTGCGCGTGTTTTCCTCCGCCAGTTTTCGCGCACGCTCCAGCACGCTCAGCGTCCGCAGCCCCAGAAAGTCCATCTTCAGCAGACCGACCTTCTCCACCGTCGGACCGTCGTACTGCGTGATGACGAAATCCTGCTTCGGTGACTGATACAGCGGCAGAAAGTTGACCATCGGCTGGTCCGCCACCACCACGCCCGCCGCATGAACCCCCGCGTTCCGCGCCAGCCCCTCCAGCTTGCGGCTGATATCAATCACCTTGCGCACCTGCTCGTCGGAGTGGTAGAGCTTCTTCAGCTCCGGCTCCTGCTCGAGCGCCTTGTCGAGCGTGATGTGCAGGTCCGTCGGAATGAGCTTCGTCAGCGCGTTGGCCTTCTCGAACGAAAGCCCCAGCACACGCCCCACGTCCTTCAGCGCCGCCTTCGCCTTCATCGTGTTGAACGTGATGATCTGCGCGACGTGTCCGTACTTGCGGCGGACATATTCGATCACCTCCGCCCGCCCGTCCTGGCAGATGTCCACGTCGATGTCCGGCATCTCGTCGCGGTCCGGGTCCATGAAACGCTCGAAATACAGACCGTAGCGGATCGGGTCCGGCTGGCTGATCCGCAGGCAGTACGTGACCACGCTGCTGCACCCGCTGCCGCGAGCCCCACAGGGAATTCCACGCGAGCGCGCGTAACGCACGAAGTCCCAGACAATCAGGAAGTAGCTCGCAAAACCCTTGCTGACAATGACGGACAACTCGTAGTCGATGCGCTCGCGCAGCTCGGCGCTGATCTCGCCGTAACGCGCCGCCGCGCCGGTGTAGACGAGCCTGCGCAGATACGCCGCGTCCGTCGGCGTCTCCGAAGGCTGAAGGCTCAATGCAGTAGGCCGGGCTTCCGGCTCGACGTCGCAGGCGGACGCCGGCGGCCGCGCCTTCAACTCCGCATTCGGCGCTCCCCCTTCCGCCTCCGCATCCGGGACGCGGTACACCGGCGCATACCGCTTGCTGAAGTCCAGTTCGAGCTCGCACAGCTCCGCGACGCGCAGCGTGTTCGACAGCGCTTCCGGACAGCCGGGGAAAAGCGCGGACATCTGTTCCGGCGTCTTGAAGTAGAACTCGCCCGTCGGGAACCGGAAACGCTCTTCGTCCGACACCAGCGCGCCGGTGTTGATGCAGCAGAGAATGTCGTGCGCCTCGACGTCGCCCGATTCCAGGTAATGCACGTCGTTGGTGGCGATGACGCCGACGCCCTTACGCTTCGCCAAGTCGAGAAGCTCAGGGTTGATCTTCCGCTGCTCCGGAATCCCGTGATCCTGAAGCTCGATGTAGAACCGCTCCGGTCCGAAGACAGACAGGTAAAAATCCGCCAGCTCCTCCGCACGCCGCCGATCGTCGGCGATCAACGCCTGCGGAATCTCCCCGCCCAGGCAGGTGCTCGTGCAGATCAGCCCTTCCGCATGTTCACGCAGAAGCTCCTTGTCGATCCGCGGCTTGCGGTAGAACCCTTCCGTGTACGCCCGCGTCGAAAGGTGCAGCAGGTTGCGGTAACCGGTCAGGTTCCGCGCGAGGACCAGCAGATGCGTCGCCTCCTTCGACTCGCTCGGCTCCTTCTTTCGCCGGTGCTCCTTCGCCAGGTACAGCTCGCAGCCGATGATCGGCTTGATGCCCGCCTTTTTCGCCGCCTGGAAAAACTCGATCGCGCCGAACAGATTGCCGTGGTCGGTGATCGCCACGGCAGGCATGTTCAGCTTCTTCGCCGTCTCGATCAGTTCGTCGATGCGCGTCGCGCCGTCGAGGAGGCTGTAATGCGTGTGAACGTGAAGGTGGACAAATGCCGGATCCGAGGTGCTCATCTGCGCGGCTCCGCCGAGGTCGGTGACACGGGGCGCGATCCCTCTCCGGGCGACCGCTCCCGGGGCGCGATTCTAGGCGTCGCCCGCGCTTTGTCCAGAAAAACGCACGCCTTCGCCGCGCGCTCGGCGGACAGCGCTGTCAGTTATCTGCGAAACCGCGACCGCACCGTCACGCGCCTTCATCCGGCGCCGTCAGACCGTTGCGCGCCCGCACGTTGCTGGGGCGCGTCAATTCGAGTTTCGCACTGCGCGCCCGCGTGTTTATCAGCATCGGCGCCTGCTGCTTCAGATACTGCGCCAGGGCGTCCTCCCGGGCGGGCAGCGTCTCCTTCCACTCCACGACGAGCACCGAGGCTCGTGACTCCAGCGGAACAGCCGTCCGCGGCGACTCCGCGCCCGCCAGCGCGAAAATTTTCTTCGCCGTATCCGCGGGGACAGACCCGGCCGAACCCAGGCTGACAAAGGGCGTTGCGCTCAGGTCGCCGCGGAAGCCCAGCGTAAACAACGAGAACGGCGGCGGATCATGAAACGCCACGCCCCGGTCCTTCAACTCGGAAAGTTCCGTATCCGCCTCGTACGCCTCCTTTAAGGAAGACGATCCCGCGGCGGCGACCAGCCCTTCGGCGCGCTTCTGCGCCGCTTCATATCCCGCCTTGAGCCGAAGATCCTTGACGACCCGGTCGCGAACCTCGTCCAGAGACTGCGGAGGACGGCTCGGACGAACCTCGACGACGCGGAAAAGGTAGACTTTATTCTCCCGGAAGGACACCAGCGGATATCGTGAAGGCTGGTAAAGCGACAGGTACCGGTAGCGATCGCCGCCCTGCGGAATCGGCGTCAGGCCCTGCACGGTGAACGCCAGGTTCGCCAGCGAGTCCGAAGCCATCCGACCCTGCTGGAAGTACACCGCGGTCCCGATCCCCGGAACCGTCCCGGCTTCGGCGCGCGTGAACATCCCGGTGCGGTTGAGGCGGATCGCGCCGGTAAGGTTCATCTCCTTCTCCACCGCAGTCGCCACCTTCGACAGGTAATCCTCGGCTTTCACCTCCGGCGGTGCGGGCTTGTACCCGTCTTCGCCGGCCTTGAGGCCCAACCACGGCGTGTCGAGCCGCTTGTTAAGCGCGTCTACGATCGCGTTGGAAATCTCCTGCGCCTTTTGCTTGCGCATGTGCTCGATCGCCGCCTCGCGCGCTTCCTCCCACGTGGTGAAAAAGACCGGCGGTTTCGGCGCCCCGGGCGGCTGCGCGCCTTGTTCCCCTATCACCGGCTGCGGCGGCGCCTGAGGTGCGGCTGGCGAGGACTCCGCCGGCGTCGCCGTCGCGGGCGGGTCCGATTTCGGCGCGGGTTCCTGCGAGGCGGGCGCAGACTCTCCGCTTTGCGGCTCGGGGGCGGGCTTCGTGGCCGAGGAATCCCCACCCTCCTGAGGCAGCGTCATCGACGGACCGCCGCGAGGCTCGGGCGTCGCGGGATCCGGAGCGGACTCCTCCTTCCCGGACTCCTTCTGTTTTGCGGGTTCCGACGCCTCCGATTTTTCGCTCCCCGGCTTGTCCGCGCGGTCTTCAGACGTCGCGCCAGTCGGCGGAGGCGCCGCCTGATCGTCTTTCTTCGCTCCGTCCTCCGCGCTTTCCGAAGTAGCGGAGTCATCAGCCGACTCAGGTTCCGGCTCGGGGCGGCGGAACACAGAGTGAGTCCGGTTCTCCTCCCAGAATCGCTTCGCATCGCGTTCGATCCTTGCCGGATCGATCTTCATGTTCTCCTGAACGACCGCACGGTCGATCTCGAGGTATTCCACGCGGACGGCGTCCTCGAGCACGTAACCGAAATCCAGCCCCGCGCCGGGCTCACTGTCCTTGTACGCCTCGAACTGCTTCTGAAGCTCCTCGTCGGAGAACGTCGCATTCTCATCCTCGAAGGCCGTCGCAGGAAACGTGACTACGTGGACTTTCGCCTTCTCCAATGCTCGGTGCGCCAACTGGCGCGCCTCCGCAACGCTGGGAACCGTGGCCGTCGCCGCGACGTCGGCGTAGCACTGGATATCCATCCGGCGGGCGAACGCCTCAAAAAGGTGCTCTTTCCGCACCCGCTGGGTATGCGAGATCTGATCGATCGTCGTTCGCGCGTTGGCGTCCTCAA
>BOJX01000158.1 GCA_016860685.1 Planctomycetota bacterium
ACGTCACGCGAACGGTCGAACCGGGCGGCATCGTCGCGGGGTTGACCGCAACCGTGGCGACGAGGCAGCAGTCCTCGCCCGGTTCGCACAGGCCGTCGCCGTCGCTTTCCCCCACGCACCGCCCGCCGCCCCCTCCTCCTCCGCAACCGCCCCCCGATCCGCCGCTTGTGTTCCGCCAGTTTTTTCGCTCTACTCTTGCTCACGCGAAAGGCCTCCTTGCCGGACCGCGCGGCCGACGCCGCGCGGGTGTTGTTTCCCTGCAAAACACGGCATTTCGAGTGTTGTATTGCACAAGAAGGCCAAGAATTCACGCTTGATCAGGGTCTAGCGAAGCCAAAAAAATGGCCAAGGGATTGAACAACAGCAGCATTAGGGAATCGACGTTGGCGCCCAAACGTGCCGACCAAATTACGACTCAACGCGCATACACCCTTCGCCTGCGCGGGATCGACCCGCAGGACAACTCTTGGCGCGACGCCTTGTGGGCGACTCATGATGCAATCAATCGGGGAACCAAGGTCTTTGGCGACTGGCTGCTGACGCTTCGCGGCGGATTGAGCCACGAGCTGGCCGAGCCGCCTCCGCCAGCCAAGGGCAAGAAACGCACCGATGAGGAAGCGGCCGCGATTCGCAAGAACCGGCGCATCCTTCTCGCCCTGTCGTGGTTGAGCGTCGAGGATGACCGCGGAGCGCCGAATTACCTGGTGCGGGTTGCAAACGGGACGGAGGCCGACGCGGCGCGTCGGGAGAAAGTCGTTACCGCGTTGCGCGACATTCTCACGTCCCGCGGAGTTGGCAAACAAGAAATTGATTCGTGGGTGGCGGACTGTGCGGACTCCCTTTCATCGAGAATCCGCGAAGACGCCGCGTGGATTAACCGAAGCGCCGCATTCGACACCGCGGAGGACGAGATTGGCTCCTCGCTTACGCGCGATGAAGTTTGGGACATTCTCGAACCCTTCTTTGCCAGCCGCGAATCGTACTTCGCTCAAATCGAGTTGGCAGACGACGACTCAGGCGCGGAGGAGAAGGCCAAAGACCTGGTACAGAAGGCAGGGCAGTGGCTGAGCAGCCGGTTCGGCACAGGGGCCGGGACTGATTTCGAGTCTATGGCCAAGGTGTACGCCGAGATGAAGGGCTGGGCGGAGGGTGCGAAGCCTTTTCGATCCGGCGCAGACGCACTCGCTGACATGGCCAAGTCGCTTGCACAATACCAACCAGCATCGACCGACGCCGACGGGATTCTCGCGCTCATCAGCGGCCCGGGCTACAAGAGCGCGACCCGCAACATCGTGAAGGCGTGGGGCGATCGTGCCACAGCCGTGTCCAGGGATGACCTTGCAAAGTTTGCGGAAGTGACGGCAAGGGATCAGGCCAAGTCCGAGGCGAGAGTGGGCCGAAAGGGTCGGAGACTTTGGTCCGACAAGATTCTGGAAAAAGTAGAGAGCGCGTGCGGTTTCACGTACCTTCAGAAAGGCGGCCCGGCGCGCCATTCCGAGTTTGCGGTGATGCTCGACCACGCCGCTCGACGGGTCTCCATCGGTCATTCTTGGATCAAGCGGGCCGAGGCTCAGCGGCGTAACTTCGAAGAAGACGCGAAGCGACTTGACAACGTGCCGAACGATGCGGCCGAGTGGCTGGATGCGTTCGTTGCGGAGCGAAGCGGCACATCGGGTGCTGCCGCGGCAGGAGGCGAGTATCGAATCCGACGCCGCGCGATCGAAGGGTGGGACGAGGTCGTTAAGAAATGGAGGCGGGCCTCATGCAAGACTGAGCAAGATCGCATCGCCGCTGCCCGCGAGGTCCAGGCCGACCCTGACATCGACAAGTTTGGTGATATTCAGCTTTTTGAAGCGCTCGCGGCCGACGACGCAGTATGCGTCTGGCAGCAGAATGAAAAGGCGACCCCTGATCCACTGCGTGACTACGTGCTTGGTCACGATGCCCGGTTCAAGCAGCGCCGTTTCAAAGTCCCCGCGTACCGGCACCCCGATCCGCTACGGCACCCGGTGTTCTGCGACTTCGGCAATTCACGCTGGGACATCGAATATGCCGTCCATGAAGCGGCCAAGGCCAACCGGGCCAAGCGAACACCAGACGAAAGCCGTGCTGCCTGGATGAAAGACCGATGTGGATTGCGAATGGGCTTGTGGAATCGGGCTTCTTTGCAAGATGTTGCGCTCCGCTGGTCCTCGAAGCGACTTTCAAGAGACCTCGCACTCGGGCCGCAGAAGCCCGACAAGCCTGTGCATGTTGTGGGCCGGGCCGACCGCCTGGGGCGAGCCGCTTCGGGAATGAAGCCGGACAAGAGGCCAATTGCCGCCGGGCTTTTTGAAATCGCCGACTGGAACGGGCGCCTGCAAGCCCCGCGCGCACAACTCGATGCCATCGCAGCCTGCATTGACGGCAACGCCGGGAAGTGGGACGACAAGGCCAGGAAGCTGCGAGATCGTATCGAATGGCTCGTCACGTTCTCCGCGAAACTGGAGTGCCAAGGGCCGTTCATGGAGTATGCCGCTCAGTTCGGCGATGACGCGCCCGCAAAGCCGTTTGTCTCTCGAAAGGGTGAACTCGCAGTCAAGCACACCACAAACGACAATCGCCAGGGCCATGCGAAACTCATCCTGTCTCGCCTTCCCGGTCTGCGCGTGCTGTCTGTGGACCTTGGCCATCGCTACGCCGCGTCTTGCGCCGTATGGGAAACGCTCTCGCTTTCGGCATTGAAGAAAGAAACTGCGGGTCGGGTCGTTGCCGGCGGAGGCGACGCCAAGCAACACCTGTTCCTTCACACTCGGCACACCGATGCGCGCGGCAAAGAGCGCACGACCATCTACCGTCGAATCGGCAGCGACAGGCTTTCCGACGGCTCGGAACACCCGGCCCCGTGGGCGCGGCTCGACCGCCAGTTCCTCATCAAGTTGCAGGGAGAGGAGGCGCCGGCTCGCAAGGCGTCGCCGGAGGAGATCAACGCGGTTCGAGGCATGGAAACAGAACTCGGGCGCCTTCGTGACGAACGCAATCCGCTTCCGATGCGCGTAGATGAACTCATGGCCGAGGCGGCACGGACAGTCCGCCTCGCGTTGCGCCGCCTCGGTGACAGCGCCCGCATCGCCTACGCCTTCAAGCCCGACGCGGCGCGGCTCTTACCGGGCGGGGGTGCGGCGGAGCACACGCCCGAAACCCGAAAGGACGCGATGCTGGACGCGCTCATGCGCTGGCATGATTTAGCGACTGGCGACCGATGGACTGATCCGGTCGCTAAGACGACATGGACGCAGCACATCGTGCCGAGGCTGTCCGCTGAGCTGCCAACGCTCTCGGAGGAAGCCGACCGCTGGGAGCGCAAGCGCCATCGAGCCGCGCTGAAGGTTGCGCTTGATCCGGTCGCTGCTGCACTCGTCAACGACGGCGCAGCGCGGCTGCACACGCTTTGGTTCGATCGATGGAAGACCGACAACTCCGCATGGCGCCCTCGATTGAAGTGGCTGCGACGTTGGGTGCTGCCCCGCGGCTTGCGTCCAGTTCCCGGTGAGTCCGCGCAGCAGGGTGCAAAACGCAAGGTGCGTCGTGGGGCCGCGCGACACGTTGGCGGACTGTCGCTCACGCGTATTGCCACCATCCGGGAGCTCTACCAGGCTCAGAAGGCGTACGCCATGCGCCCGGAGCCGGACGACCTCCGAAAGAACATCGCCGCCAAGGACGATGATCGGTTCGACGAGTTTGGCCGTTCGGTCCTGAAGGTGGTCGAGCGCTTACGCGAGCAACGTGTCAAACAACTCGCGAGCCGGATCGCTGAGGCTGCGCTGGGTATCGGGCGGATGTCTCGGGTTCCCGACCGGGACCGCAGACGGCCGACCGAACAGGTTGATGAGCCTTGCCACGCCGTCGTCATTGAGAATCTTCGCAACTACCGGCCCGACGAACTCCAGACGCGGCGCGAGAATCGCGCCCTGATGAACTGGTCCGCCGGCAAGGTCCGCAAGTACCTGGGCGAGGCTTGCCAACTCCACGGCTTGCACCTGCGCGAGGTCATGCCCAACTACACCAGCCGCCAGTGCAGCCGCACGGGCTTACCGGGAGTGCGCTGCGCGGATGTGCCGGTGTGGGACTTCCTGACCAAACCCTGGTGGCGCAAGCGGGTCAAGGACGCGAAGGATCGAGAATCCAAGCCGACGCACGACAAGCCCTTCGATGCTGAGGCCAGGATGTTTGTCGAACTCGACAAGATTTGGCCAGACCCGAAACAACAACCCGAGAATGAACGCGAGGCGTATAAGAAGCGAGCCAAGGCCGCAAAGCCGCT
This sequence comes from Planctomycetota bacterium, assembly GCA_016860685.1. Taxonomy (GTDB): domain Bacteria; phylum Planctomycetota; class Phycisphaerae; order UBA1845; family UBA1845; genus JABWBH01. The sequence goes on from BOJX01000158.1 coordinate 4,304, forward strand.
TCGCCTGATCGTCAAGGGTGGCGACCTCTTCGTCGCCGCGCCTCCGAACGGAATCGCAAAATCGAGCGGAGCCGCGACCGTGAGAGAGCGGTCCGTATGCGCCCTCCAGGCCGACCTCAATGCCGCCGCCAACATCGGCTTGCGGGCGCTCCTTGACCCCGACTTCCTCGGAAAGTGGTGGTACGTGCCGTGCGACTCGGCGACGGGACAGCCCGCGAAGGACAAGTGCGCCGGCGCGGCGTGTCTTCGGCTCGACGAGGTTCTGCTCAACCCGGCGAAACCCGACGGCGACAGCAAGCCGAACAAAAAAACGAAGGGCGGAGACAAGACCAACGCTTGGCGTGACGTCGGCGCCTCGGACGAGTGGCGAGTTCATGCGGACTACTGGAACAACGTGAAGGCCCGCGTGGCCGATTCGCTACGAACTATCCACGGCCTGGAATCGGCGCGTTCAGATTCGGTTGATGCCGCCGAGCCGCCTTGGTAATCTTCAAGCAATCGCCTACAGGGCGGGGTAACTCCGAGAGCGTGTGTCTTCCCCTTCAATGGGCTTGGCTCTCGGCATTCATCAGGCTCGCGTTGGCCCCCCAGGGGCCGGCGTTCTTTGACAAGTCGGTCTTCGCGGCCCCCGCCGCGAGTGCGAAGGTGGTGACGGGGAGTCCCGGCCACGCTCGCACTCGCCGGTTTTCGGCTGATTCTCGCGGTTTTTGCCGCGTCCGGAGTGCTGAAAGTGACGGTCCGATCGCTCCAAAATCGCCCACACTCGCCAGAGGCCATGCAAGTGGCTTGTTTTCAAGGGTTTGCGAGTGCGGCAGCCGCGGAGGCCGACGCGGCCCTGATGGATGGACACTACAAAAGTCCTCCCTTCGCCGCAACGGGGACGGGCCGCGGAGGCCGACGCGGCCCTGATGGATGGACACTCCGATATATCTGTATAATGTGCTTGTGCTAAGCGGCCGCGGAGGCCGACGCGGCCCTGATGGATGGACACGGCGCCGCGACCTGACGGACGAGCACTTGTGGCGGTGGCCGCGGAGGCCGACGCGGCCCTGATGGATGGACACTCTTCTCTGGTTGCGCTCGGCGCGCAACTAGAGCCGCGGAGGCCCGCTGCTGTCCGTTGCGCTGTTGAATTCGGAAAGGGATGCCGGGGTCCGGATGCCTCGGTTCGGATCGGTCTTTTTGAAAACACAAACGAGGTGTGCATGCCGCAAACCACGACTTGCCGGCGCTTAAGTGACCGCCCGGCCGCCCCCTCTCGCCGCGCGCCGCAAACGCGGCGGCCGTGACGCAGAAAAAGGCCGATCATTCACGCTTGATTTGGGGCTCGTGTGCCACGTCGTTATCGGATGTCAAGGGAGATCAGAAAGAGCATTCACAAACAGTAGAGATTTCGTCTTTCCAGAGGCTCGCAAGCTCGACTCGGCGCCCCCCGCACTTAAGGACCGCGCAGTCCCGAACCGTAACCCCATCA
>BOJX01000159.1 GCA_016860685.1 Planctomycetota bacterium
GGATCGCCCGTCGTCACCGCATTTGATCAGCCCGGAGTGGATCAGGCCTGGGGGCGCGTCGGGTTCATCTACTGCAATGAGCAACCCGGCATCGAGCTTCTCGAAGCCGTGTGCTGAGCGGGCGGGTGCGCCGGGGGGTCATTCGCGCCGGCGCAGGACGTATTGAAGCTCGGCCGGCTCGTCGGCATTGTCGAAAACATCGAAGTCCGGCCGCGTGATCGGATCAAGCAGTTCCAGGAAGAGCGCCACCCAGTCCCGCTTGATCGCGGCGCGCGTTTCCGGCGCAAGGGCGCTGGTCATCCGAACCAGCAGCGGCGCGATCGGGCGCAGACCCACGTCCCAGAGGTGGGCGTGCGTCCGGGTGGCGAAGGCGTCGCAGCGTTCGATCGAAAGCCCCGCATCGTTGAAGCGGCGCTCCCACGTCTGGCGCGACGCCAGCGAAGGCCAGCAGTCCAGCCGCCCGCGGCCGATGATCCGCAGAAATTCTCCCCCCAGCACGCGTTCGAACCGGTCGAGCGTGTAACGTCGCATGTCCGCGAGTTTGACATGCAGGATGACGACTCCGTCAGGGCGCGTCACGCGACGAAGCTCGCGAAGGAACCAGTCCACCTGGGTCATCCAGTACGCGCTGTTGCAGTACGTCCGCTGGAACATCCCGTCCGGGAGCGGCAGGGGCGCGTTGCCGTCGTGGCGGATGAGCCGGTCGTAGAATCCCAGGGCGGCGGCCTTGCGCAGGAGGTTCGGCTTGAGGTCCGTTCCGATGCTGATCGTCGCGGACGGACGAACCTCGATCGGCGGGGCGTAATTCTCGGCTTCGGCGTCGAACATGTCTGCGTATCCGTGCGTAACGCGCTCCAGAGCGGCGACGGCGCGAAAGACGTCGAAGTCGGGGTGAAAGCGCCCTCCTGCGTCAATGAAGCTGAAGACTCCGTCGCCGCAACACACGTCGATCGACGGAGCCTCTCGGGACGCGTTCCCGAGCGCCAGGCTTCGCAACGTCATCCAGAAAGCGTTCTCGGGGCGCAGCCAGTACGCGTGAAGGAAAGCGGACAGCAGCGAGCTTCTGGCGGACTCGCCCTCAATCTGGGGTTTCGTTGGCTTGATAGCCGGTGTGACGTGAGAGGGCGGCAGGGTCAGCATACCGCGCTCCTTTCCGTGAAGGCGGCGACGTGGATCGTGTCCACGCGCGGCAACCGCCAGCGGTGGATCGGGCGGGCGAGCAAGGCGGAGCACGTCGTGAACCCGGCGGCGAAGCCGTGGCGCCGCGGCAGATCCGCAATCCGATCGTCATGCGCGCCGAAGGGATACGAGAAGGGGCGCTGCGCCGGGCCCAGCAGGTCCGTCAGCACCGCGGCGCAGCGACGGACATCCGTATCCGCGTCGTCACCGGAGAGGCGCGTCAGGGGATCGTGCGAGAATCCGTGTCCACCGATCGTGTGCCCGGCGGCGTCGAGTTCGCGGGCATCGCGCCCGCTCAGGTACCACCGTTGCGCCCACGTCCGCGGATCGCCGACGTGAGCGCGAAAGAGGTCGTCGAGGACCCGATCTCGCTCGGGGATCGGAATCTGATGATGCAGGAGGTGCTTCAGGCGGGCGCGGGCGGGGTCTTCGTAGGCGTAACGTTCGAGTTCCGCGTGCTCACCGGTCGCCGGATCGATCCTGATTCCTGCTTCCCGCGCCCGAGCGCACACGGCGTCCAGGAGGGTTGCGTCCGGCAAGGCGTTCAGGAGCAGATGAACCTGGTGCGCGGCGCACATTCCGCCCCCGGTAAGCGTGCGACCCGAGGCGAAGAAGACGCCCGCAATGCGCCGCTCGCAAAGGATCGGTGCGACGACTTCAATGTGGTCGCGCAGTCCGTCATCGAAGGTCAGCAGGAACGCGCGACGCGGCAGGGGCGGTCCGCCGGAAAGCGTGTCCAGCAGCGCGGACCAGGACGTCGGTTCGCCCCAGCGGGACAGGTCGTCAAGCTGATCCTCGAAGTGGCTTGGGCTTATTCCACGAACGCCGGATGCATCACGGCCGTGACGCGCGCCCACGTAATGATACATCACGACGAGACACGCGGGCTCCTCGCCTCCTCCGACCGTCGTCAGGTTGTCCGCAAAGGCGGTCATGATCGTCCGACCCGGCTTTATCGGTCGCGCAGGGTCTGCGGATTGACCGGTCGGACGGTGCTCCAGCAATTCCCCCGGCCTTCCGATAAACACGGCACGGGGCGCGAAGGAACGCGACCGGATCGTAGCGCCGGCGGTCAAGGCTCGGGAGCGAGCACCTGCGAAGGGTCGAATGCCGGCAGGGGTCGGAAAGGAATCCGACGGCTACGGTCCGCCCTTGTGCCCCGCATCCCGGGCGCAGCGTCGTCCGGCGTGTCCTCACTCAGGGTAGACCGCAGAAGGGAGAAGCACAGCATGTTGCATCGGCCGCGAATCAGCGTCGTCATCGCCACGTACAACCGGAAGGAAGCCGTCCTGGAGACGCTGCAAACGCTGCCCGTCGCGGGCATCGACTCCGGTCAGGATGAGATCTTCGTGGTGGACAACGGCTCGACGGACGGAACAAGGGAGGCGCTGGCGCGCCTCGCCGGTGTGCGCCTGATCCTCGCGGAGCGCAACTTCGGCAGTTGCGCGAAGGCGATCGGCGCGGATCACGCGCACGGAGAGTTCCTGCTGTTTCTCGACGATGACGCCCGTCCGCGGGAGGGGTCGATCGAGACGATGTTGGCGCATTTCACCGCGGAGGAGAAGCTCGGCGCGGCGGCGTTCGTGGTGCAGCTTCCGGACGGTCGCCGCGAGTGCAGCGCGTTGCCGGGCGTATTCGCCGGGGCGTGCGTCGGCTTCCGGGCGTGGGCCTACCGCCAGGTGGGCGGACTGGACCGGACGTTCTTCATGCAGGCCGAGGAGTATGACCTGTCCTTCCGTCTGCTCAACGCCGGCTGGCGCGTCGCCACGTTTGAAGACCTTGTCTCCGACCACCTCAAGACCTCGGTGTCGCGCGACGCCGCGCGCACCACGTATTACGACGTGTGCAACAATCTTCGGGTGATCGGGCGGTATTTACCTCCGCCGCTTCGCGCGATCTACCGGCGGGACTGGATGCAGCGGTACCGCTGGATCGCGGAGCGTCACGGGCATCTCGGCGCGTTCTGGCGCGGAGCGCTCGCCGGGCGCTGGCGTTCGATGATCGAACGAAGGGAGCATCTCACGCATCGCCTGTCCGCGACGGCGGTCGAAGATATCTTCGCGCTGACGTTCGTGCGGACGCGGTTCGAGCGGCTGCGCGAGCAGGGCGTGCGCCGCGTGATTCTCGCGGACCTGGGGAAGAATCTCCACGCCTTTCACGCCGGAGCGCGGGAGTCAGGGGTGGATGTGCTCGCCGTAGCGGACGACTTCTTCACCGGGACCGGGCGCGCCTACCGCGGAACGCCGATCATCACCACGGCGCAGGCCTTGACGTACGCGCCGGACGCCTTTGTCGTGTCGAATACGTCGTACGTTCACGCGCAGGAGCGGTATCGCGACCTGGTCAACCGCACAAGCAAGCCGGTCTACAACTGGTTCGACGGTCCCGAGACCAGGTCCGCACCGCCGATCACCTCGACCCGGCCGCGCGAAGCGATGCGCCGCTCGATCGAAGCGCCGTGGACGGCGTCGCCCCCTCGCGAGACGTTCGTTGCGGCGCGCACGCCGATCACCGTGCATGAAACCGCGGTCGGCGCCTGGGCGGAGTAAGCCGGTGTCGAAGCGGCGCGCCGCCGGTCGCGCTTGACGGACCGTGATTGAAAAGTCCCGGAGTCGCCTGATGCCCGACAAAACAGCATTGATCACCGGCGTGACCGGACAGGACGGATCCTACCTCGCGGAGCTGCTCCTCGAGAAAGGTTACCGCGTTCACGGGGTCGTCCGCCGCGCCAGCGTCTTCACGACTCAGCGGATTGAGCATCTGTACCGCGACCCTCACAGCGGCGATGTCCGCCTCCGCCTTCACTACGGCGACTTGCTCGACGCGATCTGCCTGCGCCGCCTGCTCAACGAGGTCCGTCCGACCGAGATTTACAACCTCGCCGCGCAGTCGCACGTCCGCACCAGCTTTGACGAGCCGATCCACACCGCCGAGGTTGTCGCGATCGGGACGCTCAACCTCCTCGAAGCCGCCCGCGACTACCGCGACGAGACCGGAATCAACGTCCGGTTCTACCAGGCCTCCAGCAGCGAGATGTACGGAAAGGTGATCGAGACGCCGCAGACCGAGCGCACGCCGTTTTACCCGCGAAGCCCTTATGCGTGCGCGAAGGTTCATGCGTTCTGGCAGACGGTCAATTACCGGGAGGCGTACGATCTCTTCGCCTGCAACGGGATCCTTTTCAATCACGAGTCGCCGCGCCGCGGTGAGACGTTCGTAACCCGCAAGGTCACGCGGGCCGCGGCGCGCATCAGGTTCGGGCTTCAGGACGCGCTTTACCTCGGCAACCTCGACGCCCGCCGGGACTGGGGTTACGCCGGGGACTTCGTCGAGGCGATGTGGCGTATGCTCCAGCAGCGGCGCCCCGATGACTACGTCATCGCCACCGGACAGACGCACAGCGTCCGCGAGCTGCTCGACGAGGCGTTCGGGATCGTCGGCCTGGACTGGTCGAAGCACGTCCGGATCGACCCCCAGTACTTCCGGCCGACGGAGGTGGACCTGCTGCTGGGCGACGCCTCCAAGGCGCGGTCGCAGCTCGGCTGGACGCCCGCGGTCGCGTTCAAGCAGTTGGTGCGGATGATGATGGATGCGGATCTCAACCTCGCTCGTCAGGAACGTACGCTTTTCGACGCCGGCTACCGCGAGGGCAACATCCGCACGGCGCCGGTGGAGCAGATCGCTCTGCCGCGCCGGTCGTCGGCTGAAGCCTTGACGGCGGTCACGTAGACGGCATGAACACGTGAACCCGCGCTGGTCCAACCTGCGAGTCTGCGTCACCGGCGGCGCCGGCTTCCTGGGACGCGCCGTGTGCCGACGGCTTGAATCGCTGCAACCCCGGGCGCTGATCGTCCCGCGGCGCAAGGAATACGATCTGACGCACACCGGCGACGCGGAGCGCCTGATCCGCGACACCCGTCCGGACCTGGTCGTTCACCTCGCCGCGGAGGTTGGCGGGATCGGCGCGAACCGGGAGCGCCCCGGCCGGTTCTTCTACGCCAACATGATGATGGGCGTGAACCTCATCGAATCCGCGCGCCGTCACGGCGTCGGCAAGTTCGTCCAGATCGGCACGGTGTGCGCCTATCCGAAGCACTGTCCGCCTCCCTTCCGCGAGGAGGATCTCTGGAGCGGGTTTCCCGAGGAGACAAACGCCCCTTACGGCGTGGCGAAGCGCGCTTTGCTCACGATGCTTCAGGCCTACCGCGCGGAGTACGGCTTCAAGGGCGTCTACCTCCTGCCGGTGAATCTTTACGGACCGGGCGACAACTTCGACCCCCGCACGTCTCACGTCATCCCGGCGCTGATCCGGCGGTTCAGCGAAGCTTCCGCACGAGGAGCATCGGAGGTGGTCTGCTGGGGGACGGGCACGGCCAGCCGCGAGTTCCTTTATGTCGACGACGCCGCCGAGGGTATCGTGCGCGCGTGCGAGGTCTACGATGACGGGGAGCCGATCAATCTCGGCACCGGGCGCGAAGTGACCGTCGGGGAGCTCGCC
>BOJX01000160.1 GCA_016860685.1 Planctomycetota bacterium
TCTGAAGGGGGATCGGGACGCGGCGCTGGCGGCGTTCGAGGAGGGGCTGACGCTGAGTCGGCGGATCGCGCGGGAGTTCGGCCAGACGCCCGAAGCCCTGCGCGACCTGTCGGTGTCGCTGTTTAGAGTAGGGTTGGTTCTGTGCGAGGCCGGGGTCGGGGAGCGCGCCGTCACGTCCATGACGGAGAGTCTGGCGTACATCACGGAAGTGAACCGGCGCTGGCCGTCGCCGCAGACCGAAGACGAGATGCAAATGATCGAAGCGCTGCTGACCCGGATGCGGCGGGACGGCTGTCCGGGGCCGGCAGTGGACAAGCCGTAAGTGCCGGAACCGCTCGCTACCGATCGACCTCGCCCATCACGACGTCGATGCTTCCGATGATGGCGGGGACGTCGGCGAGCAGCACGTCGCGGGCGACGTGGGTGGTGATCGAGAGGTTGCAGAAGCTCGGACCGCGGGCCTTCACCCGCGAGGGGATGGCCGAGCCGTCGCCCTGGATGTAGAAGCCGAGCTGCCCGCGCGGGTTCTCCACCTCGACGTAGGTTTCGTCGGCGGGGAGCTTCCTGCCCTGCACCTTTTCGGCGATGACCGGGCCGTCGGGAAGGCGGGCAATCGCCTGCCGCAGGATGCGCACCGACTGCTCCATCTCCAACATGCGGACGTAGTAGCGGTTCCAGCAGTCGCCCAGCGCCACGCCGCGCGGCAGACCGTCCGTCCCGCCGTCCCGCCCCACCGGAACGTCGAAGTCGTACGTCTCGTATCCGTCATACGGCATCGCCTTGCGCAGGTCGAAGCGCACGCCGCTGCCGCGCAGACACGGCCCGGTCAGCCCCCAGCGGATCGCGTCGGCCCGCGAAATGACGCCGATGCGCCCCGTGCGTTTCACGAAGATGTGGTTGTACGACAGGAGGTTGTTGTACTCGGGAATCTTCGGCTCGAAGTAGTCGAGGAATTCGCTGAGGCGCTCCGTCCAGCCCTCGGGCACGTCGTGATGCGCCCCGCCGACGGTCAGGTAGCTGTAGGTGAGCCGCGCCCCGCAGGCGGCCTCGAACAGATCGAGGATCATCTCCCGCTCGCGGAAGGCGTAGAGGAACGGCGTGAAGGCGCCCATGTCCAGGCCGTAGGTTCCGAAGGAGACGAGGTGTGACGCGATGCGGTTCAGCTCGGCGAAGATGACGCGGATGACCTTGCCGCGCGGCGGCACTTCGATGCCGGCGAGCCTTTCGACGGCGAGGGCGAACGCCTGGTTGTTGTTCATGCCCGCCAGGTAGTCCATCCGGTCGGTGTAGGGGATGTACTGATACGGCTGGAGGTTCTCGCCGATCTTCTCCGCGCAGCGGTGCAGGTAGCCGATGTGCGGGATGGCTTCGAGAACCATCTCGCCGTCGGTGCGGAGAACGACGCGGAGCACGCCGTGCGTCGAGGGGTGCTGCGGTCCCATGTTGACCAGCATCTCCTCGGTGCGGACGTCGCCCTGCTCGCGGCGGTCGAGGTCCATCATCACGTCAGGTCGGGATTCGATCAGTACGTCAGTCATAACGAAGTTGCTCTGAGCCTAGTGATACGGATTCGTCAACTCGTATTCCGTCGTTCCCGGTATTCCGTGGTACTCCATCGGATACGCGTAGTCCTTCCGCAGCGGGTGTCCCTCCCAGTCATCCGGGCAGAGGATGCGCCGCAGGTCCGGATGACCGTCGAAGACGACGCCCATCAGGTCGTACGCCTCGCGCTCGTGCCAGTCCGCGGCGGGCCAGACGTCAGCCACGGAGGGCAGGCTCGGCGCGTCGCGGTCAGTCACGAGGCGCACGGCGAAGATCCACGTCTGCTTCGGCTGAATCAGGGCGTCGCCGCCATCATCCGCGACGCGCAGAAAGTCGTACACGCACGCCAGCTTGTTGTCCGCCAGAAGGTCCAGCGCCGTGATGCACCGCAGCAGGTTGAACCCCAGGCGCGGATCGTCGCGCAGGAAGCGCGCCACCTCCGGCCAGCGTCCGTTGTCGCCCTGCCGGATGAGCGCGTAAGGCCGCGCCCCCTCCAGCACGGCGTCCTCGATCACTCCGCCGAAACGGTCTTTCAGAATGTTGCAGATGGATTCGGGTGTCATGGGTTCCGCGTCTGTGCCCCCTCCGCGCCTTTGCGACTCTCCTCTTACGCCAGCGCCTTCTCCTTCGCCTTCGTCAGCACGTCCTTCGCCCGCGTCTGGTGGCGGATGATGTCCTGGAGGCGCATCAGGCCTTCCAGGAGCGACTCCGGGCGCGGCGGGCAGCCGGGGACGTAGACATCCACCGGAACGACGAGGTCCACGCCTTTGACCACGTGATAGCCGTGCTTGAAGTACGGACCGCCGCCCACCGTGCAGGCGCCCATCGCGATGACGTACTTCGGCTCGGGCATCTGGTTGTAAAGGCGCTTCAACCGGCTGGCCATCTTGTACGTCACCGTGCCCGCGACGATCATCAGGTCGGCCTGTCGCGGCGTGGCGCGGAAGGCGCCGGCGCCGAAGCGGTCGATGTCGAAGCGCGACGCCCCGACCGCCATCATTTCGATCGCGCAACACGCCAGCCCGAACGTCATCGGCCAGACGCTGTTCGCCCGGCCCCAGTTGATCAGCCAGTCCAGCGACGTGACCATCACGCCTTCTTCAAAACGGTTCTCTATCCAGCTCATGATGTGCTCCGGCGTTCGTGAATCACCAATCCGCTATCCCCGATTCCCGGCTTACGATTGACAACTCACAACTTGCGACTCCGTTGCCCCGTGCTCGCTCGGACCCAGTCGAGATACCCCGAACTCCACTCATAAAGGAACGGGATCGCAATCAGCAGGAAGAACACCAGGAACGGCCAGAACGCCGCCCCGAGCATCCCCTTGAACGCCACCGCCCAAGGCCACAGCAGCGCCACTTCGACGTCGAACACGATGAAGATCAACGCCACGGTGTAGAACCGCAGGTCGAACTGCACCCAGCTCTCCCCGATCGCCGGTTCGCCGCACTCGTAAACGGCGGCTTTTTCCGGGTGAAACCGCTTCGGGCGCAGCAGCCGTCCGACGGTCAGCGCCCCGAGGACAAACGCCGTCCCGAGCACCGTGAATAACAGAATCGCCAGCGCCAACTGGCTGGTCGAAACCGCGCCCGCCGGCAGACCCGCCTGTGCGGCTTCTTCATGCACCAGGCCGATCATTACGCCCGTCATCCCCATCCACAACATCGCCTTGCCCTCTGTACCTTCGTGTCTCTGCGTCTTCCCGGTCGTTTATCGAGCATCGTTCATCGTGAGGAGGCTGTTGTTAACACGGTTCGGCACTGGCGGCGGGCGTAGCCCGCCCTACGAGACCTCGTACCTGTTGCCTGTTGCCTACTTCTTCTTCTGCTCGACCATCGCCTTGACCATCTCCTCCCGACGGCGGTCGTTCTGCTGCGTCAGCTTGTCGTGTGAGAACTCGAACTCCTCCCACGCCTCCTTCTTCTCTGCCGCCCAGTCCGGGAGATGTTCCTTCTGCATCCACAGCGGCTGCGGCGTCTGCAATCCCGCTTTCGCCAGCTCGGTGAACTCGACGATCATGTCTTTGCGGGTGTAACCGGACATGTCGTGGATATTGCCCATGTGGATGCAGTCCGTCGGGCACGGGTCGCAGCACAGGGCGCAGAACATGCACTTCGCGTAGTCGATCGCGTACCGCGTCATCGCTCCGCCCACGGCGATGTTCGTTTCCTTGTCAATCTTCCGCGGACCGGTTTTCTCGATGTAGATGCAGTCCACCGGGCAGGCCTTGGCGCACAGGTCGCAGGCGATGCACTTCTCGATTTCGTAGAAGTGAAACCCGCGGTAACGCGGTTGCAGCGCCGGGGCGACGTCCGGGTACTGGACCGTGATCGTCTTGGCGAAGCAGTACTTCAGCGTGATGCGCATCCCGATCAGGATCGTGCGCACGGTCTGATAGATATCGTGAAAATATTCACGAACCGGCTGGCGCCGCCGCCCAGCCGGTTCGATCGGGTTTCGTGGTGCCACCATCGCACAGCGCCCTCCGGGCCTGACCTCGGCGATCCGACCGCCGGACGCGGCGCGAACCGTCAGCACCCCCGGCGACCCGGCCCGCGGACGCCCGAAAAAGACGGGGCGACCCCCCGTCCTGTGCCTGCCTTAAATCGTATTCGCCTGCGGCGGATTCAGCAACCGAAGGCGCAGGAGGTTTAACGCCGCCTTCGAGGCCCGGTCGCGAATCTGCTCCCGCGTCAGGTGCTCCCCGAAGGTCATCCGGTGGACGGTCGTTCCCCCGTCGCCCGCCAAGCCGAACCAGACCAGTCCGACCGGCTTGTCCGCCGACCCTCCGCCCGGTCCGGCGACCCCCGTAACCGAGACCGCAAAATCGGCCCCCGAGGCTCGCCGACACCCTTCCGCCATCGCCCGCGCCACGGGTTCGCTGACCGCGCCGTCCCGATCGATCCGTTCCTCCGGCACGCCGAGCAGCGCCGCCTTGGCCTGATTCGCGTACGTCACGTAGCCACACAGAAAGTAATCGCTGGCCCCCGCCACGTCGGTCAGCATCTTCGCCACCAGACCGCCGGTGCAGGACTCCGCCGTGGCGACCGAGCGGCGTTGGGCGCGAAGCAGGTCGCCGACCGCCGCCGCAAGCGTCGTGTCTCCCTCCCCGAAAACGACCGGACCAAGCCGGCGGCGGATCTCCCGCGCGTCCGTCTCCGCCAGCCTGTCCGCTTCCGCCGCGTCGCCGGTCGCGTTGATGCGCACCGTCACGATCGTCTCGGACACGTTGATGCCGACGTGCGGATTGCGCGCGGGGTTCATCAGGTCGGCGATCGCCTCGCCGAGGGCGGCTTCGCTCATCCCGATCGTCCGGATGACCCGCGACACCGTCCGTCGCGAACCCGCCAGCGCCGTAAGCTCCGGCAGAACCGTGGCGGCGAACATGCTCTTCATCTCGATCGGAACCCCGGGGAGCAGGTACACGCGGCGCAGTGCGTCCCCCGGCGCATCGCCGCATCCACCGGACGTTTCACCCCGCCGGTCAGCCGTTTCGCCCGGCGCGCCGGCGGGCACACCTCTCAGCCCGCGGAACGCGACGCCGGGCGCCGTGCCCCACGCATTCGGAATCACGGCGCAGCCCGTCGGCACTCGCGCTTGCTTCATCGTGGTCGCCGGCATCGACCGGCCGAGGCGTTCGTAAAACGCGCGGATCTGTGCCTCGGCCTCCGGGTGATGCGCCAGCGGAACGCCCAGCGCATCGGCCAACCCCTCGCGCGTCAGGTCGTCCTCGGTCGGTCCAAGCCCGCCGGTGACCAGGACGACGGCGGCGCCGCGCATCGCCGCGCGGAGCGCATCCGCAATCGCGCCGCGTTCATCTCCGACCGCGCCGCACAACCGGACACGGAAACCCAGTCGAGTCGCCTGCGTCGCCAGCCACGCGGCGTTGGCGTCCACGATGACGCCGGTGACGACTTCGTCCCCGACGCTCAGAATTGCGACAATCGGCTGTTTCAACGGATTTCCGGCTCCCCCCACGCCTAACCGACCCCCTCACGATGATTCACACGCTGTTTCTTAACCGGGCCGCGCCCGTAAAGGAAACGTGCCTTTCGGGCTTTTCACACGGGTTTTAAACAGCATGTAAAGAATGCGACGCCCCG
>BOJX01000161.1 GCA_016860685.1 Planctomycetota bacterium
AGACGACGGTTCAGACCCGCGCTTACTACCAGGCGTGGGGTTACTCAAAAAGCGGCGCCGTTCAGCAGAGCGCGACGTGGTCGACGCGATGGGTTCACCAACCGGACAACAAGCCGCCGCTGCTTGAGTGGATCGGCGTCGAGGCGTTCGAGGAAGTCATCGGCCCCGCGACGGGACATCCGTGGTTCGTGGAATGCACGCGCGCCGTCCTGGACCGCAACCCGTCTTTCGAGCGCCAGGTGCTGCCCGGGCTGGATGCGTGGCTGGCGACGATGGATCGTTCGCTGGGCTTGCAGATGATTGGGCACGAGGGGCTGGCGATCGGCGACGTGAACGGGGACAGGCTCGACGACGTTTTTCTGTGCCAGCCCGGCGGATTGCCCAACCGGTTGTTCATCCACGAGCGCGATGGGACGGCGCGGGACGCGACCGTGGAGTCCGGACTGGCGCTCCTGGATCACACGCACGCGGCGTTGGTCGCCGACTTCGACAACGACGACGACCAGGATCTGGCGATCACTACCGACCTCGGCGTCCTCCTCTACGCCAACGACGGATCGGGGGTCTTCACCCTGGCGCAGTCCGTCCTCAAGCCCTTCGGGCTTTCCTTAAGCGCGGCCGACTTCGACCTCGACGGCGACCTCGATCTTTACGTGGCGTGCTATTATTCGCCGGAGCAGATCGGAAACCTGCCGATCCCGTATCACGACGCGAACAACGGGGCGCCGAACTTCATGCTGCGCAACGACGGGGGCTTGCGCTTTACGGACGTCACCGACGCGGTGGGCCTGAACGTCAACAACCGGCGGTTCAGCTTCCAGGGATGCTGGGAGGATTACGACAACGACGGAGATCCGGATCTGTATGTCGCCAACGATTTCGGTCGGAACAACCTGTACCGCAACGACGGCGGCGTGTTCCGCGACGTGGCGGGCGAGGCAGGGGTCGAGGACATTTCGGCGGGGATGGGCGTGACGTGGGCGGATTACAACCGCGATGGCCTGATGGACCTTTACGTCAGCAACATGTTCTCCTCAGCGGGGAGCCGCGTGACCTATCAGCGGCAGTTCAAGACCGAACTGGACCCGCTGACGAAGCAGCAGTTCCAGCGTCATGCGCGCGGCAACTCGCTCTTCGAGAACGCGGGGGACGGCACATTCCGGGATGTCAGCGAGCAGGCGGCGGTGACGATGGGACGGTGGGCGTGGGGCGCGTGCTTTGTGGACCTGAACAACGACGGGTGGGACGATATCGTCGTCCCGAACGGATTCATCAGCGCAGAAGATACGAAAGACTTGTGAAGTTTCTTCTGGCGACAGGTCGTGTCGCTTTCACCGACGGAATGCATCTCCGGCAGCGCGCCGGAGTCGTACCTGATGGGCTGGGTGGCGGTCCAGAAGATGGTGCGGGAGGGTTTGTCCTGGAGCGGGTATGAACGGAACAGCGCGTTCTTGAATGTCGGCGGTCCGCGGTTCGCCGACGTGTCGGCGGTAAGCGGGCTGGATTATGACGACGACGCGCGCGCCGTGGCGACGGTGGACTGGGATTTTGACGGCAAGCTCGACCTGTGGCTGGCGAACCGGACGGGACCGCGTCTGCGGTTCATGCGCAATCACGCGCCGTCCGCCGGCGCCTTCGTCGCGGTCTCGTTGAACGGCAGACAATGCAACCGTGACGCGGTCGGGGCGCGGCTGGAATTGTTCCTGAAAGGCGTATCCGCTCCCCCGCTCATTCGGACGCTGCGGGCTGGCGAGGGCTACATCTCGCAATCCAGCAAGTGGGTTCATTTCAGTTTTCCGAAGTCCGCGCAGATCGACCGCCTCGTGATCCGCTGGCCGGGCGCTCCTCCGGAGGAGATTCGCGGGATTTCCCCGAACCGGTGGTTCAGAATCGTTCAGGGCGAGGGCAAGGTGGCGGAGTGGTCTCCGCCGGCGCCGGAGGAACTCGCAATCGAGCGGCTGAAAAGCTCGCCGGTGTCCGACAAGGCGAGGATCGTCGTGAATTCTCGTCCGCCGGTTCCGCCGCTGACGTACACGGATCTGAAGGGTCAGCCGCGTGTGCTGTCGGCCGACGGAGCGCCGGGGTTGCTCGTCAATCTGTGGGCGAGCTGGTGTCCGAACTGCCTGCTGGAGCTGAAATCGTGGGCGGTCGAGGCGGAGACGCTCAAACGGTCGGGGGTTCGGATCGTGGCGCTGTCGGTGGACAAGGAGGCGGAAGCCCAGCAGAAAGCTCGTGAGATTCTGGATGAGATGAACTGGGCGTTCGAGTCCGGATTCGTCCCGTCTGAGACGATCGACGCGTTCGACATCATTCAGCGGGTGGTGCTGGAACGAGATCGCCCGCTGCCGTTGCCCTCGACATTCCTCCTCGACGGCCGCGGCAACCTCGTGCTCATTCACAAGGGACCGGTCAGCGCGGACGCTCTGTCGGCTGACTTTCGGCTGATCGAAGCTGACGGAGTCGCCTTGCGAGACGCGGCGTGCCCGTTCCCCGGGAAGTGGGTGACGACGCCTTCCGGACCGGATTATACGGGTCTCGCGGATGAGTTCGGGCAACGCGGACATCCGGAGCTGGCGTCCTACATATTGGCGCGAGCGAAAGAGGCATCCGGCGCCGAGGATTCTCGTCGGATGCTCGGCGCCCGACTGAACGTCGGCGTTTCCCTGCAACGCGAGGGACGGTACGCGGAGGCGGAGAGCCTGTTCCGGGAGCTGCTCGCCCAGCAGCCGACGAACCCGGAGGTCTTGAACAACCTGGGGATCGTCCTGGCGTCGCTCGGACGGCATGAGGAGGCGGTTGCCGCGTATTCGGATTCGCTGAAGCAACGCGCCGGACACACGGACACGATGGCGAATCTGGCGTCATCGCTGCGAGCGCTGGGACGGCGTGAGGAAGCGGAGTCCGCTTGCAGGCAGATCCTGGCGGTTTATCCGTCGCACGTGAAAGCGCTGAATGACCTCGGGATGTTGATGGCGGAGCAGAACCGACCCGATGAAGCCGAGGCGTACCTTCGCAAGGCGATCGAGGTGGATCCCGGGCACGTCGCGGCGACGTACAACCTGGCGGTGCTGATCGGACGCCGCGGGCGAGGCGAAGACGCCATCGCCCTGTGCCAACGCGTCGCGAACCTTGACCCGACGCACGTTCAGGCGCGGATCTTCCTGGGGGTGAGCTGTCAGCGCGCGGGCCGGTTGGAGGACGCCGCCGCCGCGTTTGAGGAGGCGTTGAAGATCGCGCCGACGCATGAAACCGCGATGTACAATCTTGGCATCGTTCACCTCGCCCGCGGCGATCTGGCGAAGGCGGAGGCGATCATTGATCGGCTGGGGCTTGTCAATGCCGCTCGCGCCGAGGCGTTGAAGCAGCAGGCGGCGAATATCCGCGCCCGACAGAATAAGAATTAATCCGCGGCGTGGCGGCGCCGGTCCGTCGTTTCAGGGGGCGTGGTGCGCGCTGATTCCGGTCTCCTCCAGACCGAGGCGGCGGACGGCCTGCTCGCGGATGCGGAACTTCTGCACCTTGCCCGAGACGGTCATCGGGAACTCGTCCACGACCCACCAGTAGCGCGGGATCTTGAACTTCGCGATTCTTCCCTCGCACATCGCGCGGAACTGCGCCTCGGTCGGCGGATCGGCGGGTCGGCCGTCGGGCTGTCGCCGGAGCTTGACGCAGGCGAGCAGTTCCTCGCCGTACCTGGCGTCGGGGACGCCGACGACCTGCGCGTCCTCGATGATCGGCAGCGTGTGCAGAAACTCCTCGATTTCACGCGGGTAGAGATTCTCGCCGCCGCGGATGACCATGTCTTTGATGCGCCCCGTGATGCGCACGAAGCCCTCGGCGTCCATCGTGCCCAGGTCGCCGGAATGCAGCCAGCCGTGCTCGTCGATCGCCTCGCGGGTCGCCTCCGGATTGAAGTCATACCCGGTCATGACGTGGTAGCCGCGGAAGCAGACTTCGCCCTGTGCGCCGCGCTCGACGGTTTTTCCGGTCACTGGATCGATGATCTTGATCTCCTGGTGCGGCATGACGGTTCCGACGGTGCTGACGCGCAGCTCGACCGGCGTGTCCGCCCGCGTGCAGGTCGCCACCGGCGACGACTCGGTCATGCCGTAAGCGATGAGCACGTCTTTCATGTGCATGCGCTCGCGCACCTGGCGCATGACCTCCACCGGGCACGGCGCCCCGGCCATGATGCCCGTGCGCAGCGAGGAAAGGTCGAACGACGCGAACTCCGGATGCGCCAGTTCGGCGATGAACATCGTCGGGACGCCGTGAAGGACGGTGGCTTTCTCCTGCTGGACGGCCTGAAGCGTCGCCAGCGGGTCGAAGGTGGCGGAGGGGATGATCACGGCGGCGCCGTGGGTCATCGCGGCGAGGTTGCTGACGACCATCCCGAAACAGTGATAGAAGGGGACCGGGACGCAGACGCGGTCCTTCGGGGTCAGCCGCAGCATCTCCCCGACCCAGAAGGCGTTGTTGAGAATATTGTGGTGGGTCAGGCGGACGCCCTTGGGAAAGCCGGTGGTTCCGGACGTGTACTGAATGTTGATGACGTCGTCGATGTCCAGCTCCCGCTGGCGGGCGCGGACGGCGTCGTCGGGCAGTTCGTCGCCCAACTCGGCGAATTCGCGGCGCGTGAACATGCCGGGGTGATGCGTGCGACCGATGAAGATTACATCGCGCAACTCGGGGAAGCGCCACGACTCGACGCGTCCCGGTTCCGCGGTGCGCACCTCGGGGCACGCTTCATAAAGCATCTCGACGTAATTCGAGGACTTGTACGACTCGACCAGCAGGAGCGCCTTGGCGCGCGACGCACGTAAGACGTACTCGAATTCGTGGGTGCGGTAGGCCGGGTTGACGTTGACGAGGACGGCGCCGATGCGCGCGGTGGCGTACTGGGCGACCACCCACTCATAATGATTCGGCGACCAGATCGCGACGCGGTCGCCCGGGGCGATGCCCAGCCTGATGAACGCCTTGGCCGCGCGGTTGACCACCGTGTTGAACTCGGCGTAGGTGAACCGTCGCGCCTGATGGACGCAGACCACGGCATCCTGGCGCGGATGCGCGGCGCTGACGCGGTCGAGACACTCGCCGATGGTCTCGCCGAGGAGGCGTTCCTGCCCGCCGCAGTGATCGTAGCTGAGGGTGCGCATGCTGGAGTCTCCCGGTGCTCCGGGGCGGCTTGCGCCTCGGCTGAAGACGCAGCCCCGGCGAGGCATAAAGGGGGCAATCCGCGTGCCACGTCGCCTTTCTGTGGCGCCCGGCGATCCCGGTCCGCCGCGGCACGGGACGTGCAATTCAGACGCAGGGGAGAAGGTGGATCTGAATCTGATGACGATGTCCTTACAGCTTGCGCTTCCGACGCCGGTTCCGATTCTGGCGCTCGGTCCGCAAACCAAGAACACGGTCTGCGTGCTGCGTGAAGCGACGGCG
>BOJX01000162.1 GCA_016860685.1 Planctomycetota bacterium
GACGTGCTCACGGTCCCGCCCGAGCGGATCGCGGTGATCCGGGCTTACAAGACTTTCTTGAACGGACGCGAGGTAGCAGCCGCATTTACAAAACAAAAATGAAATTCAATTATTACTCCGGTCATCAAATAGTTTACATCGCGTATGGCGAACCGTAGAGATTTCAGCATGACTCGACGATTCGAGGAGTTCTGAGTGTAAACTATTTGATGACCCCATTAATAAAATCCGCTTGACCGACATCCGGACGCGGCGTGTATTGAGCGGCAGTTTGGTTTTCCTGGGCCAATCGAGCCCTTTCTTGTAGTGCACTTACCAGGAGAAAGCCAATGTCCTGTGCCAGCGCAGGCTCTGTCGCTCCGTCGTTCTTCCGTTCCGTCCTTCGACGTCGCAATCTTCGCCGCATGCGCAGGTTAGGCGCGGCCTTTATGGCCGTGCTCACCGCGCTGGGCGTCGGCTTGCAGCAGACGCAGGCGAATTTTTTCATCATGCATCGGATCGTCCACGGCCCCCTGCCGACCCGGCAGTACATCCCGGTCGACGGCGAGTGGACCGACTACGCTGCCGAGTGGGGGAAACGGTTCGTGAAATCTTTCACAAACTGGGCCGACCGCCGGTTCTCCATCTCCTCTCCGCCGGACCCGGCCGCGGTCACCGGGGCGCCCTGGCCGTGGCAGGCGTATGACCCCGTCGGGCCGTGGAGCGTGGTCAACCTCGCCAACGGCAACCTGCACACGGTCATCCCGATTGCAGCCTGGCCGGGGGTGCAATTCAACTTGTATCACAACAGCCTCGGGTCGCACGAGCTGGCGTCGCTTGGCGGCCGCGCGGGCCGGGGGACAGTCCGATGGACGTCGTCGCCTCGTTCGAGGTTCTCTCCCGCGACGACAACCGCCGGATCACCGAGATTGAGGAGAACTTTCTCGATCCTGGCGCGGCGGATGATTACCGGACGGAGCGGGTGACCTTCACCTACGGCGACGGCGACCTGGACGCCGGGCATCTGGACGCGGACAGCGCGACGGAGGTTGAGCATGACAAGGTTTACTGGGACTTCCTGGCGGACCTGAACAGCGGGCTGCCGCTGGCGTCTTCGGATCCGAACCGGCTGGTGCGGGAGCATCGCACGCTGATCGACGAGGGGTATTCCGGCGCTGACGCCGTGACGTATGACAAGCGGTACTACTACGATCCGAACGGGAACCGGCTGGCGGGGGTGGAGGTGGACCCGGAGGATGAGGAGGTTTTGCGGTCGGTCGCGCGGTATAATTACGCCTACGAGGGGGTGCTGGACGGCAACGGGGAGGAGCGGCCTCCGGGCGTTCCGGATGTCACCAGCCCGCAGTGGATGGACTACGCCGCGCACGGGCGGGACCAGTTGATGAGCACGCAGACGCTCTTCTTCGAGGGTGACGAGGGCAACACGCTGGACCGTGTGGCGGTGGAGACGTTCACGTATGGCGGGTACGGCACGCCGGGCGGCTTTTACGTTGCACCGCATATGCTCTATCGCCAGCGGACGACGTATCGGTGGGACGCGAAGCTGGGCAAGGGCGGGCGGTGGTGGACGCAGGTCGTGGAGAACACTTTTTACGAGTACGACAGCTTCTCGAATCCCGACCGCCTTCAGAAACAGGAATATTCGTACACCGTCTACGACGTGCCGGAGGAGGAGCAGACGCTCGGCGACGTGCTGCACGAGGGGGCGATCGGGGAGTTTTCCGGGTATGATGAGCTGCTGGGCCGGCGGATCGCCACGTGGCGGTGCGAGGCGGTGGACTCGACGGTGATCGACTGGGGGCCGAACGGCGTGTGCAAGGCGAAGAGCGTGATGCACGACTACTACGGGCTGTCGCAGCGCGTGGCGGCGGTGCGGCTGTCGCCGTGGCGGTACAACGGCCTGTCGTATGACAACGTCGGCGACGAGTTCCACGAGTCGTACACGTATGGCCCGGTGGGGTTGACGACGCGGACCGTCGAGACGCAGGACACCGACCCGAGCGACAACTTCGATCACTGGGTGCTGCCGGACCTCTTCGGCGGAACGAGCGCCCTGCTCCTGTACGACGCCCAGCCGCACGAGCGGGCCCTGGCCACCGAGCATTTTGACGCCTTCGGCGTCCGCGTGGCGAAGGGGAGCAGTTGGAGCCTCGACCACGACGCCAGCCGCTACCGCTGGCGCAGTCAGGAGGGCAGTGAGACGGACGACCTGCACCGCAACGACCCGGACGAAGGCGTGTTCCTCTCGCCCCCGACGCTCGTCTACATGCAGACGCGGCACTACGACCCGTCGCTGGGCCGCTTCATCATGGCCGACAGCATCCCGATGGGCGCGTTCTCGCCGCAGGGGCTGAATCGGTATGCGTATTGCACGAATGATCCGGTAAACTACTCTGACGCACGAGGCACGCTACCATTCTTGATTGGCCTGATTTACATGCTGGCCTTTGTAGCTGGCTGGGGTGTAGGCTCTTCCTTGGCACCTCCGAATGCTCCGTTTCCAGTTGGCGCCGTTCAAGCAGGCGTAGAGAATGTTACCTGTGCCGTGGTCACCATAGGAGTTGAGAAGGCCATTACTCCGGTGCTATGGCAAGCTGCACTTTCATTCCTTGGAGAGAGCTTAGCAGCCTCGCTCGCAGCAATGGGAGCCGGAATTCTTGGCGTTTTCATGCTCGGCGTCGCCGTCGGTTACACCGTTTCCGCCTTGGTGTGTGCTGAGCCTGCGGGAAACAGATCACGGAATCACGGAGAAGATGGCGGAGATTCTGAATTTGAAGGGTTTCTGCGCAAGACTTCCGTTTGTTTTGCTTGGCCAAAGCCGTATCGCGTTTACCCAACTGTTGTCGGATAAGCAGACATGACAAAAGAAGGCCAACAAGACGGGCTTCGCTATTGGGTAATTTTGCCATTAATGGTCATTTGCTTCATTGTGCGCGATTGGATGATGGGATCGCTTGACCTTTTCGGCGTGGGGACGGTGATTGTTGGAGCGACAATCGGTATTCTGTTGTTTCAAGTCATCACCTCTCGCTTTTGGAAAAAGCGTGCTGTCGAGAGAGAATCGAAGCCGACGAATTATAGCCCATCTGGGGGCGGAAACGGGGATGAGTCCCATTTCTGAGCTTCCGGTCGCTCCGAGGCCTCCGTCCAGCGCCTGACCGGCGGGGATGATTTCTTTGTCAAGAATCGTTACAATGATCTTCCATGACGGGGACCGCGCGGACAATCCGAACGCCCGGAAAGCGAGGCGGCGCCTTGCGCAGGTCGCCGTTCAGTCTTAAACTCCCGCCCTGGGGCTGCACCGGCGTGTGCAAGGCGAAGAGCGTGATGCACGATTATTACGGGCTGTCGCAGCGCGTGGCGGCGGTGCGGCTGTCGCCGTGGCGGTACAACGGCCTGTCGTATGACAACGTCGGCGACGAGTTCCACGAGTCGTACACGTATGGCCCGGTCGGCGTGACGACGCGGACCGTCGAGACGCAGGACACCGACCCGAGCGACAACTTCGATCACTGGGTCTTGCCGGACCTCTTCGGCGGAACGAGCGCGCTCCTGCTCTACGACGCCCAGCCGCACGAGCGGGCCCTGGCCACCGAGCATTTTGACGCCTTCGGCGTCCGCGTGGCGAAGGGGAGCAGTTGGAGCCTTGACCACGACGCGAGCCGCTACCGCTGGCGCAGTCAGGAGGGCAGCGAGACGGACGACCTGCACCGCAACGACCCGGACGAAGGGGTGTTCCTCTCGCCCCCGACGCTCGTCTACATGC
Source organism: Planctomycetota bacterium (assembly GCA_016860685.1). GTDB lineage: Bacteria > Planctomycetota > Phycisphaerae > UBA1845 > UBA1845 > JABWBH01. The sequence goes on from BOJX01000162.1 coordinate 3,767, forward strand.
AGACGCGGCACTACGACCCCGCCCTCGGCCGCTTCATCATGGCCGACAGCATCCCCATGGGCGCCTTCTCGCCCCAGGGGCTTAATCGGTATGCGTATTGCACGAATGATCCGGTGAATGGGAGCGATCCAGAAGGGCAGAAACTCCCTAGCTCATTCAATATGGGCTTTACTATCGGGGGTATTCTTGGCGCTCTGTATGCTTCATCACTTCTTGATCCGCCGAATCATCCAAACGCCTTGAAAGTCTTTAAGTGGGCGCTTGGGAACTCGGCGAAATTGTTGGTTGGACCTGCCGTCACTTGCTACCTCAAGAGTCAACATCAGCCGTTGCTCTGGGAGCTCATGAAAGGCTATCAGGCACCAAGTCACCCGATCCTTCCTGCCCTTGGATTTTTGATTGGTTATATCACTGCCATTACGGCATACACATTATTTACACTGTTTGGGTTATGATATTTGCAGATCGTGATATGATTGCGAAAGTCAAACGTCTTACGACTAAACAAGACCCGCTCTGCTGGCGAGCATCGCTCTGGTTCTTGCCGGGCAATACATGGGAATGTGCTTGCTTTCTATTCACGTCAGTACTGATAGTCGTCGCAGTGTCTAGTGAATTTGGCGTGCGACTAATTTACGAGAACTTCGTTTTAATGGCAGTTAACGGACTTGTTATTCTCTGGCTCGCCTTGGCAACAGTCCGTAGAGAGCGCAATCGTCTTAAGTTACAAAAGCAGGTGCAAGACTTCGTTAAGGCAATGGAAGATGGTTTTGTATACTTGGTCGCCGATGAACAACAAGCATCGAAACTCCTAAATCGTCTGAAGTCAAAAGATAAAAGCGAGTCGAGCTTTGAGGGCCGTTGCCCACCTGAGATCATATGGCTGCCGTCGTGCGTAGCCATGGTAGGGGTCTGCGCCGGCCTGGTGCCCTTTATCTCTATCCAGCCTTCGTATGTGCTTCCTCTTATGATGTTGACTGTTCCGATCGCTCGAACTCTGCTGAGATTGTTCTCGCTAGTCGTGCGAGAGCAGGTGACTGTAACTCCGGGTTTCGTACTGTTATGGAGAAAATACCCTTGGGCTAGCGGCATGGTCTTGATTCGCAAACTCAAGACAATAGGAAATGCTTGTTTATTACGAGCTGATCTTGGCGAGGTCGGTTTTGTGTCACTTAATAATGATAATGAGCAGGTTGACATCCCCAAATTACCGTTTTGCGTCAGCATTCTCAATGTTTATTCCGGCATCATTGCGGCCTTTTGTTCGCAACCAAGAATGCCCTAATTTGTAATGATCTACTCAAATTAAGAGCAGTAGTTGTGGTTGTTGAAAAAGGAGTATTCGTACACCGTCTACGACGTGCCGGAGGAGGAGCAGACGCTCGGCGACGTGCTGCACGAGGGGGCGATCGGGGAGTTTTCCGGGTATGATGAGCTGCTGGGCCGGCGGATCGCCACGTGGCGGTGCGAGGCCGTGGACTCGACGGTGATCGACTGGGGGCCGAGCGGCGTGTGCAAGGCGAAGAGCGTGATGCACGATTATTACGGGCTGTCGCAGCGTGTCGCGGCGGTGCGGCTGTCGCCGTGGCGGTACAACGGCCTGTCGTATGACAACGTCGGCGACGAGTTCCACGAGTCGTACACGTATGGCCCGG
>BOJX01000163.1 GCA_016860685.1 Planctomycetota bacterium
GGCCGAACGAATTCCCCCTCGCCCCGACCGGGACGCCCGATCGGCTCCAGCGGAGTCCCTTCCGCGTCAAACCGATGCACCACCCCCTGCACCGCGTCCGCCGCCAGCAGACTCCCGTCCGGCGTAAACGCCAACCCCGTCGGCGAAACAATCCGTATTCCTCCTGCACCGTATTCGATCGCCTCAAGCCGCCGTCCTGTCGCCACTTCGACCCGCTCGATCCGCCCCGCCTGCGCGTCCCCGACCGCCAGCACGCCGCCGAACACCGCGACGCTCACCGGCCGGCGCGCCTCATCCGGTGCAAGCAAGACCTCCCAGCGATCCACCGACGCCTCCGTCAACGCCGGACAGCACATCACTCCTGCAACCGAGTCCGCAATGAACACGCGTCCGGAATCATCGGTGCAGACATCCAGCGGTGCGACAGACTCCTTCCCCAGATTCGGCATCCAACGCACCGCGGAATCCGCCCTCGTGATCGCCGCGACGCCCGGTCCGCCCTGATCGCACACCAGCAGCGTCGCGCCGTCGAAGCTCATGCCCTGCGGCGTCCTCAACCGCCGCGTCGCGGACCGCGTCTCGCCGAAAATGATCCGGTCCAGCAGGTTCTGCTCCGGCGCGCGAACACGCCCCGGCTCAAACTCGAAAAGATCCCCGCACACCACCGTTTCAAGCTCACCCGACTCCGCTCGAAACGTCGCCGGAAAAAACCGTCGATCGTGGCGCACACCGTCAGACGCGCACCCCGCAAGCCACATCACGCACGCCGCCCCGAACGTGCCTGCAACGCAGCCTGCCGTCCACGATCTCCGTCCGACCGTCGCACCGCCTGCGCTGCGACGCCGCGCCTTTCCAACCTTCCGGGGTTTCGGTGAATTGACGTTTTGACGTTTCATTTTTCGTGACACGCAAGGCATAGCGCGCTGCGGCGGTTCGACATGGCCAGAAGATAAGGCTCGCCCGCCGCATGATGCGGGTCATGACACGACACGCATTCGACGCGTCCTTCCGGAAGCCGGATCCGCCCGTCCGACTCCACCCGCGACCGCGGCGCGTACCCGCGCTCCCGCTGCGGATACGGCACGCCGATCGGATGATCGCGCCAGACGAACCCGTCCGGAACCTCAAAACCCTCGCGGACCCCGGCGAGCATCGCATGAGCCGTCCCGATCGTGGAGGAGGCGACCGTCCCGTCGTGACACCCGAGGCAGATCAGGCTCGTCGCTCCTGGTGTAAACCGGCTCGGCTCGTATACCGCGGTCTGGCCTTCGATTCGGTACATTTCGAGGATGGTTCTTTCGACGCGGTTCGAATGATCCATTCGAGACGCGTCTTCCGTATCGACCGCCTGCCGAAAAGGATCTGTTTGATCTCCTGCTTCGGTCGCTGCCTGCGATTCCTTCGCCCCAACCGTCTCATCCCGATCCCGTGCCTGGCGCACGCCAAGGACATGGGGTATGTGACAGCCGCCGCAGGCGTCCATCATGCGACCCGTGGCGGATGAGAAATCATGCGGCCCTCCGACCACGCCACGCCCGGCGCGGCCTACCGGATCCTCAGACGAGGGGGGCGCCGCGGACGGAGGTGAGACCGTCGGGGCGGCCGGCGGTGTCCTGCCTTTGTCAGCGTCGCTGTACATCGGCAGAAGCCACCATGAGCATGCCAGTATCAGGCCGAGCTTCTGTAACGTCATGAAGCGACTCCTGTTCCACCTTTTGCGTCGCGAAGGTCGTTCGGAGCACCTGATGGTTCTGAATCACGCACCCGCGACCGGTTCGCGTTGCCGGCGAGAGTATATCCACACATCGCGCACACGACGACATGAGTGTACACACAACCTCCCTGCAAGGCGCGTGTGCGGGTCGTAGATGCCCGTTTTTCACTGGCAGAAACGGGCTTTTTCGTGCCTTCAGCATCTGGCATGGGTTCTGCTGATGACGACGATCGTGCAGAACGGCTGCTCGCGTGGAACGCGTCCGTGGGGATGCGAGCGGGCAGGGGAACGGATGTACATGGCAGGAGTCAGTCGTCATGAAACAGATCATGCGGGGAGGAAACTGGGGAATGAAACTGGTGATGGTCGGGGCCTCGGCGCTGTTGGCCTCGAGCGCCAGCGCCGCCGTGCAGCTTGACGCGAAGGGGCGCGGAGACAACGGTGACGGAACCACATTCGTCATCAAGAGCAAGTTTCAGTCCGACGCCATGCGCACCGAAGTGGAGTTCACCCTCAAGAAGGCGCTGCCTGGAGCGACGCATACGGTGTGCATCTCCACGGACGAGTGCACCTATACATTCACACTGACCGCCAACGACCGAGGCAAGGCCTTCGTGAAGTTCGATACGAATGACGGAACCCTGCCGCCGGGTTACGATGCCATCGTGGCCGGGGACACGATCTCCGTGGATGGCGTTGTCCTGGCGACCTACAGGCGGCATCGTTGATTGCTTTCGGCCTGTCGGCATCGAGTCACAGGGAAAACGGCATCCGGAAGGGATGACCCGCGGAACCGGGCGCTTCGTCTTGACCAGCAGGCGAACGCGCCCGGAAACGTTTTCTGCCGGATCGGCGCCGAGATCAGCGCCCGTACTGAAAGCGCACGTGAGTGACGCCGTGACACACCAGGGTGCAGCTTCCCGCGTAGCGACCTTCGTCGATAAACTCGATCCGCGAACCCAGCCCTCCCGCCGCAGGTCGAACGACCGACAAGTCGAAGTTGATCAGGTTCGAGTGAGTCCGCGCGTCCCCCTGGGTCCGGCTGATGCCGTGCGCGTCGTGACACACGCTGCACGACGCCCGCCCGCGCACCACGTGGATATTGTGCAGCGGGAAGCTCTCATCATTCAGAATGCTCCGCCGGTCGTGACACCGGTAGCACAGCGCATACGCCCGTGGGCTTTCCGTCACAAACTCGCCGGTCTCGTAATTCGCCGCCAGCAGCGGTTCGTAGATCGACCCGTGCGGTCCGGCCGGCGCAAAAGGATTGCCCGAGTCCGCCTGATCCGAGTTGTGACAATCCGTGCAGCCCAGCACCGACCCCACCTGCATCGGCGGAATCAGGCTCACCACCTCATTGTTCCGGCGCGCACCCAGGACCGGATGAAACGACGGATTCGACGTCTGAAACTCCAGCCGCGTGTTCGTCTGCGTCACCTGCCGCACAATGTTGGACCGGACGTCGCGGGACAGGCCGTCCGCGTGACATTTGAAGCACACTTCGTACTCGTACCGCGCCACGTCCGTCGAGTGCCCGCTTCGGTCCACCCCGGAAACAAACCGCATCGCGGGCTGCACCAGCATCGGCGTCGTCGCAGGCAGCCCGAAATCCACGTCCGCCCGTCCCGCCGCCGCGTGCGGATTATGACAATCCGCGCACTCGACGTGCCGACGCTGCGTACGCGAATCTTCCGCCGGATCATGTCGGCCCGCATACCGGAACACCGGGTGAGCGCTCGGCTTGCGAAACTCGTTCTCCAGGTTCAGCGCCCCGACGCTCCCGTTGTGGCAGTTGAGGCAGTTGTCCTCCTCTCGCTTGAAGCGCAGCAGCCGCTCGTTCGATCCCGCCGAGTGAATCTTGTGACAACCGAGGCACGCGGCGTCGCCGACCGTCGCATGAGGCAGCGGTTCGCGCGGATCGACCGCCCGCCCGATGATGCGCTCGGGGCTTGTCGCGTGGCTGCACGTGTCCCACCCTGTCATGTCGTGGCAACTCGTGCAGATCGCAGAGCGCATCGTCGGCATCCGCAGAAAATCGCCGAGTTCGTTGTTGTGCGGGTCGTGACACGTCGTGCAATGAAGCTCGCCGTGACGCCCCAGCGGAAGCAGGTCCGTCACCACGTCCGGACTTCTCAATTGCCGGTCGCGCGACGCCAGCGCCCGATCAAACCGGAACCCGATCGGGTGATCGTCCGTCAGGTCTTGCGTAAGGTCCGCATGCCCCGGCGGGATCGTCGAGCGGCTCATCACGATCGGATCCTCGCGCGACGCCACCAGCCCCACTGCGATCGACCCGTCGTGACAACTCAGGCACATCTTCGACGGGCCGCTCGGCTGATCGATCCGCGCATCCGTCGTCGAACTTTCATAAATCCGGTAGTGCGTCGGCGGTTGATGCCGGTTCCACAGCGGCTTCTGCCCCGTCGCGTTGTGCGGCGCGTGACAGAAGATGCACACCTGCTCCTCGAAGAGCGCATGAACCCCGCCCGGACCGCTCACCGACAGATCATGCGGCGACCCCACGACCGACGACTGCGCCGCCACCGAGTGACAGGCGCTAAGCACGGACAACACAACCCCAGCACCCAGAACCCGCTTCGCCTTCGCCGTAACTTCGTGATTCGCAATTCGACGTTTGTTACTCATCGCCGTCGGCGCCCGAATCCTCCCGCAGGATCAGGAAAACCTGCACCCTCCGGTTATACGTATCCGCCACCCACATCCGGTTCTTCTCATCGATGCACATCCCCGACGGAAGCCAGAACTCCCCCGGTCCGTGCCCTTCCTGACCGAACGCCATCAGCAGCCGCCCCTCGCGGTCGAACGCCTGAACATTCTCGAACTGCGCGTCCACCACCCAGAGGTTCCCGTCCGCGTCGAACGCCACGCCCTTCGGCAGCGCCAGGTTCCCCGCCGCGTTTCCCTTTCCGCCGACCTGCATGATGAACCGGTCATCCGCGTCGAACACCTGCACCCGGAAGTTCAGCGAATCCGCCACCGCCCAGCGCCCGTCCGCCGCCGTCGCCACATGTGAAGGATAATTGAACTCGCCAGCACCCGCACCGCGCCGCCCTACCCGTCCGACCAGCCGCCCTTCCAGGTCGAACAAAACAACCTCATGCCCACCCGCATCCGCGACGCGAACAACGCCGCTCACCGCACAGTATGCAAGCCCTGCCGGACGCTTCAGCACCCCGCGCCCCAGCTCCCACGCGCCTCCGTCCCTCCGCAAAACAAACACACACCCGGCCGCCGCATCCGCCACCAGCAACGCCTCACCGCCGACGGCCTCGACCGCCACCGGCGTCGACGCCCCACCGCTTCCGTCCGCGGACTCCTCTCTCCGCCGACCCGGATCAGGTTCGACGAAACCGCGAAGCAGTTCATAATCACCGCGCGGACTGATCCGATGCACTCCCGCGTTCGGATCGGCGACGGCCGCCCAGCCGCTCCCGACCGCCACGCTCTGCGGCGTCACCAGCGCATGCCCCGATTCCTCGCCGAAAAGCGCCCGCTCGAACCAGTTCCCCGTCCGCGCCCCGACGTCTTCGCTACTCCGAAACTCGCCCAGATAACGCACACGCGGTTCATCGGGAGGCCCCGGCCACACCGGCCTGCCCGCCGGATCGCCGGCTTTCCGATCCGCTTCTTTCCGAGTCGCACCTGTC
>BOJX01000164.1 GCA_016860685.1 Planctomycetota bacterium
TATCACGACCTGCACCGCCCCTTCGACATGCCGGTCGTGCAGGGCAGCCCGGACGTCGACGACAACGACCTCAACGAAAAAGACGTCGTCCGCATTTACGACATCTTCATCGCCGGCGAGGACACGCTGCTGGCCACCGACCGGATCATCGTTGACGTCGCCTCGCGTTTCGACACCGCGACGCCCTTCTCGACCGCCAAGCTGCATCACGCTCTCGGCCGGGAGGTGCTCAAGCTTGCCCCGCATCCGGAAAAATCCTTCGTCGCGCAGGCGGCGAAGTTCGACGTGCCGGTATACACGTCCTCGCCGGGCGACTCCTCAATCGGCATGAACCTCATCGTCCCGCACCTTTTCGGCCGGCCGGTCAACCTCAATCCGATCCTCGACGTCATCGAAACCGCCGCGATCGTCCGCGACGCCGACCGCAACGGCGTCATCGAGATCGGCGGCGGTTCGCCGAAGAACTTTTACATGCAGACGCAGCCGACGCTGCACCAGATTCTTTACGACACGACGAAAGGCGGACACGACTACTTCGTCCAGCTCAGCGTGGACGCGCCGCACTGGGGCGGGTTGTCCGGGGCGACCGCGGCCGAGTCGAAAAGCTGGGGCAAGGTCAAGGACGCGCACAAGAACAACGTCGTCGTCTACTCCTGCGCGTCGATCACGTTTCCGATGATCGCGCAGTACGTCCTGACGCGCTGCAAACCGCGCAAACCGCGTCGTCTCTTCACCCGCATCGAGGAGATGGTGGACGTCCTGCGGCGGAACGCGAAAGCGAACGAGACGCTCAAGGACGTGTACCCGGAACTCTTCAAATAAATCGCGATGCGTTGACCGTGGGTTCCCCTGAAGTTCGGCATCCCTTAAGATCGTCGCATGAACACGACGCGACGACAGTTTCTGAGGGATACGGCGGGTCTGGCCGGGGTGGCGGTGGTCGGCGGAGCCTTGTCTGCCGAGGCGAATCCGCAGGAGCCCGCCGAGGCGAAGAAGTTCTCCATCTCGCTGGCGGCGTGGTCCGTGCATCGCCTCTTTTTCGACGGCAAGCTCAAGCAGATCGACCTGCCGAGGCTGACCCGCGAGGAGTTCGGGCTTGACGGGCTGGAGCTGGTCAACAACTTTTTCCCCGCGCCGACCTTCGACTACTGCAACGATCTGCGCAAGCGCGCCGCCGATCACGGCGTGAAAATTCTCCTGATCATGTGCGACTCCGAGGGCGACATGAGCCACGCGGACGCGGCGGTGCGTCGGCAGGCGATCCGCAATCACCGCAAGTGGCTCGACGCCGCGGCGCTGCTCGGGTGTCACTCGATCCGCTGCAACTTCGGGAACGCCGCCCCCGGCGACGCGGAGGCGATCCGTCGCGGAGCGGAGAGCTTCGCCGAACTGGCGGACCTCGCCGCCGCCGACAAGCTCAACGTCATCATCGAAAACCACGGCGGGCTTTCGTCCGACGCGGACTCGCTGATGAAAGTCGTCGCCGCGGTCAACAAGCCCAACTTCGGCACGCTGCCCGACTTCGGGAACTTCCCGAAGGAGGCTGACAAGTATGAGTCGATCCGCAAAATGATGCCCGCCGCCAAGGCCGTCAGCGCCAAGTGCTACGCCTTCAGCGACGCCGGCGACGAAACGACGATCGACTTCGCCCGGATGATGAAGATCGTCCTCGAAACCGGCTACCGCGGCTATGTCGGCATTGAGTACGAAGGCCCGACCGACGAACTCGCCGGCGTGAAGACCTGCAAGCGCCTGCTGGAGCGCTTTCAGTAAGCGGCGGCTGGGGCTCCGGCGACTCCGGTTGTCCGGCGTTGAATTCGTGGAAGCAGACGATCTTGCGAAATATTGAGGCGAGGGGTTCCGCCGCGCCGGGGCGGCCGACTCTCCCAGCCCCGAACGCATGTCGCGTCGTGACGACGGGACATCGAGAGCACCGAATACCGGCGGCCGAGGGAGGCGCAGGGGAAAAAACGCGCTCGCGCGGCCGAACCGGCTCTACCGGCTCGACGCTCGGTAGCTGCGACGAGGGGAACCCGGCGTCTCGCCGGTGGATGCCGTTCCGACCGGCTCGACAATGTGCTTCGATATCTGCACCTGGACGAACTGTCCGCTCGTGCAGTCCGTGTGCGTCCCCGCCCAACCGAAGCGCGTCCACTCCTCGTTCCAACCGATGTTGACGACGCGGCTCTCCAGCCCCGGCGGGGCTTTCAGTCCCACCTGCCCGACGGACGGGACGCCGCGCTTCCCGTCGATCGTCCCCACGAGTTTCACGATCTCGAGGACGGCGTCATTCGGCGAGTAATAAACATAAATCCGCCCCTTCATGTTCTGAAGGGCCGTCGACACGTCGTAATCATTCGACAGCGACGATCCCAGGAGGATCAGGTTGTTGACCTTCGCCCGCCCCTTCAACTCCTCGATCGCCCAAGTCGCCACCCCCGTGCCCGCCGACAACGCGATCACGTTGATTTCATTGTCAGGATGCTGCTTCTGATACGCGATGATCTTGTCCGCCAGCACCGACGCCCGGAACCGCGCCGCCGGAATGTTGAGCTGGTCCACCAGCGGGTTCAGCGACGTCGTCCACAGGTAGATCTCAACGTCCCCGCGATACCCGGCGCGCCGCAACCCCGCCGGCACGTCCGACGCTCCGAACCCCAGGTTGCCCGCGCCGTCAAGGTAAAACGTCTTTCCGAACTTCTCGCGACGCTGCGTGCCCGGATCCGCACAACCGGTCGCGCCGAGCAACATTCCCGCCGCCAGCAAGCCGCCCCCGACTCTGCGTAAAAACGTGTTCATGATGCACCGACTCCTGACGCCGTCGCCTCCGAACCTCCCTCCGACGCCGCCACGCCGGACGAAATCCGGGATTTCCTTAAGATGCCGCGCGGAAGCACGCGGTTAGCAGCGATCGCTCGCCCGCGACTCCCGCGGCAGGCCCGGCGCGTCGCTCTTTCAAGCCGGGCTTCACCGGCTGTTGTCGTCAGGCTCGGGCGATTACTTTATGCGCGGCCGCGCCACGGTCAATCTTCGGACCCTGCGAAGGGCGACCTCCTGCGCTGCTTTCGCCCGGGGCATGCCGTTTTCGTGGCGATTATGCCGCCCGGCGCAGAGGACGGAAGTCCCAGAACGTATCCCGGAACCCGGCGAGCCGTGGACTTCCGTCATCGCGGAGTCACGGATTTTCGGTCAATTCGTCGAGGGTGAAAAATTCCCGGCGTTCGTCCCTTCGGTTCCGGGATAGGCTCGGGAAAGTCTCCTGCTCGGAGCTGAGCTGATGCCCCACCACGGCCGCCATCACCACGGCGCCGGGGTCGCCCCACAGTCAACCGGTCCCTTCCTCCGGATCCTCCTGTCGAGGTGGCCGGACGGTCATCCGTGCAGCATCCACCCGATCAACTCGCGTAGCTTCGGAGCCTTGCCCTGCATCAGGATCCCGATGCGGAACACGCGCCCCGCCGCAAAGACGCATGCCACCGTCGTCATCATCACGCCCAGCGCGCCGACCACCGGCTGCCACGTCGGCACGCCCGGAGGCACGGCCATCCGCACGATCATCAGCATCGGCGTGGCGAAGGGAAAGAAGGACGCAATCACCGAAAAGCTCGCATTCGGCTCCTTGACCACGTTGAACCAGATGAACAACGGCACGACGACGACGAGCATCAGCGGCGTGACGAGATTCTGCGCCTCCTTGAGATCGTTCACCGCCGCGCCCACCGCGCTGAACATCGATCCGAACATCAGCACCGCCAGGCACTGATACAGGATGAACCAGCCGATCAGGTGCTTCGGGAACAGACCGGCCACGCCGAGGCGCTCCATCGCGAAAAGCCCGCCGAGCAGGTACACGCATACGATCGTCAGCGACACGCCCGCCGTGCCGAGCAGCTTGCCCATCATCAACTCGAACGGCGACGCGCACGCGACGAGCACCTCCGCGATCCGCTGCATCTTCTCCTCCAGCACGCTCTGAAGCAGCGGCTGGGCGGAGATCATCACCACCATGAACATCAGCATCAGCAGTCCGAAGGGGATGAAGAAGGTCGCCAGTTCGTTGGTTTTCTCGGCGGCCTTGATCTCACCGGTGACTTCGCGGGACACCAAGCCGAGGTTGTCCACGCGCAGCGGCGACAGCGCGTTCATGACCAGCTTCGTATCCACGTTCGCGTCCGACAGGCGCGCCTCGTGCGTGTGCTTCGTGAGGACGCCGGTCAGCCAGCGGCGGGCGTCGTCATACGTCGGGCTGTTGCTGTGATAGGCGACGCCTGCGGAAGGCGTCGTCACCGGCGTGGCGGCGGAGGCGGCGCGGGAGATGGCGTCCGCCGGGATGATCGCAAAGGCGAAAAGCTCCCGCTTGCGGACCCGGTCGGACAGCTCCAGCGTCAACGCCTGAAGCGCTTCCGGAGAAAGGTCAGCGGGAGGGGCGACCGACTCGAACACGAAACGGGGCTGCGTCTGCTTTCGTTCCGCGCCTTCTCCCTGGAAAATGTCGGTATTGTTGCGGCGCTCGGCGTCAGCGAGAATCGCCCCGGCCAGCCGACCCGTGCAGTCCACCAGCGCGATCCGCTTGTCCGTCGTGTCCACCTTGTCCCGCAGCAGAACCTGCACGCCGATGCTGCCGCCCATGAAGACCGGCATCAGGATCAGCGAGACGATGAACGTCTTGGTCCGGATCGCGGCCTGGTACTCGCGGACGGCGATGACAATTGTTTTGCGGGTCATGACGTGGGTTCGGGATTAAGGTTCAAGGTTCGGGCGGCGGGCGGAGCCCGCCCTACGGTTCGCTCGGGTGTTTGATGCTCCGTTTCAACGCTGCTTCAGCTTCCGACTTTCAGCTTTCAGTTTTCGACTTTCACTCCTTCGGTCGCGCGATGCGGACGAAGATGTCGTGCAGCGTGGGCCTCGTCACCTCGAAATGCGTGACGCGCCCGCGGACGATCAAGGCTTCGAGCACGCGCTGCGGATCGGCCCCGTCGCGCATCTTCAGTTCCGCCAGGCGCCCGAAATCCGCGACGCGCTCGACCCCCGGCAAGGAGGCGAGACTTTGCCCGTCGCCCTCCACCGCGACGCGCAGCGTGTCCGCGCCGTAGCGCGCCTGGATCGACTCCAGCGTGCCGTCCAGCACTTTCCGGCCCTGGTAGATCATCAGCACGTAGTCGCACATCTTCTCGGCCATGTGCATGTCGTGCGTCGAAAAGAGAACCGTCGCGCCGTTGCGGCGCAGCTCGAGGATCGCCTCGCGCAGATCCTCCGTGCTCACCGGGTCCAGCCCCGAGAACGGTTCATCAAGGATCAGCAGC
>BOJX01000165.1 GCA_016860685.1 Planctomycetota bacterium
CCGGCGGCGGTTGCTCGATCTCCTCGGGCGTCCAGGGGAAGTCCCAGTCCGCCGCGGCCTGCGGCGTCCAGGCGTGGTTGTTCGGGAACGTGACCTCCTGCGACAGAAAGCCGCTGCCGTCGGCCTCCATCGACGCCGTGAAGCTCAACGCCTTCCGGGCATAGCCGAACGAGGTTCGCATCGGGCTGGTGTAACACCCGCCTTCGTTGGCCTGCGCGTTGGTGCACTGCGCGAAGGTGAGCGTGGTGCCGAAGGCCGCACCGCCGCCTGTGTTCGGCCGATCGTTTGGGTAGCTCGGCGTCGGGCCGGCCACGCCCATCTGGAACGTCATCGCCGCCTGATACGCCGGGAAGAGCTGGCGATAGACGTACTCGATCCCCTCGTACGCCAGCAGATTCGGCAGCGCGAACCGGGCCAATTCCGCGCCGCTGTCATGGTCAACATGCCGCACGAGGAACCGGCCCATCAATACGTCCCCCGGTAGTGCGAGCGTGCGCAGACGAACGCATCCACACCCGGGTCGGGCGCGGCAAAGATCAGCACCACGTCACCGACGACGAGCGGATTGACCCATTGCCCGCCGGCGCCCTGTTCCTCCAGGTTGAAGACGTTGTTGTACGCCAGCCCGCCACCGACCTGCGTCCACGCCCCGTCCTCGTCCATCGTGGCCTGCGCCGCGGCGTAGCGGTACGGCGGTGCGGTGCCTGACTTCGACGTGATCATCGCGAACGCCGCCGCCATCGAAGCCGCTCCGGTCGGCAGGCCGATCTTCGCCACGACCCACGCGACCGTCGGGTCGGGGTCGCGTTCGCTGGGCGGCTGAATCCACAGGAGGCAGGCCGAACCCGCCGCACCGCTGTCGAGCTTGTCCGCCTGGCCGTCCTTGGCCTCGGCGAAGACGTGGCCCTCGTCGTTCATCTTCACGCGCGCGACGCACACGCCGTCGACGCAGCCGCGTCCGAACAGGCCGCTTCTCACGGGCTCGAGCAGGACGATGAACCGGCCCGCATGCGCGGCGGTGGGCGTGACACCCTTCAGCGCGACCCGCTCCTTGAACGCGTCGGCATTGTCCGTGGGTTTGATGACGGTGCCGGCCACACCAAGGACGTCAAAGCGATTGCGATCCGCGCCGCTGTCATTGCGAATCAGGACGATGCCGGTCTGGCGCCAATCAGGCAGGCCGCCACGCGTTGCGCTGCGCTGGCGCTCCTGGTAGTCGCGCGCGACGTCCACGAAGGCGTTGAATGTCGCCGCCGGGATGACGAGCGGGTCGCCGCTGCGCACTTTCTTCAGGGTTGTGCCCATGGCTTACCCGATCCCCAGCAGGCTCAGATTGCCGTCGTCGTACACCCGTTCGATGTAGACCGCGATGGGCTTCTTCACGAGCGCCTTGGCAGCTGTGTCCTCGCTGTCGGCGTAGCGCACCCACAGGTACTCCCAGCCCTTCTTGTTGATGCCGGTGATATCGCCGATCGTGAGGTTTGTGACGTTCGGGCTGGCGGCGAAGCGGAACGTGATCTCCCAGTCGCCGTACCCGCGCCGCGAGCCGGACGCGCCGAGGAACAGCACCTCGCCGGCGTTGAAGCCCTTGAACGTGCTGCTGTTCACGCGGCCGGTGAGCTGGAACAGCGCCATGCGGTACGCCGGCGTGACCGTCGTGTCGGGCAGATAGTGTGTCTCGGCGAACTGGTACACCGGCACGGTGATGTCCACACCCTCGACGCTGTCGTTCGTGACACCGATCGCACCCTTGAAGTCCGGCGCCGTGCCGACGGGGTACTTCGCGATCGTCTGCTTGCTCTGCGTGACGTGTTGCGTGCCGCCGCCGGTATCAAACGCGAACGTCGACTCGTTCGTGGGCGTGAACGGCCCGTACCGAACGATTCCCTCCCAGAGCTCCTCGCCGACCGGCTGAACGCTGACTGTGTCCCGGGGCAGGAAGAACCAGCCGCTGCCCCAGGGGTCGTACGTGGCTGGACTGCCGGCGACCAGCGCGTTGCGCGCTTCAACGTCGTCGTTCGTGCCGCGGATGGTGTACCGCAGCTCGACCGAAGGGCTCGTGCCGGTCGTGACCAGCCGGCTCTCGAACTTCTCGACGACCTCGACGGGCAACGCGGGTCTCCTACGCGAACGTCAGGCGTCCAGCACTTTCGGCCAGGCGCTTCGTGTGTTTGGCGGTCTCCTCGGTGGCGCGGGCCGTCCGCTCGGCAGCGCTGCCGCCGCCCAGCCCCGCCGCGCCCAGTGGGTTGAACGTGCCGATCACGCTGATCTTCTGCGCGAGCAGACTGCCGAGCCCCGCGAGTTGGTCGTCCAGGCCGGCCAGCGGATCGACCGAAGGACGCTTCGGCGCGGCGCCCTCAGCATCGGCGGCCTCACGCTTGCGCCGCGCTTCCGCCACGGCGTCGTCCAGTGCCTTGCGGGCCTCGTCCAGTTGCTGCTGGGTCGCTTTGACGCGGGCGTCGGTTTCCTGGTCGAGCTGTCGCTGCGCGTCCTGGTCCTGACGTCCGACCTCCTCCAGCGCGCCCTCGTGGGTGCTCTTGGCGCGCTCGCGCTCGGCATGGCGCTGCGCTTCGCGGGCCTGCAGCGCCGCATCACGCTGCCGGTCGATCTCCGCGTTGACGGACGAGAGGTCCTCGTCGGCCATCTGCTTGGCGGCTTCGACGTCGAGCGTCTCGTCAAACAGCCCCCACAATTCGAGCAGACGCTTGGTGGTCCAATTGATGGCGGTGTTCCAGGCCTTTTGGAACCCCGCCGTGAAGCTGGTCCAGGTCTGCGACAGGAAGGATGTGGTCTCGATCCAGGCGACCTCGAGCGCGTGGAACCCGATCTCGGCCGCCGCGACGGCGCCGTACCACATGCCGTAGGCGATGCTGAGGAAGAAGCGCTTGGCCTCGAGCCACGCCCGGTTGAGCGCCGCCACACCCTGCTGCCACGCTAACTTCAGGCTGAGCCAGAGGATCTGCGCCGCGAGGTTGATATCGCCGGCGGCCAGGGCGTCCGCGATCCCGCCCATTACCTTATATACAGTGTCGCGCAGCCGGCCGAACTGCTCGCCCAGCCCGTTCAGCGCCTCGCTTCCAGCGCCCGTGACGACCAATAACGTGGTGCCCAGCGCCACGGCCGCAGTGATGACCAGCCCGATCGGCGAAATGATGGCCGCCAGCGCGGTGCCGATCACGCCGAACGCCGCGCCGATCCCGGTCACGACGGTCGCCAGCCAGCCGAACACGGCACCGACGCCCGAGATCAGCGTCCCCGCCACGATCAGACCCACACCCACGGCGGTGACCGCCGCCGCGACCTGCAGCGCCGTGACGATCAAGGCTTTGTTCTGCTTGAGCCACTCCGTCACGCGCACCACGACGCGTGTGACGGCGTCGCCCAGGTCCTTGAAGGTCAGCGCCAGCGCGGCGCCGATCGTGAACGCCGACTGCTTCAGCACCCGCCACAGCGTGTCCAGCGTATCCGCCAGTGCGGCGGCATCCTTGGCCGTTTCGGTGGAGACGGTGAGCCCGAGTTCGCGGGCCTTGCGCTGGTACTCCTCCAGTCCCTTCGCGCCATCCGCCAGCAGCGGCAGCAGGCGCGTCCCGCTCTTACCGAACACCTCCATCGCCAGCGCGGCGCGCTGCGTCGGGTCTTGGATCTTCGACAATCGGTCCGCGATCAGCTTGAACTGCTGCTCAGGGTTGAGGTTGACGAGGTCGGTGACGCTCAGCCCCAGGCGCGCCAATGCCTCGGTCGCCGACTTGGATCCCGTGGCCGCCTCGGTGACCACCTTCTGCATCTTGCGCAGGCCGGTCTCGAGGGTTTCCAGGTCGGCGCCGGCCAAGTCGGCGGCCCAGCCAAGTTCTGAAAGCGTCTCGACGCTGACACCGGTGCGGGCCGACATCTCGTCCAGTGCATCGCCGGTGTCGACGAAGGCCTTCACCGTGCCGCCCAGGAACGTCAGCGCCGCCGAGCCGAGGGCGCCGAGCTTCAGCCCCACCGAGCGCACTCCCTCCCCGAAGGCCTTCAATCGCTGCTCGGCCCTCTGCAGCCCCTTGGCGATCCTGTCGTCCACGCCGAGCTCGACAAACGCCCGGCCAGCGCGGATGCCTCTTGTGTTCGCCACGGACTACCCTCCGCGCACGCTGCCGCCCCAACGCTTCGGGAGCTGCGGGCGCTCCTTCTCGAGCGCGGGGCCCATGAACGGCCGCTGGTCGATGGTCACACGGGTGCGCACGACTTTGCCGCGCCGGCGGCGACTCACCTCGGTCTTGCCGCCGAACTCGAGCACATTGGGGGCGGTACTGCGCTTGAACCCGACCGGCCCGACCACGACCGAATCACTGGCCGGGTCGTAGCCGAAGTAGATCAGCCGGCGCAGCGAGCCCTCGTGTGAGTGCGGCGGCCGGCCCGCCGGCGCGCTGCCCGTCTTCGTTCGGATGCTGTATTTCGCGGTGGTGCGGATGAACGCGCCCGCCTTTGACAGCACGGCGCGCTTGGCCTTATCGACCGCGCGCAGCACCGTCGGCTTGTCGAAGAATAGCGTTCTGATTTGCATCGTGATCATGCCGCACACCTCACGCTCGGACTAGGAAAACGCCCGCGGAGCGCCGCATCGGCCACTCCGCGGGCGCCATCACTGGAACCAACTACGTGCCGGTCGGCGGCGGCGTGGTCTGGGCCGTCTTGGCCCCGATCTGGCCGAAGCCCAGCGCCCCGATGAGGCTGCTGATCTTCTGGGCCACGTCATCGCCGCTCATGAGCTTGTTGAGCGACACCGCCTCCTCGGCGTCCGCCTCGGTCAGGGCCTTGACGATCTTGCCCACCGCGGCGGTCAGCACGGTCCCCAGCGCCTGCTGCTGGGCGATCGAGTTCTGCGCGGCCAGGTTCTGCTGGTTGACCGCGTTGCTCATCGCCAGGTTGTGGTAGAACGACGGACCGTCGCCCAGCGACTTGAAGTTGGTGGACGACACACTCTGCACGACTTCTTCCGGAAGAGGCATGTGCAATCTCCTTACGCTTTGCCTCACATCACTGCACCCGGGCATCCGTGCCCGGGAGTTTGCCTGTGGTAAAGAACTCCTTGATCGCTTCCATTCCGACCTCCACCGGCGCGGCCCGCCGTGCGAACGGGTCGAAATCCGACGGCCGGAAGACCCGCATCTTCTTGGGGTCGCGGTGACAGTTCGCGAGCAGCACCAGCAGCGCACTCATCCGCGACCATTCGTCCCTCGCGCGCGCCTCGGCCAGCGCGAGCAGCTCGCGCAGCGTCAGCCGTCCGGGGTCGACGCCGGCGATTC
>BOJX01000166.1 GCA_016860685.1 Planctomycetota bacterium
GAGCTGGCTCGGCGGGGCGTGCGGGTCCGGTTTTCGGAAGCGGCGATCGAGGACGCCCCGCGTCCCACCGCCGCCCCGAAGCGTTGACGCCGCCTGCATCACGGAGGGACATCACTGCGTGGACATGCGCCTGACCAACGAGGATTCGCGCCCGGTAGACGTGGCCTTGTGCGTGGATGAAGCCGCGCTCGTCCGCTTGCGCCCGGTGCTGCGTCACTTGTGCGTGGCGCTGGTTGATCATCCGGTGCGCCTGCGCCTGTTAAGCTCGACTCGGGAGATCGAGGCGCTGACGCTGGGACCGGTTCAGGCGGTCGTGCATCGGCGCATTCGCTGGCCGGTCGCCGCCCGCCGCCTCGCTGAACTGATTGAGGGGCTTCGCGCGGACGCACCGGACGTGATTCATGCGGCCAGTGCGGAGTCTTTTGATCTTGCGTCCGAGTTGGCCCGCGCGCTCGATGCGGAACTGCTGCTGGACATTTCTTCCCGGACCGACGTCGAGCGGACCGCGCGCCTTGTCACGCCGCGTTCGCCGCATCTGATCGCGTTCAGCGAACCCCTGGTCGAGTTGCTCCTGCGGATCCGGACGGTGGCGCCCGACTGCGTGGACCTGGTGCGTCCCGGTGTGATTGCGTCGAAGGAGACGGCCTGCTTCGCCGATGCTCAGCGCCGCCCGACGATCGTGTCGGTGCATCCGCTGTCGCGCGAGACGCGCACCGGGGCGCTCATCACCGCGCTGGCGCGGTTGCGTGACGAGGGGCTGGAGTTCTCCGCGTTCCTGCTGGGGCAGGGATCGGGCGAGCCTGGGCTTCGCCGTCAGGTTCGCGGCGAGCGTCTCACGGCGCACGTGACGTTCGCGGCGCTTCAGGCGGGCATCGGCGACGTCTTCGAGGAGGCGGACATCCTTGCGGTGTGCCAGCCGTTGCAGGAGGTGTCGATCCGCGTCCTGCAGGCGATGGCCGCGGGCATGTTGGTGGTGGCGCCGCCCAGTGCGGTGCATGACGCACTGAAAGCGAACGAGACGGCGCTGATCGTCTCGGACGGATCACCCGCCGCTTTGGCCGCAGGGCTGCGCGAGGCGCTGACCGACCGGGAGCGCGCCCGGCGCCTTGCGGAGGCCGGACAGATCTACGTGCGCGAACATCATACCGTCAGCGCGATGGCGGAGCGGACCGCCGAGGTTTACCGACGCGTCCGCGCGCACGCCGCGGCCTAGGCGACGGGGCGGATTTGCAAAGCGGGTCGGCCGTGGGTAACCAGCGGACATCGTGGACGCGCCGTTTCAAAGCTCGCGCACGTTGAAGGTTCTGGCCGCTCCGGACCCGGGTGCGACGCGCCTCGCCGCGCGGTTGCGCGAGTCCGTCGAAGGCGACGTCCGCTTCGACCCGCTGTCGCGCACGATCTACGCGACGGATGCGAGCATTTACCAGATCGCGCCTGTCGGCGTCGTCCTGCCGCGCCATGTCGGCGATGTCGCCGCGACCGTGCGAATCTGTGCTGAGGAAGGCGTGCCGATTATACCGCGCGGCGGCGGCACGGGTCTGGCGGGCGGCGCCGTCGGGCACGGTGTCGTGCTGGACTTCTCGCGCTACATGAATCAGATCGGCGCGATCGACGCCGAGGCGCGCACCGTCAAGGTTGAACCGGGCGTGGTGCTGGATCACCTGAACAACCGTGTCGCCCGGGAAGGTCTTTTCTTCGCGCCGGACGTCGCCACCTCAAGCCGGGCGACGCTCGGCGGCATGATCGCCAACAATTCCTGCGGGGCGCGCTCGGTCCGCTTCGGCCGCACCGTCGATCACGTGCGCGAGCTGACGGTCGTGCTTGCGGACGGCGCCGTGGTGACGTTCCGGCGTCCGCCGGCGGCATCCGGTCCGCCGATCAGCGCGCGGACGTCCGATCCCGGCGCGGAGGACCGCACGGCGCGGCTGGAGGACGGATTGCGCGGGATCCGCGACGGTCACGCGGGTGAGATCGCGGCGCGGTTTCCGACAGTGCTCCGCTCCAACGGCGGGTACGGACTGGACCGCCTCGGCCCGGTCGGAACGCCGATCGACGCGACCCGCATCCTCTGCGGAAGCGAAGGCACGCTGGCCATCGTCGTCGGCGCGACGCTCGATCTCGTCCCGCGCCCCGTGCATCGCGCGCTTGTCATTCTTGAGTTCGACGACGTTCTTGAGGCGCTGGCGGCGACGCCGGACGCGCTGGCGCATCGACCCTCCGCGGTTGAGCTGGTCGATCGGGCGATCCTCGACGCCACGCGAGGCAGCCCGACGTACGCGCCGCGGCGACGGTTTCTGCGCGGGGATCCGGCGGCGATCCTCGTGGTCGAGTTCCTGTCCGACTCGTCCGAGGGCGTGCGCGAGACGGCGCGGGCGGCGTTCGACGATCTGCAACGCCGGCCGCAAATCCGTGCCGCGTCGCTGCTGACGGACGCCTGCGAGCAGGACGACGTCTGGACGGTGCGCAAAGCCGGACTGGGACTGCTGATGTCGACGCCCGGGCAGGAGCAATCCAACTCGTTCGTCGAGGACACGGCGGTTCCGCCTGAGCGGCTGCGAGAGTACATCGAGCGGTTCATGCGCCTGCTCGACGAGGAAGGCGCGCCGGGAGCCGGGTATTACGCACACGCCAGCGTCGGCGTGATTCACATCCGCCCGATCCTGGATCTGCGGCGCGCCGTCGACATCGAGAAGATGCGCCGCATCGCCGATCGTGTCTGCGATCTGGCGATCGAGTTCGGCGGCACAGTGACCGGCGAACACGGCGACGGGATCGTCCGCTCCGGGTTTCTCGAGCGTCTTTACGGACCGCGGATCATGAGCGCTTTCAGGCAGGTCAAGGATCTTTTCGACCCGCGCAGGCTGCTTAATCCCGGAAAAATTGTGGACCCGTGGCCGATGACGGAGAACCTGCGGCACGGCGCGGACTACCGCGAGACGCGGATCAAGACGTTCTTCAGCTACGGCGCGCACGGTGGTCCTGCGGGGCTGGCGGGCATGTGCAGCGGCGTCGGCGAGTGCCGAAAGGTCGGTAACGGCGTCATGTGTCCGTCTTACATGGCGACGCGCGACGAGCGCGACAGCACACGGGCGCGGGCCAACGCGCTGCGCTCGGCGCTGTCGAACCGCGGCCTGATCCGTGACCTGGGCGACCCGGCGCTCGATGACGTGCTCGAATTGTGCCTTTCCTGCAAGGCGTGCAAGTCCGAGTGTCCGACCGGCGTGGATGTGGCGAAGCTCAAAGCCGAGTACCTCGCCCAGCGACACCTGTTGCAGGGCGTTCCGCGACGACATCGCTTTCTCGGATCGGTCGCGCGCCGGTTGAAGACTGCGTCCGCGTTCCCCCGGCTGGCGAACGCGATCGCGCAGAGCGGCTGGGGGCGAGCCTATCTTGAGCGCGCGTTCGGGCTGGATCGGAGGATCGCGCCGCCGCGGCTCGCACCGCGTTCGTTCCGTCGCGGCTTCCGGGAGCGCCCCCGCGAGGACGGAGGCGGACCGAAACCGGAGGCGGCGCTTTTCATCGACACCTGGACGAACTTTCTCCACCCCGAGGTCGGTCATGCGGCCGTGACGCTGCTGAAAGCCGCCGGGTATCACATCGTTTGCCCTCCCACGCCGTGTTGCGGACGTCCGCTGATCAGTGAAGGTTTGCTGGGAGAGGCGAAATTACAGGCTGAGCAGGTGCTGCGGGTGCTGGTTCCGCTGGCGTCCCGCGGCGTACCGATCGTCGGTCTCGAGCCGAGTTGCGTCTCCTGTCTGCTGGATGAGTACCCCGCGCTGATTTCGGCGCGGATGGCGCGGACGGTTGCGTCACAGACGGTCTCGTTGGAGACCTTCCTGGCACGGGTGCTGGAGGAGCGCCCCGACGCCCTCCGCTTCGCAGCGCCCGAGGCGCCGATCCTGCATCACGTACATTGTCATCAAAAAGCCCTTTCCGGCACGGAGGACGTCGGCGCCCTCCTACAACATGCGTTCGCCGATGCGGCGTCGGTCATTGATGCGGGATGTTGCGGGATGGCGGGAGCCTTCGGGCTGATCCGCGAACATTATGACGTGTCGCGCACGATCGCGGAGGACCGTCTGCTTCCGGCGATCCGCTCGGCGCCGGGCGCGATCATTTCCGCCTCCGGATTCAGTTGCCGCCAGCAGATCGCGCATCACGGCGGGCGGCGAGCACGGCACCTTGCGGAAGTCCTCGCCGCCGCGCTTCAACCGCGGGCTTGACGCCATCGGACCCGGATTGATACTGCGCCGCGTTCGAGCGGTCCGGAGTGAGGAACATGACAACCGTCGTCAATGCGAGCGCCGGCGCCGCGTGCAGAGCGGCCGTGCAGGTGATCCGCCGCGGCGTGATCGGGATTCTGCACGAGCAGGGGCGATATCTGCTGATCCGCCGGGCGCCCGGCGTTACGTTGGGCGGAACGTGGTGCTTCCCCGGCGGCCACATCGAGCGCGGCGAGAACGCCCGGCGGGCGGTCGTGCGCGAGCTTCACGAGGAACTCGGCATCGTCGTCCTTCCGCACTGCCGTCTCGGCGCCGTCGCCGGGCGACCGGATGTCATCCTTGCGATCTGGATCGTCGAGCGCGTCGGCGGCGCCTGGAAGCCGAACGAAGCCGAGATCGCGGATCTCGCGTGGCTCAACGCCGACGAGATACGCAGGCATCCGCTGGGGCTGCCGAGCAATCTGCCGGTCGTGGATCGCCTTGAGCAGTGGCGCGCGTCCGTCGCGGGCGATCGCACGCCGTCATGACGGAGGCGCGATGCGCGCTTTCGCCTCAGGGTCCATCTGGATCGGTCGTCCGCTCTCGATCCGCGAACGCTCTGCGAATTCCTGGGGGGACAACACTTCCTTCAATTCGATCCGGTACGTAACCCACTCCCCGGGCTTGAGGTCGTTTTTTCCGGGACCGAAGGGATCTTGAACGAGGAGCTGGCGCACGCCGCCGACGCGCATGCCCGGCAAACCGGCTTTGAACGGACCGATCAGGGCGTTCATCGTCTGCATCGTCGGGCGATCGCGCATCAGCGAGCAGTCGCTCAGCGTCCCATCCTCGCGCCACGCGGTGTAAT
>BOJX01000167.1 GCA_016860685.1 Planctomycetota bacterium
GGGGGATGCCGCACCGCCGAGTCGATCTCCTGCACGTCGTACCACGCCGCCGACCACGGCGCCAGCGCCGCCGCCGCCAGCGCCATCAGCGCCAGCACGGCGATCGCAGCGCGCCCGGAACCGGGAAATTTCGACTGACGGCGACCACGTAGCACCATCGCATCTTTAAGGGACTCCGTCATACCCCCACCTCGCTGCGGACGCGAGGGTCAATCCACGCATGAACCAGGTCCACCGCGAGATTGAACGCGATCACCAGCGCGGCGTACACGGTAACGCAGGCGATCAGGAGGCCCACGTCACGGTTCAACGCCGCGTTGACGAAATGCTGACCCATCCCCGGCACACTGAAGACTTTCTCGACGACGAACGACCCGGTCAGCGCCTGCGCCGTGGCCGGACCGAGGTAGGACAGCACCGGCAGGAATGCCACCGGAAACGCATGACCCCAGAGCACGCGCTGCTCCGGGATTCCGCGGGCGAGCGCCGTGCGGATGAAGTCCTGCCGCAGCGCCTCCTCCATCCCCACGCGGGTCAGGCGCGCGAGGTACGCCGCGAAGGGCAGCGCCAGCGTGATCGTCGGAAGCGGCAGTGCCGAAATCGTCCCCCAGCCCCCGACCGGCGCAATTTTCAACCAGACTCCGAAGCAAAGCAGCAGGCACGCCCCGGTGATGAACGTCGGCACGCATGTCCCCAGCAGCGCCAGCGTCGTCGCCGCCGCTCCCGCCGCTCCTCGCCGCACTGCCCACCACGCTCCCAGCGGAACCCCGATCAGCACCGCCGTCAGCATCGCCGACAACCCCAGCAACACCGATACCGGCAGCGCCTGCGCCAGAATCTCGTTGCAGCTCCAGTCCGGGTATTGAAACGTGGGTCCGAAGTCCAGACGCGCCAGCCCCGAAAGAAGCTGGAGAAAGTACCGCCCGTTGTGGTCCACGTCGTACCGCGCCCGCAACGCGGCCTCGATCTCGGGCGCAAGCCGTCGCTCCGACGACTGCAACGGGTTCCCCGGAACGCTCACAGTCATCAGAAACGTGACCGCGTAAACGCATGCCAGCGTCAGCACCCCCAGCCCCACGCGCCGCAGGACGTAGCGGATCATCGTCTCACCGTCACACCCGAAAAGGGAAACCACAACCGGGAGTTCGGATGCAGACCCTCGACGCCCTCACGCACCGCGATCACGCTCGTGTAATGAAACACGGGAAGGATCGCCGCGTCGCGCACGACCGCCGTCGCCTCCGCTTCCTTCAGCAGCCGCATCCGCGCCTCCGGATCGTCGGCGGTTCCCGCTCGTGCCAGCAGCGCGTCAAACTCGGCTGAAGCGTATCCGCTGTCGTTGTTCCCGTTTCCCGTCGCCAGAACGTCCAGAAACGTCGTCGGGTCGTTGTAATCCGCGTACCAGTTGGCCTGTGAGATCATGAAGCGTCGCCGCGCCTTGTCCTCGGCGAACGCCTTACTTTCCTTCCCCCGAAGCTCGACGCGCGCCCCCAGGTGAATCTCCCACTGTCGGGCGATCGCCTGACTGACGACAGGATGCGCGCCGCTCGTGTTGAACAATACATCGATCACCGGCAGACCGCGCCCCTGCGGATACCCCGCCTCCTCCAGCAGTCGCCGCCCCGCCTCGGGATCAAAAGGCACACCTTCCGGAGTGTCGTATCCCGGCAGGGTTCCCGGGGGAATGAACGTCCTCGCCGGTCGATCCCCGCGCTGAAGAATGCGCCGCGCGATCGCCTCCCGGTCCAGCGCCAGGCTGAACGCGCGACGCACACGCACATCGACAAAAGGATTCGCACGCCCCTCCACCTCGGCGTCGGCGCAGTTGAAGTTGAAGAAGGACGTCGCGGCCAGGGGGGTGGGTTGGAAATCCGGCCGATCGCCGCTCTCCGCAAGACGGAAGATCGTGTGATCGTAGCTGACTTCGACCGTCGGGATGAAGTCCACGTCGCCGGCTTCGTACGCCAGCAGCGCCGAATTCGCATCCGCGAACACGACGGCCTCGACGCTGCGGCAGGCGATCCGGGAGGCGTCGCGGTGATGCGGATTCACCTCCAGCCGGACGGATTGCTTGAAGCGCCACTCGACCAGGCGGTAGGGGCCGTTGGTGACCGGCCGCACCGCGCCGTCGGGCGCCGTGACCGGGCGCGTCCAACGCGAGTCGTACACAACCAGCCCCTCGCGCGTCAGCGGCGCGCCGCGCCAACGTTCCCGGTGCTCCTCCGCGCTCGAATGTATTGGGGCGAGAACCGGAAACGCCGCCAGATCTGCGAAGAACGGACACGGCCTGCAAAAACGCACGATCAACGTCCGATCGTCCACGGCCTCCAGGCCGACCTGCGCAAACCGGGCGTCCAGCTCGGCGGCGTGCGCCTCGAACACACGGCGATGCAACTCACCCCACGGCAGCGCCGCTCGCGCGATCCGCGCGCCGGAAAGCGCCTCCGGTTCGGCGACGTTCCCCGTCGCCTCGGCATACGCGCGGCGCACAATTTCGGCGCACTCCGCCGTCGCCAGGACCGACGCCTGACGGTCGTGGATCGACCAGCCCTCGGCCAGCCGCGACAGCACCGTCAGCACGCCGACCGCCTCGCCGCGCCACGAAACGTACTCCGCCGCGCTGTCTACATAATCCGTGAGGAAGTAGGCGTAATCCGCCGCGGTCCCCGGCTCGATCAGGCGCCGCCAGCCGCGCACAAAATCCGCCGCCGTCACCGGCGCGCCGTCCGACCACCGACCGTCTTCCCGCAGTCGGAACGTCCACGTCAATCCGTCGACGGAAATCTCCGGCGGAAACTCCGCGGCGGCGCTGACCGGTTTGAGCGTGCGCGGATCGCAGGCGTAAAGCGTCTCCCAGAGGTTCAGCGCCAGCCGCAGATCCTGCGTCCAGCTCATGCGCGCCGGATCCAGCGTGTGAACATCCGAGGAATTGACGTAACGAAGATCGGGGCGAGAACGCGGCGAAGTCCACTTTCCGGCTATGTAAACGCCCGCCAGCAGCGCGATCAGCAAAACGATGACGGCACGAAGCATCGGCGCTAACCGAAATCGCAAATGAGCTTGACCAAGCCGCGGGGCTTCAGCCCGCGCAACGCGTCAAGCTCGGCGAACTTGACCGCTCGGTGAGAGTTCTTTAATCCGCGTGTCCACCCTGGCGGAACGATCCAAGTAAACTGCACCGCCCGCGGTCGTCAGGAAATCCGGTTCGGTCCGATCGCACGCGTCACGGCGCGCCCGCCTCGACGCGCCACGGGTCGCCGTTCAAAACCCCCTGCCGGTCCGACGAGCCGTACCAGGCGATCCCCGCCTCAAGCACTTTCTGACGCACGTCCTCCGATTTCTCGTCGATCGCCTTGCGCACCTGTCCGTTCTGCTGCGTCAGACGCGTCAGGAGCGCCTCGGTCTGCGAAAGCGTCTGCTCAAGATTGTACTCCTCCTCGAACGATCGCTCTCCGGGCGCCGCGTACTGCGCCGCCGCGAAACGCAGCAGCACCGCCAGCCGCCGGACGATCGCCTCGCTTTGCTGAGGGTTAAGACGCTCCGCCTCGCTTTGAAGGTAATTCAGAGCGACGATGTAATCCGTCCCGACGGCCGCGGATTCTTTACGTAGCGCTTCAAGCCGTGCATCCAGCACCGCCATCAGGGCGTCGAACACCGCCGCAATCTGCCCCGGCGCTGCCAGGGCGTGAAGCAGGCGCGCCCGCGTCGGTTCATTCTGCTCCGCAATCGCGGCGGTGCGCAGCGCTGTGACCACCTCCGGGAACTGGTTCGCCGCCACGATCTCCGCCTGCAACGCGCGCAACAACACCGCGCATTCAAACCGCACGCTCGCCAGCTTCGACTGCAAACCCGCCTTTAACGCGGGAACCGTCTCCAGCTTCGTCACAATCCCCAGCGCCCCGGTCAGATTCATCCCTTCAAGCAGCGTCAGGTCCGCTGCGGGAAGGCGTTCCGTCGCCAGCGCGACGAGCTGCGCCGTCAGCGCGTTGCGGAAGGCGTCTTTGTTCGACTCATTCTGAAACTCGGACCGGATCCGTCCCAGAAACGCCTTGTAACCCTGGCTGACCAGCGTCATGTAACCGGAATCCTCCGGTTTATACTCGCCAAGAAACGCCGCCGACCACGCCAGCTCCGCCAGAATCAGCTCCCGGATCGTCTGCGGATCGGTGGATTGCAGCGCGTCGAGGGCGTGCATCGCCTTCACCTGCTCGCGCAGCGTCTTCAGCCGATCCGGAACCGCCGGTTCGCCGACGCCCTGCGCCAGCACCACCGCGGACGGGGCCACCCCCCACAGCACGACCCCTGCAATCCACGGCGCCCTGCAACCGCGCATTCACATCCTCCAACACCACCCCGAACGCCTCGACGCTCTGTCCGCCCACGCGAAACCGTGCCCGGCATGACGCGCCGAGGGTAATCCAAGACCCGCACGGCTCGCCGACAAAACGTAGCCCCAGACCCTACACCTCGTCAGCGCCCCGTGTCAAGAAACCGCTCCTTGACCCACGCATGCCCGAGAAACACCCCCCGGCCGGAATCGGGGCTGGGTAACGCCGCGCCGCACCCGACTCACACAGCACCCCTCGCTTGCAGCCCGGCGCCCTCAGCTTGCAGCCTGCGCTCCGCCTTACTCCTCGAGTTCCGCGAACGCATCCGGCAGGTACGCAATGACGTCCTCCGCCGTCATCGACAGCGCCCCGAGATCCTGCGCCGCGAAATCCCCCGCCAGACCGTGAATATGCACCGCCAGCATCGCCGCCTCCAGCACGGACATCCGCTGACCGATCAGCGCCGCGATCATCCCCGTCAGAACATCCCCGGTTCCCGCCGTCGCCAGCCCCGAATTGCCGGTCTGGTTGATGTACAGGCGTTCGCCGTCCGTGACCACCGTGTGCCGCCCCTTCAGAACGATCACCGCTCCGAATGCGTCGTGAAGATCCGCAGCCGCCTTCTGCCGGGCAGGCGAATCCGACCCGATCGGACCTGTCCCGAGCAGTCGCCTCGCCTCCCCGGGGTGCGGCGTCA
>BOJX01000168.1 GCA_016860685.1 Planctomycetota bacterium
ACGAGTGGGCCCTTCGTCACGGCCGGCTTTCGCGGGGCGCGTACGCGCGATGCTTGCTTCGCGCGTTAAGCCCGGTTCCGGTCCGGCGGTTCGGATGGCGTCCGGCGACGATGGCTTCGAGTCTGAACTCTGTTGAAAGGAGAATCGAGATGATCATGCAGCGGCCGGGTCAGGCGGCGGTCAGTCGTGCGGCGAAGACGGGCGCGGCGGTGGCGGTGTGCGCGTGGGCGGCGTTCGTTCTGGGCGGAGCACAGGCCCGCCCGATCGAGGAGGAGAAGCAGAAGCAGGTGCGCGTCCAGGTGACGCGCAACGCCGAAGGGGACGAGATCGAAGTCGAAGACGTCGTCATCGACGGACAACGCAAGCAGTGGGTTCGCCAGAACGGCGAGGTGATTCACTTCCAGGAATTCGAGGCCGGGGAAGGCGACGTCTGGTTCATGCCTGAGATGGAGGGCCTCGGCGCGGACGGGCTTTTGCAGCTTCACCTGCTGGCCGATGACGGTACGGGCGCCAAGCCGCGGATCATGATGCTGCACGGCGGCGGGTTCGGTGTTCCGATGGTTCCTCCCGGGTTCGCGGAAGCGCATCCTGAGGCGGATGCCGACGGCGACGGCAAGGTCTCGCACACGGAATACTCGGCGTATCACGTGGCGATCCTGATGTCGCAGCCGGACGCGGTGTTGGAGAAATTCCCGCGTGCGGACCGGAATCAGGACGGCGTGCTGGATGCGACGGAGGCAGCGCGGCTGGTGTCGCATCCGGGAATGCCGCCAGGAATCGGGATGCACGCCGGTCCGATGATCAGCAGCGGGGCGTGGATGGGCGCGCCGGCAAGGATGGCCTTCCGCGTTCATACGGCGGACGAGAACGGCGTCGGGGGAGAGCAGACCTTCGAAATTGAGCTTGAGACCGACGGCGAACCGGTGGAGGGCGTTGAGGTCGAAGCCGACCAGATCGAAGTGCAGACGGAGATTTCGGACGGCGAGGAGAACGTGGTCATCGTAAAGCCGCAGGTTCGCACCGCGATCCGCGCGACGCCCGGGAACGAGGAGCAGGTCGTGGTCATCGCCCCCGAGGAGGGCGACAAAGTTGCGGCGGCCGCCGCCGCAGGCGTCCCGCTTCCGCCGGGAGGTCCGGACTTCCACGAAATAATCCGCAAACGCATGCCGTCGCCCGCGGACTGGGCGCGGGAGAACATCCCGTTCCAGCCGACGGCGAACGACGTGGCGGTCTACATCCGCACCGTCGAGCAGACCGAGGCGGAGCAGTTCCTTCAGCAGTACCCGGACGCCGACGTGGACAACAACGGGAAGATCACGGAGGAGGAACGCCGCGCGGCGATCGAACGTCAGCGCAAGGCCGCCGCGGAGCGCATCAAGGCGCAGCATGAGCGCCTGTACAAGGAGCACCCGGAGTGGGACAAGGACAAGAACGGTTCGCTGTCCCGCGAGGAAGTACGTGCGGGTTTGATGGGTCAGAATGCCCCGAAGCAGATCGCGTTGCCGCCGCAGACGATCGGACCGCAGACGGCCGGCCCGCAGACGCTCGAAGTCCGTGAAACCGCTGACGCGCCGAGCGAGGCGATCAAAGTCGCGGCGCCGAAGAAGGACTGATGAAGAAACCGACGCAACGACATTCGTTGCGCAACGAACGCAGACTCGAACCCCGCGGTCGCTCTGACTGCGGGGTTCGCTGCATCGGGAGCCGTCGAAAAACGAAACCGACAACGCATGCCCGGTTGCTGCGACACAGCCATCGGCAGGCTGATGACAGGCGTAACCGGATCTCGAGGGGGAGGCAATCCCCTGTTCGTTGAGCGAACCACATCTTTCCACGGGCGGTGGGAATCCTGCGCATGATCATCGGGTATGATCGAGCGCGGTTTTCGTCGGCCTGAACGGGCGAGGCATCGGCGTCGTCCGGGTTTCGCTGCACATGGAGGTCGCCCTTGTTCTCGTCGAAATCATCGTTCTCAGCGATCAGCCGCCCCGGCGCGATCTCCTCATCCTCGTCCAGCAGGTTTGCGACGTCGAGGTCCACCCGGTCTTCCCCTTGGCGCGGCCGATGATTCCGCGGACCGCGCCAGCCGTTACCGTGCCCCTGCCGAGCGTTCCATCAAGGGGCCGTCGCAGAGGCGCGCGCCGTTCTCATCTTCGATCCACTGGATTTGCACGTCGTAGCGCCCGGGCGAGAGGCCGTCGAAGCGGGTACGGGCGCGGCCGTCGGGGCGGAGGCGCGCAGTTTCCGAAAGGGTGATTCCGCCGTCGTCCGAAGTCAGTTGCACCTTCACCCGCCCGGCGGGCAGGTTCGTCGTCACCCGCGAGACGATCGCCCCGCGCGGCTTCGCCCACAGCCCGTGTGACAGCAGCGCGTCACAGTCGCTGCACAGCCAGGTGGAGACGAAGGCGTCCCCCGCGCCATTGTCGTGGCGGATATCTTCGCCTTCCGTGGGGTCGAAGTCCACGCCACTGCTGTTGAAGTACCCCGCGATGAGGAGGCGCCCGTCCGAGGCGGCTTCCACGCCCGCCCAAGGCTGCGTCGATCCCGAACCATTCATCAGCCTGGTCCACAGGTAGGTCCGGTCTACCCCGAGTTTGCTGACGAAAATGGAGCTGTTGCCGCGGCCGAATTGCCAGTCGCCCGAACCGTCGGGATCAAAGTTAGTGTTACCGGCGAAATTGCCGGTGAAATACACGCCTCCGCGTCCGTCCGCGGACACGCCTTGCGCTGAACTGTTCCCACCGTCGCTGGGGATGGCATGCACCCACTGGTAGTCGCCCTGTGTATTGATCTTCACCAGCCAGGCCGCGTACCCTTCGTCAATGCGCGGGTCAGGCGACCCGTCCGGATCGAACTCGATGTAATCCGAGAAACTCCCCGCGACATAGACGCCGTCGGCATCCACTTCGAAATCGACCACCCGAACATCGCCTGTATCCCCTCTGGCGACCATCCGCGTCCAGCCGTAGCTGAGGTCTGCGTTGATCCGCGTGACGAAAGCCTTGTCGCCTACGTCGTCGCCGCCGCGGCGGTCCTTGCCGGGACCGGGGTCGAAGTCGTATTTCCAAGCCGAATTGAAATTCCCGGCCAGATAAAGGTTGCCTTGGGGGTCGAATCGAACTGCAATCGTCGAGACTTTCAACTCGATCGTCCATGCGTAAGAACCATCGCTTAGCCATTTGGTAACAAACCATGCTTTATTGCCGCCGCGGCGAAGGTCCACACCATCGCCCGGGTCAAAGTCAAACTCGCCGTCGAATCGTCCTTTCATGAACAGATTGCCGAAAGGGTCGAACGCTACGTCCCCAATGATGAACTTACCCCCCTCGACTCCGTTCGTGTATGTTCCGAGATACTCACCGTTTCGGCCATATTGGGTCAGATATCCAAAGACGGAGTCCTCCGCGCATACACGGATGTCCTCATCAGGGCCGGGATCAAAATCCACCGCATTCGGAGCATCTCCAATCTCTCTGCCGAACGTTCCGGCGACGTACATCCGGCCTTCTGCGTCGATCGCAACTCCGCGAACGTCTTCATCACCATCCCCTCCGAAGGTATGAGTCCATGCATAGGAGCCATCCGCGTTGGTCACCATGATGAACACATCCTCTCCTCCGAAGCCGACCTTCTCATCAACCCCTTCGGTAGGATCGAAGTCCATTACGTACCCTGGTGGAAAGGCGTAACGACCCACCAGACCCCCCGTAATGATTCTTCCCATCCCATCGGTCCGCACGATTTCCGCGTACTCTCTGTCTTCCGCTCCCACCGTGCTCGTGCGCACATAACGCGGTGCGTCGCAGGATTGCCGGGGGATACCCGCTGCTTGTTTAGCAACCAGGAGAAGCAGTGTCGCGCATGTCAGGTCAAAACTCTTGGCGCCAAGCGAACGCATTTGTATTTCCCTCCATTGGTCATCCGACAGGAATGCCGTTGGCCCGTCTCGGGCTTCTCCGGGACGGGCCAATGGTCAGCCGACTACGGGCATACCTCCGAGAAGATTGCCGTCTTGTCCTCCGCGACGAAGATCTCCGGCCGGACTTCATCCTTGGGAGAATAGAACGTCAGCTTCCCGGTGGTCTGAAGATCGGTCTTGATCTTGAGCTTGCCTCCGTAGACCATGAAATCTCCGGACAAGCAAGTAATGGTTGCAGACTGTTTAAACTCCAAAAGAGTGTTGTTTATTCCATTCAGTGCCGCGCAAGAATTGTAAACCTCCCAATGGCCGGACGTATCCAACTCACAGTCTTGGAATGTCATCGTCCCACCTTTGCAGATCCAGGCGCC
Organism: Planctomycetota bacterium; assembly: GCA_016860685.1. Classification (GTDB taxonomy): domain Bacteria; phylum Planctomycetota; class Phycisphaerae; order UBA1845; family UBA1845; genus JABWBH01. The sequence continues at coordinate 4,291 of BOJX01000168.1, forward strand.
GGATCCCGTCTTGTCAAACTCGCCCGCTTCTTCCGAATCCTCCGGGACACCGAGGATCATGTGGTCCTTCCAGCAGAGTTCGGGCGCTTCGAAATCCTCACAGGAGATATTGCCGTTGCAATCGTTGCACTCTCCGTTCGTGCCCACGCCGCGCGGGTCATCGATCATCACCGTGGCGTTATTCTCGAGGGCGCAGTACACACCCATGTGCCCCGCCAGGATGATGGAGCCTTCGAGGATCAGCTTGTCGGGCGTGTCCTTATCCCTGGTGTAAATGTACCCCCCGGAGAACGCGGGATGTTCGCCGTCTCCCCAGTTGGAGCGTCCGCGGATTTCGCCGTTCATCCCGGTGTCGGACGTGATCGTGACATCGTCATCCATGAGGCGCAGGGTCGCCGGGCACAGATTTTCCGGGCAGGGGTCTGTGTTCCCGATCGAACACCCCTGAAAAACCACGTAGCCGTTGACGACGGAGACCACGTTGCTTCTATCGGTCCCCAGTTCAAGTGTGGCATTCAGGTTAATCACGATCACTCCGCGGGTTCCGTTTTCGTGCTGCTGGACATTGATGCTGCCCGTTGTGCTCGTCGAATACACACCCACGATCTTCCCCGCGGGGATGATCGCATCGTCCTCGTCGTCGTCGGGGTAGCCGGTGGATGGACTCCAGTTGGAACTGCTGTTCCACGCGCCATAGTCGCCCCCGACATACTCGTACACCTCACCAAGGGC
>BOJX01000169.1 GCA_016860685.1 Planctomycetota bacterium
TTACGCCCGCGCGATGCGATACATGACTCCAAACCCTCCAGATGCGTTCCAGAACTCCTCCATAATACCCCAGAGGCGCGAAAAGACGCCGCAGGGCGGCCGCGCAACGCTCCCTCGTCACGGCCCAGGACCGCCCCTGCAGGCCTCAGGCCGTTCCAAAACCCAGAAGTTTGCGCAGGTCAGGCTCAGGTTATTAATGGGGTCATCAAATCGTTTACACTCGGAACTCCTCGAATCGTCGAGTCATGCTGAAATCTCTACGGTTCGCCATACGCGATGTAAACTATTTGATGACCGGAGTAATAGCAGCCCGTTGAAGAACCCGGGATCGGTCTTTGTGATGCCGGTTTTTCCCGATGAAATTCGCTTCCCGGAGGGAGGCGCCCCCCTTTTTCAACAGGCTGTTAGCCCCGGCAGGGGCGCTGGGAAACAGCCCGGCACGTCAGCGATGGGAAGGCGGCTGCTGGTCGATCGGGCGCTGGGGGGGGACGATCCGCGTGGACGAGGGTGCGACGTTCGAGACGAACTGGCGCCGGTGCAAAGGCGGCAAGATGGGGAGGTGACGGCCCGGAGCGAACGCGCTCCGGGCCGTTTCGTTGCGCGGTTCCGGCGCGGCAGAAGGTGCAGGAGCGATGCACGAAATGCGCTGCGCGGCGTCCGTTTCGGGTCGGATCGCCGGTGGGATGCGGTATTGGCGGTCAGGTTTTAAGACGCTGCAACTACGCGGGTTATGTTTTGCGTGCGCCCCTCGTGGGGCGTTGGTTCGCAGCGCCGCGGAGGTTCTGGCACGCGGCGTGACAAGGGACAGCCCGACGCGGGCCAGGAGGGCGCGCGGGTTGGACAGCGAGCGAACATGAGGACAGGAAGCCTCAATTCGACAGACCTCTCTTTTCCGAGCGTGCTTGCACACCGGCCTGGCGTCCGCGTGTTCGGCACGGCGCGAGGTGCTTCCTTCGCCGTCGCGCCGTGCGGGTTGAACTCGGGGCGTCGAAAGGAGGCGGGACGGTGATTTACGGACTTTATTTGTCCACCGCGGGGATGGAGGCCAACGAGTACCGCCAGAACGTGCTGGCGAACAATCTGGCCAACGCGGAGACCTACGGGTTCAAGCACGACCTCGCGGTGTTCTCGCAGCGGCCGACCGCGAGCCGCATCGCGCCGGGGGGCATGCGCTTCGTTCACCCGGTGCTCGACGGGATGAGCGGCGGGCTGACGACCAAGCCGACCTATCACGCACACGTGCAAGGCTCGATCGAGCACACGGATCAACCGCTCGACGCGGCGATCGAGGGCGACGGGTTTTTCGCGGTTCAGGACGGCGACCGGGTGCGGTTCACGCGCGACGGGCGCATGACGTTCAACGCCGACGGCGAGATGGTGCTGGCGGCGGGCGGCGGGCGTTTGCGCGTCCTCGATCAGGGCGGCGCGCCGATCCGACGGATCGAAGGCGGACCGGAGGCGCGGATCGACGGGGACGGCATCGTGCGTCAAGGCGACCTGGAGATCGGTCGCCTCGGCGTGACGTCGTTCGCCGACCTCGATCGGCTGACCAAGGTCGGGCGGAACCTCTTCGAGGCCGGGGATGAGCCGGCGATTCCGCCGCGGGGACGGGTCATTCCGCAGGCGCTGGAGCGATCGACGTTCGATCCGGTGACGGGTCTGGTGTCGATGATCGAGGCGCAGCGGGCGTACGAACTGAATGCGCGGGTGCTGTCGCTTCAGGATGCGTCGATGGGCGAGGCGATCAACCGCGTGGGCAGGGTGGCGTAAGAATGACGAATGACTAATTACGAATGACGCATTGCAAATGCCGCACGGCAAAGGTTTCTTCGTCATGCGTCAGTTGACGATGGTGGCTTCACATAAGGGAGGCGTGACCGTTCGATGGGTGTGACCGCACTACATTCCGCCGCGTCGGGCATGAGGTCGCTGGACGAGAAGCTCAACGTGGTCGCCAACAACCTGGCGAACATCAACACGGTGGGCTTCAAGCGCTCGCGCGTGAACTTCGAGGATCTGGTCTACCAGGTGAAGCGCGAGCCGGGGATCCCGAATCTCGACGACGAGCCGATCCCTCACGGCATCCTCGTGGGCACCGGCGTCAAGGTGTCGGGAACGCAGATCGACTTCAGCCAGGGATCGGTGGACACGGGCCGGCCTTATGACCTTCAGATCGAAGGTCAGGGTTTTTTCCAGGTTCGGACGGTGCATGACGGCCAGGAGGTCGTCGCGTACACGCGGGCGGGGAACTTCGTGCGCAATCCCGAGGGCAACATGGTGCTCGCCAACAGCGACGGAGCGATCCTCGACCCGCCGATCAACATCCCCTCGGAAGTCGGCGACGGGGACATCGTGGTCGGGCGCAACGGAGAGGTGCGCGTCCGCCAGCCGGGCAGCAGCGCCCTGACGACGATCGGGAACATTCAGCTCGCGCGGTTCGTGAACTCGGAAGGGCTGAAGCAGATCGGGCGGAATCTCTTCATCGAGACGGACGCCTCGGGGGCGCCGATCACCGGCGAAGCGAACCAGGACGGGATGGGGGCGATCAACCAGGGACAGCTCGAGATGAGCAACGTGGACCCGGTGCGTGAGCTGATCGACCTGATTCAGACGCAGCGTGCGTTCGAGTTGAACAGTCAGTCCATCCAGACCGCGGACGAGTCGCTGCAGGTGGTGTCCACGCTGCGGCGGTAACGGGGAGGCGCGCTAAGCCGCGCCTCAGGCAAGGCCTTTGAAGGCGGACAGGGATGTCGGCATGAACTACGCAAGCACAAGGAAGCGGCATCTGGCGCTGAGCGTCGTCGCCGGGGGGATCGTGATCCTCGCCGTTGCGGCGCCGGTCTTCGCGGAGGAGGTGCGCGTGTACGCTTCCGCGGTGGTGACGGACGAGGTCATCCGGGTGCGCGACGTGGCGTCGGGGGATCTCGGGGCCGAGCCGCTTGCCGCCGTCATCGCCGAAGCTCCGTCGCCGGGCGAGCAGCGCCGCGTGGACGCAAACATGATCCGCGTCTGCCTGCGCGATCACGGGGTGAACCTCGCCCGGATTCGGCTTCGGGGATCGAGCGTCTGCCTCGTGTCGCGTCCGGTCGCGCTACGTCAGGAGGCGCCGAACGTGTTTCCACAGCGCCTCTCCGGCGAAACTCCCACGTCGGTCGACGGCGAAAGCGAGGCGGACTCGCAGTCGCTTCGAGAGTTTCTTGAGGCTGCGGCGACGCAGGAGCTGGCCCGTTACGGCGGGCGCGCGGGGGTGTCGTTTGACGCGGATTCGCAGGCTTTCCTGGACCTGACGTCGCCGCCGATGTCGTTCAAACTCGCGCGGCGGACGGGCGCGGTACCCGGGCTGGCGACGTTCGAGGTTGACGTGTCGCAGGACGGTCGTGTGCTTCAGACGGTGGCGGTGAAGGCGACGGTGACGATGGTGCGCGGGGCGGTGGTGGCGTCGCGCCCGATCGTGAAGGGGACGATCGTGCTGCCGGAGGACGTGCGGGTGGAGTCGATCACGGCGCGGAGCGTTCAGCAGGCGGTCGCGGGGGATCCCGTGCTGGTCGTGGGCCGGCGTGCGGAGCGGTTCTTCGCCGAAGGCGAGCCGCTCGATCCACAACAGCTTTCGGCGGTTCCGATCGTGTCGCGGCAGCAGGTTGTGCGCGTGGTCGCGGTGGTCGGCGGGGTGCGGCTGGAGAGCGTCGGTTGGGCGCTGGACGAGGCGTCGGGCGGACAGCTCGTACGTGTGAAGCTGGCGGACCGACCTGACGAACCGCTGGCGGGCGTAGCGACGGCGCCGGGGGTGGTGACCGTCGGTGAGGCGCCGGCGGCGGTTGCGGCGGTGGACGGGAATGCCGCGGGCAGGCAGCGGGCGCAGTCTGCGAACCCGAGGGAAGGAGCGTAGCCGATGCGCACAGTGCGGACGGCAGCTTTGATGATTGTGGGGGCGAGCGTCTTCGCCTCTTCCGTGTCGGGGCAGACATCGTCGCTGGGCAAGCGGACGGAGGCGAAGATTCGCGCTGAGTCCGAACCGGACGGGGAGCGGGCGGCGTCTGCGCCGACGCCGCGGACGCACCCGGCGATCGAGCGGCGGTCGTTGATCGCCGTCGAGCCGCGTCCGCCGAAGACGTACGCGATCGGCGACCACGTCACGGTGATCGTGCGCGAGCAGCTTACGTTTGAGGCGGATCAGGACACGGAATCGAAGAATAACTACGAGGTGTCGAGCGAGATTTCGGCGTTCGCCAAACCGATCGACGGTGGGCTGGGGGCGACGACGTTCGCGCGGGGGCGCCCGAACATCGACTACAAATTCGAGCAGGACCGTCGCAATGAGGCGGACGTGTCGAGCCAGAACCGGCTCGTGACGCGACTGACGGCGGAGATCATCGACGTCAAGCCCAACGGAAACCTCGTCATCGCCGGCAAGGCGGAGATCAGGCACGGCGAGGAGGTCAGCCTCATCACGCTGACGGGCACGTGCAGCAAGAAGAAACTCTCGCTGGACGACAGCGTGCTGAGCACGGACATCGCGGACAAGCAGATCACCGTGTTGAATCGCGGGTCGGTGCAGGACGGGGCGAAGCGCGGGTGGTTGTCGCGGATCATCGACACGGTGAGGCCGTTCTAGGGAATGACCAAGGCGGGGCGTGGAATGCTGCTTGATCAAGACGAAGGGTTGAACATGAAACGAGCATTAACGCGTGGGGTCTACCGGCGGCTCGGTGCGTTGTGTTTGCTGAGCGTCATCCTGGTGTTTCCGGTGGTGAGCTCGGGACAGAGCGTCACGGCGCGTGTCGGCGACGTGACGCGCGTGCAGGGGCTGGGGAAGAACACGCTGATCGGGATGGGTCTGGTGACCGGTCTGAAGCAGAGCGGCGACGGGGCGAAGTTCCTGCC
>BOJX01000170.1 GCA_016860685.1 Planctomycetota bacterium
TGCGCTGCGCGAGACCGCAGTCGTACGACCTGGCGTACTGCCGAGACCTCGGGCACGGCGGCGTGCGGTTGCTGCTGGACTCGCAGCGGGATCTGCCCGGCGGCGTGATGGTCACGATCCGCCACGGCGAACTGCACCCGGTCCCCTTCGACAGCCTCGTGGACCCGAAGACGAAGCGCACGCGCATCCGCCAGGTGGACCTCAGAAGCTACTACTACGAGGTCGCCCGCGCCTACATGATCCGCCTCGAACCCGAAGACTTCGACGCCCCGAAAATGCTTGACGCTCTCGCCCACGAGGCCAAGGTCAGCCCCTTCCAGTTCCGCAAAACCTTCGAACCGGTCGTCCTCGGCTGCTCGAAGCAGCCCGGTCCGGTCACCCTCCACGCGGCGGGGGGGAACTGAACCTGCGCTATCCGCGGAGAAAGAGCGCGGCAAGCGGGCGTCCGGCGGGGCAACGTCATCGCGGACCCGCAACCTTCAGGGTTGGGGCCTGAGCACCTCATCGGGAAAGATCACCGTGTCCCCCTCACCGATCTTAAGCTGCTTCAGCAGAAGCGACCGGACCTCCAGCGCGTACTTGGCCGGGCGTCCGGAAGGGTAGGAGCTTTCATCCAGCGGTTTCATCGTGAGGGTTCGGACGATGCGGCGGTCGGAGTTGATGTACGCGATGTCGAGCGCGGTGATCGTGTTGCGCATCCAGAAGGAGCGCGGCTCCTGCTCGTCGAAGAGGAAGAGCATTCCGCGGTGCGCGCCGTCCGGCGTGTCGGCGAGTTGCTCGGCGGTGACGAACATCAGCCCTTTCTCCCGCTGCTCCTGTGTGCGGGCGATCCAGACCTCGAAGGTCGCGTCGTTGATGCGGATCCGCGCCTTGTCCATCTTGCTCAAGTCGTTGCCTTGATGCGTCTGCGGCGAGCACCCGCCGGACAGCCCCGCGCCCAGCGCCAACCCCAGGGCGAGCGTCAGGACGACGTGCAGAATGACGTGCCCGCGCCGCACGCCGAAACCCTTATCCCGAACCCGCTGCATCATCGTCGTCCTCCCGCCCCCGACCGCGCCGGCGCAAGCCCTCCCGCAATCTGGCCCGCTCCTCGTGGTACTGCCTTATTGTAAAGCGCATGTCCTTCAGCGCCAGCATCAGCACCCAGAACACCAGCCCCAGCAGGACGCTCCAGAATCCCACGTACGCGGACGGCTTCGTCCCCTCATCCAAGAGGATCGCCCCGAGAAAAAACATCACCGCCACCACGGTGCAGATCGCCGCACCGAGCCGGCGCCAAGGCCGCTGCGCTGCGCTTTCCGCGTCCACGCCGAACCAACGCGGGTTCCACGCATACAACCCCGACGCACCGCCGGTGATGAGGATCAGCAATCCCAGGAACGTGTGCATGAAACAAGCGCCGCCGCATGACCGAACCGCGCCTGTTGGAATGCGGTCCCTGTTTCCGCTCATCGCGCGTGTTGCAAAGGCCTCCTCCAATTGAGCGAGTTCGCAGTCGCGGTCGGCGATGACTACGCCAATGCTCTCGCACCCGCGCGCGTCTTCTGAATCCGAGCCTACTTTCCGCAATAATCGATCAACCGCGCAAGCTCCTTGCGCAGATCGCCGCGAGCGACGATCCGGTCTACGAACCCGTGTTCGAGCATGAACTCCGCGGTCTGAAACCCCTCGGGCAACTCTGCCTTGATCGTGTTCGCAATGACGCGCGGACCGGCGAACCCGATCATCGCGCCCGGTTCCGCAACGATCACGTCGCCGAGACTGGCGAAGCTCGCCGCGACGCCCGCCGTCGTCGGATCGGTCGCCACGACGATGCACAGCCCCCCGGCGTCGTGCAGGCGGGCCAGCGCCGCGCTCGTCTTCGCCATCTGAACGAGCGAGACCATCCCTTCCTGCATCCGCGCCCCGCCGGAGGCCGTGACGAGAATGACCGGGAGATTCTCATCCACGCCCTTCTCGATGGCGCGCGTGATCTTCTCACCGACGACGGCGCCCATCGACGCCATGATGAAACCGGGGTTCATCACCGCGAGCACCACCGCCCGACCGCGGATGAACGCCCGTCCGACGATGACCGCGTCCTTCTCCCCGGTTTTCTCCTGCTCCTCACGGATCCGCTCCTTGTAAGGAATGCGATCCTTGAACTCGAGCGGATCGACGGTCTGAAGGTCCGCCGCGAACTCCTCGAACGACTCGGGATCGACGAGCTGGCGGATCCGCGTCCGCGCGTCCACCCGGCGATGAAAACCGCACGACGGGCAGACGTTCAGCGCCTCCGCTACCTCCTTCTCGTAGACCATCTGCCCGCACTTCTGGCAGCGCGTCCACAATCCGGCCGGCACGCCGGCCCGCCGCTCGGAGACGGAGGACATCTCAGCTTTTTCAGTAGGTTCGCTCGCCACGTGTTCCACCTGTCTTCGCGCGTGTCGTCGAGGCGCCGCCGTCTTAAGGCGCATCGCCCAGCAACCGGTTCCGGATGACATAGACGTAAACAAACACCAGCAACGGCGTCAGCAGGATCAGAACGCTGATCCACATGAAGACGCCCACCGCACGGTCAGACACAAGGCTCGGTCTCGGGGCGATCGGGCGAAGCTGGAATCCGTCCTGCTCCGGGTTCGTCGTCGTACCAGGCTGGGTCTCTTCAAGGCTCATTTACGTTCTTTCGACGGCCTCTCCGCCCGGCAATGCCGTTTCTGCCCGCTTTAACAGGTCGGCATATGAGGCCCCCGCGTCCCGCCCGTTGAACACCGCCGACCCCGCTACCAGCGTATCCGCACCGGCGCGCACGGCCAAGCCGACGGTCGCCGACGCAATCCCCCCGTCGATCTCAAGCCGCTGATCCGGACGAAGCCGGGGTTTCAGCGCTGAAACCGTGGTCAGAACTTCCGGCATGAACGCCTGCCCCCCGAAGCCCGGCCAGACACTCATCACCAGGATCATATCCGCTTCGGGAAGCACCGGCAGGACGGCTTCCGCCGGAGTCGCGGGGTTCAGGCAGACGCCCGCGGTGACGCCGAGCGCGTGCAGCCGGTCGATCAGGACCGATGCCCGCCGCGCCGCCTCGGGAAAGGATGCGACCGGAAGGGTCCGCCCCGGAAGCCCGGACCCGCCGGGGGTGTCCGACGAAGGCATCATCGCCTCGATGTGAAACGTCACGTGGTCGCATCCGGCGCGGACGAACGCCTCGACGTACCGCCGCGGGTTCTCGATCATCAGATGAACGTCGAAGCACATCCGCGAATGCGCCCGCAGCGACGCGATCACCGGAATCCCGAAACTCAGGTTCGGGACAAAGTGTCCGTCCATCACGTCAAGGTGGAGAATCTCCGCTCCCGCCCGCTCTACAACTGCAACCTCTTCCGCCAGCTTTGAGAAATCCGCCGCGAGCAACGACGGCGCCACCCGGATGCCCGGGGAGCGCGGGAGCGCAGCTCGCCCCGCCGCCCCGCCGCCGGAATCCTTCATCGAAAGCGTCTGAATCTCCCGGGGATTCGTCACACCGGATTCTTCCCTCGGTTTCCCCGAAAATGCAAGCCGAGGCGCTGACGACGTTCTTGACGCGGCTTCCCGGCGAGAGTGAAGTGGATCGCAAGGAGTCAGACATGATCCGCCTCGCGACGATCAAGGAGTTTCTCGAATACGGAGCCTGGGCCAATTCGCGACTGCTCGACGCCGCGGCGAACCTCTCCGACGACAAACTCGACGCCGATTTCCCGATCGGGATGGGCACGCTTCGACGGACGCTGCTTCACGTCCTTGCGGGAGAGTCGGTTTGGCTGAAACGCTGGCACGCGGCGACCGAGCCGGCGTGGCCGGACGAGTCCGAGCGCGCCTCGATTCCCGAAATCAGAACCCGTTTCACCGAGGTTCGACGGGGGCAGCAGGCGTTTCTTTCCGCCCGCATCGACGAGGATCTCGGCCGCTGCGTCGCTTACCGGGATTCAAAGGGATCGCGCTTCGAAACCACGCTCGGCGACATGTTGCTTCAGGTGTGCGTTCACTCGCAGCATCACCGGGCGCAGCTCTCGAATCTCCTCAGACGCTGCGGCGCCGAACCGATCAAGCCGGGACTGGATTACATTTTCATGCGACTCGACCTCGACCGGACGACGCCGGCGTCCTGCGATCTGGCCACGCTGCAAACCTGGTTCCACTACGGAGACTGGGCCAACCAGCTCTTGCTGGACGCGGCGCAGGAACTGACGAATGCGGACCTCGATCGAACCTTCGAGATGGGCGTCGGAACCCTCCGGAAGACGCTCCAGCATATCCGCTCCGCCGAGCACTGGTGGCTGACCAACTGGATGCACGGACCGGTCGAGGGGTTTCCGGCGCTGTCCGCGGATCAGCCGATCGGCACGCTTCGCCTCGCCTTCCGGGAAACGATCAGCGCCCGCGACGCCTTTCTTCAGTCGCGGCGGGCGGCGGACCTCGCGACGCCCGTCGAGGGACGCCCGCGCCCGGGAGTCGTCCGCTCAATCGACCTCGGCGGGGCGATGCTCCAGCTCTGCGGACACGGTGTGCATCACCGGGCGCAAGCGGTGAACATGCTGCGAAGCCTCACCGGACGCTCGACCGAGCTGGATTACATGATGCACGTCCGCACCCCCGCCGCGTGAAGAACGCACCGCGCCTCGCGCCGCAACCGTGATGCGGTCTTCCGCCCTGCTGTGCCTCCAGCTCCCTCCGCCGCATCATTGACGGCGGAACAAACCTGCCGCAGGATTCCCGACAGAAGCGATGCACAACGCGACACCGGCTCGTACCGATCGTGCGCCGATGACCCAGCCGTCCGGCGTCGCCCAAGCGGTCGGCGGGCCGCCGTTTTTCATTCTCGCCTGCGGTCGCTCGGG
>BOJX01000171.1 GCA_016860685.1 Planctomycetota bacterium
CGCCCTGACCGCCGCCGCCCCGCAGGCCGTCATCAACTCCGCCGCGTTTCATCAGGTGGACAAGTGCGAGGAGGATCCCGAGCAGGCCTTCCGCATCAACGCCCTCGGCGCCTGGAACGTCGCCCGCATATGCAACGAACTCGGCGCGTACTGCGTCTACATCAGCACCGACTACGTTTTTGACGGCGTCAAGGCCGCGCCTTACGACGAGGCTGACGCCCCGATGCCTCTGTCCATCTACGGCGCGTCGAAGCTCGCCGGCGAATACCTCACGCGGTCGGCCTGCCCGAAGTCCCTCGTCGCCCGCATCGCCAGCGTCTTCGGAAAATCCGGCGCCCGTGGAAAAGGCGGAAACTTCATCGAGGCGATCCTCAAGAAGGCGAAGGCGGGCGAACCCCTGAAGGTCGTCAACGACACGCCGATGACGCCGACGTACACGATGGACGCGGCGTCGGCCCTGCTGGACCTGGTCCGCAGGCAGCCGACGGGCATTCTGCACGTCACGAATCAACCCGCGTGTACGTGGTACGATTTCGCGAAGAAGGCGGTGGATCTTTGCGGGCTGAAGGTCGAGGTTACGCCGGTAACGTCGGACGCCTTCCCGTCGAAGGTTCGGCGTCCGACGTACTCGGCGCTGTCCGGCAAGCGGCTGGCGGACGCGATCGGACGCCCGATGCGCCCGTGGACCGAAGCGCTCCGCGCCTATCTCGTCGAGAAAGGACACCTCTCGGCTTAGCGTCCTCAGCGGCGGCGGGTTCCCAGCATCACTTCGGACCACGGACCTCCGGCCCGCACCTGCGGAGCCTAGCTCTGCGCACCGGATTCGAATTCAAGGAACCTGCGAACGCACGAGCGCGCCGATCACCGCCCCCCTTGAAGCTGTGCGAGCTTCTGCCGCAGCGCCGGATCGTTCGGCGAGATCTTCAGCGCCGCCTGAAGCTCCCGGACCGCGTCCGCGCGCCGGCCGGTCCGGGCGAAGATGACCGCAAGATTCGTGTGCGCCTCGATGCTCTGCGGATTCAGCTCCAGCGCCCGACGGTTCGCGGCGACGGCCTCGTCGATCCGACCTGTCACCGCCAGCGCCACCGCCAGATTCAGGTGCGTTTGCGCCAGTTCCGGCGGAATCGAAAGCGCCCGGCGGTACACCGCAATCGCTTCCTCGTAGCGCTTCAGACGCCCCAGCACGATGCCCAGCTCGGTCATCGTGTCCGAGTCGTCGGGATAAGCGGCGAGCGCCTGCTGGTAGGCGACCGCCGCTTCCTCGTTCCTCCCCTGCTCGGCGAGCACGGCCGCGAGCGTCTTATGAATCCGGTAAAGCGCCCGGGCGTCCTGGCGCTCGTCCGCCAGCAGCGCTCGCAACTCCGCCTCCGCCGCCGGGAACTGCCGGGACGCCTGAAGTCCGACGGCGTTGGCGGCGCGGTTGATGAACGCAATGTGCTCCTTCGGATCCGGACCCGCGTGCTCGAAAAGCGCCAGTTCTCCTCCCGCCGCGAGCGCTTCAACGTCTTCATCGGGCACGTCGCCGCCGACGTACCCCAGCCCCTGAATCCCCTTGGCGCTGGATTCGGAGGCCTGGTGCCGGGCGTCCGCAGCAGGCCCGCCCGACCCCGCCGCACCGAGCAGTTCTCGAAGCTGCGCCTGCATCTCCCGAACCCGCTCCGCATGAGCCGCGGCCAGATTCTTCGTCTCGCCCGGGTCTTCGGCGACATGATAAAGCTCCGGAGTCGGCGCGTGGATGTACTTCCAGCCGCCCGCGCGCAGCGCCCGCAGCGCCGCATATCCGTAATTGAACCGGGTGTGCAGCGACTCAGCATACGCCGGCAGGCCGCCGGCAGGCGCTCCCTCGCCTCGGATCAGCGGCACGAGGCTGACCCCCTGAACCCGCGGCAACGGCGGAAGCTCAAGCAGTTCCAGCACCGTCGGCGCTACGTCGATCAACCGCGTCTGCGAGGCGACGACCTTGCCCTTCGGCAGCCGCGACGGATGGCGCATCAGCAGCGGAACTAACTGCGTCGTGTCGTACACGAACGTGGTGTGCGACGGTTCGTCATGCTGCCCGAGGCCTTCCCCGTGATCGGCGGTCAGCACGACCAGCGTCCGCTCCGTCAGGCTCAGTTCATCCAGCGCGTCGAGCACACGCCCGACATAAGCATCCACCGCCGCAATCTCGCCGAGGTAAGGATCGCCCGGATACGCCGAGGCATAAGGTTCAGGCGGCGCATACGGCAGGTGCGGATCGTAGAAATGCAGGAAGAGGAAAAACGGCCGGTCCTTCAGGCCCGACAGACGCGCCACCGCGCGCTCCGCGATCACCGAACCCGGCCGCTCATGTCCTCCCGCCGTCGGACCCCGCGTGTCCGTGTAAACGTCGAAGCCCTGCGCGAGACCGAACTGGCGGTCCAGCACTTCCGCCGCCACTTCCGCAACCGTGGTGTACCCAGCCTGCTTCATCGCCTCGGCCAGCGTCTCCTGCGCATCCGGCAGGCGGAATACGCTGTTGTCGCGGGCGCCGTGAACAAAGGGATACACGCCCGTCAGAAGGCTCGCATGCGACGGAAGCGTGATCGGCGCGGAGGACACGCACTCAATGAACCGCACCCCCTCCGCGGCCAGCCGGTCGAGGTTCGGCGTCTTCACCTTCGGGTGGCCGTAGCAACCCAGATGATCCGCCCGGGTCGTGTCCAGCGAGATGAGCACGACGTTCGTCGGTCTGCGTTCGGAGCCGGATGTTTCGGCGGATTCCGAAGATTTGCGACAACCGCACGTCAACGCCGACAACATCAGAAAAAGGCCGGCAGCGCGAAGTCGTCGTGCGTTTACAGCGAGCGACAGATTCCTGTTGCACCGCACGCGCTCCGGGGGGAGGTGCAAGGTTCCGGGATGTTGCGCACCGCGATTCAACTCACCCCGCCACGATGTTGACCAGCCGACCCTTGACCGCAATGACCTTGCGCACCGTCTTGCCCGCGAGCTGCTCCTGCACCTTCGGGTCCGCCAGCGCGACGCGCTCCAGCGTCGCCTCGTCCGCGTCAGACGGCACCACGATCTTCGCCTTCACCTTGCCCAGAATCTGCACCGCAATCTCCACCTCGTCGTCCTTCGCCAGCGCCTCGTCATGCTCCGGCCAGGGAAGCTGCGTGATGCTGACCGACCCCGCCGGAGCCCCCGGAATCAACCCGGCCGCGCACAGCCGATGGCGCAACTCCTCCGCCAGGTGCGGCGCGAACGGCGCGAGCACCCTAAGGAACGGCTCCAGCACGGCGATCGACCGGCGCTCCATCGGCGTCAGCGCATTGACGAAATCGAACAACCGCGCTATCGCCGTGTTGAACTTCAGATGCTCGATGTCCTCGCCGACGTGCTTGATCGTCTTGTGCAGGATGCGCAGCGCCTCGCGCGTCGGCGCGTCGGTCGTCACCGCCGCGGCGATGGCGCCGCTGTCGGGGTCGATATACAAGCGCCAGATCCGCTTGCACAGCTTGAAAAGCCCACCGACGTCGCGCGTGTTCCACGGCTTCGACGCCTCCAGCGGACCCATGAACATCTCGTACATCCGGAACGTGTCCGCGCCGTATTCCGCGATGACGTCGTCCGGGTTCACCACGTTCTTCAGCGACTTGCTCATTTTGGCGACGACCTGCGCCACCGGACGGCCCGTCTCTCGCTCGATGAACTTCCCCTCCTCCACTTCATCGACGGCGTCCACCGCGACCAGCGACTTGTCGGGTCGCTGATACGCGTACGACGTGATCAGCCCCTGATGAAACAGCTTGCGGAACGGCTCGATCGTGCCCACGTAGCCGAGATCGAACAAGACCTTGTGCCAGAACCGCGCATACAGCAGGTGCAGCACGGCGTGCTCGGCTCCCCCGATGTAAAGATCCACGCCGCCCTTGCCCATCCAGTACTGATGTGCCTCCGGACCCGAAAAGCACGCCGGATTCTTCGGATCGCAGTAGCGCAGGTAATACCAGCAAGACCCGGCCCACCCAGGCATCGTGTTCGTCTCACGCGACACCGGCGCATCCGGCGGCAGGCCCAGCACGTCGCCTTCGTCCGTCGCCGCGCGGACGCCCGCCGCGCCCGCCGTCGTCTGCGCCCACCCGCTCGCCTTCGCCAGCAGCGGACGCGGCTCGTCGCTTTCCTCCGGGTGATAGTCGGTCATCTCCGGGAGAGTGACAGGAAGGTGACCCTCCTCGACCGGGTAATGATTCCCCGCTTTGTCGAAGACGATCGGAAACGGTTCGCCCCAGTACCGCTGCCGTGAAAACAGCCAGTCGCGCAGCTTGTACTGCACGCGCCGCCGGCCGACACCCTTCTCCTCCAGCCAGTCGATGATCCGCCGCTTTGCGTCGTCGATCTCCAGCCCGTTCAGGAATCCGCTGTTGATCGCCGGCCCGTCGCCGACGTAGGCCTCCCCGTCAAACCCCTCCGGCGGTTGAACCGTGCGAATGATCGGAAGGTTGAACGTCTTGGCGAAGTCCCAGTCGCGCTGGTCCTGCCCCGGTACGGCCATGATGGCGCCCGTCCCGTAGCCCATCAGCACATAATCCGCCGTCCAGACCGGAATGCGCGCCCGATGCGCAGCCCAAACCGGTTCCGTCGATCCCTCCGCAACCCCGGAATCCGCCGCCACCGCCGGATTGAAGCAATACACTCCCGTGAACACGCCGGTCTTGGTCTTCTCCGCCCCGGCCATCCGCTCCACGTCGCCGCGGTTCCGCGCCGCCTCGACGTACGCCCGCAGCTTCTCGACGTCCGTCTCCGGTCCCGGA
>BOJX01000172.1 GCA_016860685.1 Planctomycetota bacterium
GACGAATGAGGCTTGCGCTGTTCGACGGCGGCGGCGCGCCAGGATGCCCGTGTAATCAAGAACTGGAGACTCAGGAAGATGCCGACATCCGACTTCAACTCGATCGGTCTGGCGCTGCTGCTGGTTCTTTTTCTGTTCCTGATCCCCTTCGGGTACTGAAGCGTCTTTCTCGGTTCCGCGGCCCGTCGCCTGAACGACGTTCGCCGACCGCCCCGGGCCGTCCGGCGGGCGCACCGGCGTCCGGCGCGGTCGGTCTGCGACGTCTACCGGAAACGTCCGTGGAAGGCGTCGGCCGGGTACTTGAGGGCGTTCTTCCGCATCTTGTCGGAAAGCGCGGACGCCAGGTCGATGTCCATCACGTTGGCGAACGAAAGCAGAAACGCCAGGACGTCGGCGACTTCCTCGCGCACTTCGGACACCTTCCCGGGGTCATTCCGCACCGCGTCAAGCTGGTCGGAACGGAGCCACTGAAAATGCTCCATCAATTCGGCCGCTTCGATCAGGATTGACGCGGCGAGGTTCTTCGGATCATGAAACTGCCGCCAGTCCCGCTCGGCGACGAACGCCGCGACGAGATCCTTAAGCTGCGTCACCGTCGTATTCTGATCGTCCATCCCGGCCTGCCCCTGAGATTCGCACCCGTCACCCCGCTGACATCCTACGCCAGCACCGCGACGAGGGACAGGCGCCGCGCCGGTCTTCGATGCCCCTGCGGGACGCCGGGCCTTTCCTCAGATGCTGTTTCTACCCCACGAGATCGTCCTGTGTCGGCGTGCGGATCGGTGCAGTGGACAGGAGGCCGGACCAGAGGAGGTCTCGAAACAGTTCGGCTTGAAAGACCAGGGCGACGTCGAGGCGTTCTTCGCGCCCGTTGCGCTCGAAGAACACGGTCAGCGCATTCGGGTGCTTCTCACGCATCTGATCTTCGTACGCTTCGCGGCGGTCAGGCAGGGGTTTCGTCAATCGCGTGGACCACGTGAAGGTCGGCGAATGCAGGACGATGACGCTCGTCCCGGTCGTGAGCGGATACGAGCGAATCTCCGCCCGGTTGTGCCAGAACCAGCGGTAGGACAGAAACTCCACCAGACCCGGCGACACGCGCAGGTACGTCGGGCGGATCATCCCCCGCCACAACCACGCCGCCGTCACCGCTCCGCCCATCATCAGCACATATGCGAACCCGCCGATGTTCCTCATCGGCAGGATCACGGGAATCACCCGTGAGCACTGAAGCAGCATCAACAATACGATCGCCCCGAAGACCGGCACGGCGTACAACCGTCTCCCCAGCAGGCGCGTCGCCGGAATCACCTCAGGCTCGAAGTATTTCTCTCCCACCTGCGGCACGTCGAAATGTCCCAGCAGGATCACGCGGGCGCCGAGCGGGTCGTCCGCGGCGCCGGCCGTCAGCGCCGCCAGCAGATTCCGAACTTTTTTCGTCGTAACCGCCAGATCCCGCCGCTTGAAACCGGAGAGAACCGTCCGCAGATGCCGCGCCTCGGGGGTATCCGTGTCGTCTGGGTGAGGTTCGTCGTAGCGGCGCAGGCGGATGACCTGCGGCGGAACGCGCGTCGAGACTTCATTCACCGACTGGTCGGACAAAGCCGGACTCTCCGTGGCCAGCAGCCGGTTTCTTTCCCCGATTGCGGACCGGACACCGGCCGACGCATGAAGGCCGACCAACTCGACGGTCGCTTCCTTGCTGGCGCGGGCGTCGCCGGACATTTTCGGGAATCCGCTGCGATTGTCACGCCTCCCGGCTTACTGAGCGGCGGCAACCGTGCGTTCGCGGTTCTTCGGCGCGGAGGGGGGTTCCGGGGCTGCGTGAAGGACAGCCTCCCGCAGGACCGCCGGTTCACGTTCGGCGAGTTCGTAGCGGACGCGGACGGTCGGCTTGTTGAGCCGCAGGATGCGCCGCAGATCGATCGGCGTGCCGACCAGCACCGCGTCGCACGGCGTGGCGTTGATCGTCGCCTCCAGCTCACGCACCTGGAGATCGCCGTATCCCATCGCCGGAAGGACATCCGTCAGATGTGGATAGCGCTCAAAGGTCTCGCGGATCGAGCCGACGGCATGCGGACGCGGATCCACGGTCCGCCGCGCCCCGAACCGCCGCGCCGCCACCAGCGCGGCGCCGAACGTCATCCCGCCGTGCGTCACCGTCGGACCGTCCTCCACCGCCAGCACGTCCCGCCCGCGCACCGCCTCCGGATCATCCACGACGACCGGCGACTCCGCCTCGATCACCCGCGCGCGGGGGTTCACGCGGAGGACGTCCGCCCGCACGGCCGCCACGGCTTCGGGCGCGGCGCTGTCCACCTTGTTGATGATGACCAGGTCCGCGAGGCGCGCGTTGATCTCGCCGGGGTAGTAGTGCAGCTCGTGCCCCGCGCGGAGCGGGTCCGCCACGGTAAGGTAAAGGTCCGCGTGGAAGAACGAGACATCGTTGTTCCCGCCGTCCCAGAGAATGACGTCGGCCTCCTCCTCGGCGGCGCGGAGGATACGCTCGTAGTCGACGCCCGCGAAGACGATATTCCCGGCGCGCAGGTGCGGCTCGTATTCCTCGCGCTCCTCGATCGTGCAGGCGTGCCGGTCCAGGTCCGCCGGTGCGGCGAAGCGCTGACAGGCTTGTCGCGCCAGATCGCCGTAAGGCATCGGATGCCGCACCACCGCGACGCGCCGCCCCGCCTCGCGCAGGTATCCGGCGATGCGCCGCGTCGTCTGACTCTTGCCGCAACCGGTGCGAACCGCGCAGACCGCAATGACGGGTTTGCGCGAGCGCAACATCGTGCGCCGCCAGCCGAGCATGACGAAATCCGCACCCGCCGCGTTGGCTCGCGCAGCCTTGTGCATCACCTCTTCGTGGCTGAGGTCCGAATACGCCAGTGCGACCTCGTCCACCCGCTCACGCCGGATGATCGCTTCGAGGTCTTCCTCGGGCAGGATGGGGATGCCTTCCGGATAGCGCTCGCCCGCCAGTTCCGGCGGGTAGAGGCGCCCGGCGATGTTGGGAATCTGCGCCGCCGTGAACGCCACGACGCGGCAATCCTCCCGCCGTTTCCAGTACACGTTGAAGTCGTGAAAATCCCGTCCGGCTGCGCCGAGGATCAGAATCCGCCGTTCCTGAGTAGACATGTTCCGCGCTCCTGGTTTCAGGCCGCGAGGCATGAACCTGTGCGGCCCGACTCGTCCGACCGGCCAGACAAACGTCCGCCGTCAACCCCGATCACTGGGGATTCACGGGCAAGCAGCGTTCCACACCCGGGGCGTCCGCCTCGTCGTCTCCGCTTGCGGTCTTGGACACCCGCGATTCCTGCGCGATTTGACCGGCGCGCGTCCGTCCCCTTTCCCGCGCTTCCCCCAGCTTCAACGAGAGACGGTCGGGAAACCGCCGGACATGTCCGAAAACACGGAGGGAGAGCGTGTTTTAACCGGCGGGAATGTAAGGGGTTACTAGGGGCGGGCTTCGGTTAGGCCCGCCTGAGAAAACATGCCCGCCCGACATCACGGCGCGGAGCGACGGGAGGAATCTGCAAAAGGACGGGTTCATGACCAGCACAACGCCCAACAATGCCGCGCCCTCGGGCGCGCCGCAAGCGACCGCCCCCGCGAACAAGGACGGATCGACGATCAACCAGCTTGACGCCCTGCTGCGCGAGCACGAGCGCCACGCCACCCAGGCGGGCGCAGCTCGAAGTGCATCAGACCCCGCAGCGCAGTTCCGATCCCGTTTCCCGGCTGAGTTGACCCCCGTCCTCGAGGAAACCGCCGAGAAGTACAGCGACCGCGGCATCGATGTCCGGTGGAACACGTCCGCGTTGCTGTCCGGCGGACGGGAACTGAGCTTCGAACTCGAGTTCGAGGGGCAGAAGCTGACTCTCAAGGGCATGTTGGCCCGCGACATCATCGCGTTTCAGGAGATCTGGAGCCGCGGCAACAGCCCGGGCGAAGTCCGCAGCGGTCCGATGCTGCGCCTGCGCGCCGTCACCCCGGACACCTTGCGCGAGTTCCTCTGCGGGCAGATCGCCGCACTGGTCAAGGCCGTCATGCGCGACAAGCATCTGGCGCCGAAGGCAAGGTCGTAGCGGGTCGCCGCCCGGTCGGACCGCGCTACACCCTCGGAACGAACGTTTTCGACGATCTTCCCTCACCCCCTCCGGGTGCGACCGTTCCGGTCGGCTCGGCCGGTCGCTCGGCGCGCTGCCGTCAGGCGGTCCGCCTCCGACTTGAGGCGCGCCGGGAGGGGCGAGAGGGGAGGAAGGCGCCTGCCCGACACGCCCGCGTAACCGCCCCCCCCCACGACGCGGCCCCCTGAAGATCGGGAAGGCGCCCGATAGGGTTGACATATCGTCACATCTCGATATATTAATAATTAAAAGGAGGCGCGGGGTGGGGCGATTGAAACCGCGGTTGACGACGATGGAGGCGCTGACGGAGGCTGCGGAGTGCCTGCGCGTCCTGGCGCACCCGCATCGCCTGCGGATCGTGCAGATGCTGCTTCAGGGGGATCACACGGTGGGCGAACTCGCGGAGGCATGCGGCTTGCCCAGCGCCATGGCGTCGGAGCACTTGAGGCTGATGCAGCGGTGCGGATTCCTCGCCGGTCGCAGGGACGGGCGGAACGTGTACTACCGGGTGACCGAGCCTCACCTCAGAAGGATCCTCCGATGCGTGGAGGATCGTTTCGGCACGCCGACTGCTGCACGGTAGGCGGAGGGTGTTTTT
>BOJX01000173.1 GCA_016860685.1 Planctomycetota bacterium
CGCCGCCGCCCGCCCGCCGCTCGCCCCTCCCCAGCGTCGACCCGCGACGTACAACCCCAGCACCAGCAGGGTCGCGCAGATCGCGGACGGGAGACGCGCCACCTGCTCGTCGAAGCGACCCAGCCCGTGCGCAAGAAGCGAGGTTGTCCACGCATAAAGCGGCGGCTTGTTCACGTACGAGCGGTGATGCACGGTCGGCATCGACGGTCCGCCGCGCTCCACCATCTCGTAGGCGATCAGCGCCCGCAGTCCTTCCGTCTCGATGTAATCAAACCGCGACTGATGAACGAAAAACATCAAGGCGCAGGTCAGCGCCAGCACGAGAACATCCCGCGCCGCCCCCCCCACGTCTCCGCAGCCGCGGTCATGTATCTGCTCGTTCATCCTCGGTCTGCATTGCTCGCGCCCGCACCGACCGCCCGCACCGCCTTCGAGCGTCGCGGAACGGGCCTGCGCGCGGCGAAGCGGCGGATTGTATCGGACCTGCCGCGTTCGGCTACGCCTTTGTGCGCCGCGGTCCCCTCACGGTATGATGGAAGCCCACCCTCGACGTGCAAGGAGAGGAAAAGCATGAAACGCGCAGCCTTGATCGGACTCGCGGCGAGCTTCGCCGTCGCCCCCTTTTGTCACGCCACCTGGTCGATCGTCATCGTCGACACCCGCACCGGGGAGATCGCGATCGGATCCGCCACCTGCCTGACCAGCTTCGACCTGCTGGCCATCACGCCCGTCGTGCGCGTCGGCGTGGGCGGCGCGGTTGTGCAGGCGGCGGGGGACTTCCCCGGCGTCCGACGCCCGATCATCCGGCGGGAATTCCTCAACGACAGCACCGCGAAGGAAATCCTCGACGTCATGTCGCGCATCAGCGGACACGAGGATCGCCAGTTCGGCATCGTGGACGCCCGCGGCGGCGCGGTCTCCTTCACCGGCAGCCGCAACGGTGCGCACGCCTCCGGACGCACCGGGCGGGACGGCTCGCGGGTCTGGGCCGTGCAGGGCAACGTCATCACCGGGCGTCCCGTCATCCGCGAGATGCACCGCGAGATCCTCAAAGGGGACGGCGACCTCGCCGAGCGCCTCATGCTCGCGATGGAGGCGGCCTACCGGATGGGTGGAGACGGCCGCTGCTCCTGTTCCGACAACGATCCGGACGGATGCGGCGCACCGCCGCCGGAATTCAAGAAAACCGCCCACATCGGATACATGCTCGTCGCTCGCCTCGGCGACGTGGACAGCGATCTGTGCGACCGCAACGGCTGCGCCCGCGGCGACTACTTCATGACCTTCAACGTTGCCTTTCAGCAGAACGACAGCCCGGATCCCGTCCTTCAGCTCCGCGCCATGTACGACGGCTGGCGCGGCGAGTTGCTCGCCCAGCCGGACGGCATTCAGTCGGAAACGCGCATCGACCCGCGCGACGACGCTTACGTCCTTCACATCGCCCTGCGTAACTGGCAGGGCGTGCCGATCGACTCCGGTGTCGAGAGCGTGATCGTCGAGCACGCCCCGGACAGCGCCGGCGCCTCCGAGATCGGTCCCGTCGTCGCGCTCGGCGGCGGCGAGTACGAAGCCCTCCTGACCCCCAACGACCGCACCGGCGTCGACCGCTTCGTCGTCACCGTCGACGCCGGCGCAAGACCCGTCACACTATCCCCCTACCCGGTGTTGAAAGATCCCTGCGGCGTGCTCGTCGATGCAACCCGCGCCAAACTGAACGACAACGGCAAGCTCAAGATCGCGGCGCACCTCTCCGACGCCTCCGGCGCACCCGTCCCGGATCACGAAGTCATCATCAAGATCCCGCGCTTCAACGCCGATCCCGTCGAGGTCAGCTTCGGGCCGTCGGATGAGTTCGGCCGCGTGCGCGGCAAGTTCAGCCGCGGAACCGGCGACTACCTCGGATCGGTGCAGGCGGTCTTCCCCCCCGATTCCGGTGGACAATGCCTCGACCCGGACCTCCCTGGTCAGCGCCTCCGCAGTCGCCGCGTCCGCATTGACTGATCGCTGAATGCCCGGTTCCGACGCCTCATCCCGGTCGTAGACCACGCTTCTCGAACGACCTGTGAAGCAGACGTGGCGGGCGAAGCCCGCCCTACGCAACCGCCGCCTCCGGCGGGTTGGCGCAGTGCAGCAGTTCGCCGGAGTCCTTGTACGCCCGCACGATGCGCACCACCTCCTCCGCCACCGCGGACTGCGCCTGCTCGGTGGAAGCGCCGACGTGGTGTGTACCGTAAACATGCGGAACCTTCGGGATCGGATCCTTGAACGCGCGCTCGCTGGCGGCCGGCTCGATCTCGTACACGTCCATCGCCGCCCCGGCGAGCTTCCCGGACTCGATCGCGTCCGCCAGCGCCTCCTCGTCCACGATCCCCCCGCGGGCGCAGTTGATCACGTACGCCGTCGGTTTCATCCGCGCAAGCTGCATCCGCCCGATCATGTGCCGCGTATCCGCTCCGCCGGGCACGTGCAGCGTCACGAAGTCCGACGTCTCCAGCAGTTCGTCAAACGAGACTTTCCGCACGCCGAACTCCCGCTCCGCCCGCTCATTCGGAACCACGTCGCTGTAGATCAGCCGCATCTCGAACGCCGCCGCACGCTTCGCCACTTCAAACCCGATCCGCCCCATCCCGACGATCCCAAGCGTCCGCCCCTTCAAGCCGCGGGCCTTGCTGTACTCCTTCTTCTTCCAGATTCCGTGCCGCAGATCATCCGTCTCATCCACGATCTGGCGGTCCAGTGCGATCATCAGTCCGATCGTCAACTCCGCCACCGCCACGGCATTCATCCCCGGACAGTTGCACACGCGTACGCCCACCTCCGTCGCCGCGTCCACGTCGATCGTGTCGATCCCGCTGCCCGCCCGGACCACCAGCTTCAGCGCCGGCGCTCCGCGCAGCATTTCCCCCGTCACCTTCGTGCTGCGCACCACCAGCACGTCGCACTGCGTCTCCTTCAGCGCCGCGAGCAGCGCCGCGTCCTTCAGGCCCGGGCGCTCAATCACCTCGCACCCGCACGCCTTCAACCCGCCGATTCCCGCCTTCTCAAGCGCATCCGCAATGAGCACCTTCATGAGCGCACCCCCTTTTTCCGCGCCGGAACCCGCCGAGCCTTCGTCGCCCCCCTCCCCTCCCTGGGGCAACACCTTCGGCAGCACGCAAGCCGCTCCGGCGTTCAAAGGGATTCCGGGCATGATCCGTGCCGGGTGAGCCGTATCCGCAAGGTTCCCTCATCCCGGAGAATTCACCGGACCCGCGCCTCCCAGAGGATTCTCTGGAACGACGGCTCTTGAACATCCCTCTAGGAAATGTGAAGGTCGGCTGCTCCGATGGGGCGAAACTCCTCGCCGCAAGGTCTGGCATGACCGAAAGCGGTTTCGAACTCAACGCCTGGAAGCTGGCGTCCTGCAAAGGGTCAGGGGTAGTTTAGCGTCAACCGGATCCTTTGCGTACGATCGGAGTCTGCCGTGAAATCAAGACGGCGATATTCATAGCAATATCATGTTTTATAAAAGCTTATGTTTTTTTTGGCAGCTCACGGCCTGGCGATCACAAAATGTGAAATCGGGGATGCGCGATTCATGTAACATTAGCGTAGACGTGTTGACATGATAAGATAAGCGGATTAGGTTGTGCGTTGTCAGATTGAATTCAGAGAATATTCCGGGTGGAAAAATACACATCCGTGATTCATTCTGGAGGAGGGGAAGAAACACCCGGTGACGCGGCAGAGGCGGCCGCAGATCCGGGTGTTCTTATTTTCACAACCTGGCGGCCCCCTCTTTCGCAATCTGTCAGGCCCGCCTCGCGTCCGTCTGTTTCCGCAGGAGTCGGGGTCAGGCGGTTCCTTCCAGGTTCGCGAGGCGCTCCAGCGTCTTGACCAGCGCTTGCGTGCCGTCGGCGCCCTCGCCCCACGCCTGATTCGCCGACAGAAGTTGGTGGACGAGCGCTGTGCCGGGCAGCGGGGCGCTCGCTCGGCCGGCTGCGGCGAGGGTGATCTTCAGGTCTTTCTGCTGAAGGTCGATCATGAACATCGGCTTGAAATCCCGGGCGATCATGCGCGGACCGAGGTTGCTGACCGCCCACGACGCGGCGGCGCCGCCGCAGACCGCGTCAAGCATCACGGCGGGATCGAGCCCGATTTTGCGGGCGAACACGACGGCCTCGCCGACCGCGAGCAGATTCAGGGCGACGATGATCTGGTTGCAGAGCTTGGCCTTTTGTCCGGCGCCGACGGGACCGCAATGCACGAAGCGTTTTCCGAGGGCTTCGAGGACGGGACGGACGCGGTCGATCGTGGCGGGGTCGCCGCCGATCATGACGGAGAGCGTGCCTTGCTCGGCGCCGGTCTTCCCGCCGGAGACGGGCGCGTCGAGGAAGGCGCCGCCGCGTTTTTCGACTTCCGCCGCGACGCGTTCGGCGGTTGCGGGCGAGACGGTGGACATGTCGATGCAGACGCCTCCGCGGCGCAAGCCGGCGACCACGCCGTGCGCGCCGAGATAGACGGCTTCGACGTCAGGCGAGTCGCTCACGATGGAAATGACGACATCGCTGCGCTGTGCCACGCCTGCGGCACTTTCCGCACGGGCGGCGCCGAGCCTGACCAGACCGTCGGCGCGAGCGGCCGTGCGGTTGTAGACGGTGAGCGAAAACCCCGCTTTGATGAGGTTCCGCGCCATCGGTTCGCCCATGATGCCCGTTCCGATCAAGCC
>BOJX01000174.1 GCA_016860685.1 Planctomycetota bacterium
CCGCCGCCGCCGCGCTGCGCGACGCGTTGACCGGTATCGAGAACAGCAGCGGCGTCTCATTTCGCGACGACGTGCTCTCCCGCGTCGGAGACCGGATTGTCATTCATGACTTCCCCGTCCACGCCCTGCAACTGCCGGTCGCGCGGACGATCTACGTCCCGATCGAGAAGGATCCCGAGATCGTCGCGGAGAAGCTCGACCGCTTCATGCAGGCCCTCGCCGCAGCGACGGGCAAGCCCGATGATCCGTCGCCACTGCGCCGCGAACCTGACGGGTTGTGGTACTGGCACTTCGGTCTTCAGGGGCCGGCGATGAAAGTCTGCGGAAACTGGATCATCCTCAGTTACTCGCCTTTTGCGGTGCGCGAGAACGAGCGGCATATGACGCATCGAGAGAACGCACGCCGCGGTCCGTAAAAATCCCCGGGTCCGTGTGTGCTGAGTTGCACGTTCCTGGCGTCAGTTCGGAGCGCAGATCTCCGGTTCGCACCGTGGTAGCAGAGCTTCGCCGACCTTGCATCTACGCAACGGGGTCGCGCGTCGCCCCTTCTGGAGCAGGCTCAGCTCACCGCCTCCAGCAGCATCTCCGCGACATCGAGTTGAGGGATGTCCTCGCGGCCCTTTGTCGCCAGCCCGTCCGTGAGCATGCGCATGCAAAAGGGGCATGCGGAGCAGATTGCGTCGGGCTTCGTTTCCAGGAGCTGCGACGTGCGAAGGACGTTGACACGCTCGGAGCCGTGCTCCTCCTCTTTAAACATCTGGGCGCCGCCCGCCCCGCAGCAAAGCCCCCGG
Organism: Planctomycetota bacterium; assembly: GCA_016860685.1. GTDB lineage: Bacteria > Planctomycetota > Phycisphaerae > UBA1845 > UBA1845 > JABWBH01. The sequence continues at coordinate 792 of BOJX01000174.1, forward strand.
TCCCGTGTCGCCGCCGGCTCCAGCACGGTCAGACCCGGGATCGCGCGAAGCATGTCGCGCGGCGGATCGTAGACGTCGTTGTACCGGCCGAGGTAGCAGGAGTCGTGATAGGCGACCTTGCGTTCGACGCGTTTTGTCGGCGTGAGTTTCCCCTGCCGCACAAGTTCGGCCAGGAACGTCGTGTGATGCATGACGTTGAACTTTCCGCCGAAGTCAGGGTACTCGTTCAGCAGCGTGTTGAAGCAATGCGGACAGGAGGTGACGATCGTTTTCTTCTCGCAGGCGTAGCCGGTGAGCGTCTGCACGTTATTCTGCGCGAACATCTGGAAGAGGAACTCGTTGCCCGCCCGCCGCGCCGGGTCGCCGGTGCATTGCTCCTCGGCGCCGAGGATCGCGAAATCCACGCCGGCCTTCTGCATCAGCATCGCCGTCGCCCGCGTCACTTTCTTCGCCCGCTCATCGAACGCGGGCGCGCACCCGACCCAGAACAGCACCGGAACCTCCGGCTTCTCCGCCAGCGTCGGGATGCCCAGGTCTTCCGCCCACTTCGCGCGGTCTTCGGCCGGAAAGCTCCACGGATTCCCGGCGGACTCCAGCCCCCGGAACGCCGCCTGCAACTGCGCGGGGAACTCGCCCCGTTCCTGCACGAGATGCCGTCGCAGATCCACGAACTTGTCGACGTAGGTGATGAACACCGGGCATTCCTGCTCACACGCTCGGCACGTCGTACACGCCCAGACCACCTCCGGATCAATCACGCCGCCGTCGCCGACGAGATCCCGGCGCCAACCCGCTCCCGAGTCGTCCGCGCCCGCCGCCACGCCGGTCGCTGCCCCCGTCGCGCCACCCACCTCGGCCTTCGCCGCCACCAGGCCGCGATCGCTTGCATAAAGGAAATTGCGAAGATCGATCGTGAAATGCTTCGGCGAGAGCTTCTTGCCCGTCTTTGTCGCGGGGCAGAAGTCGCTGCACCGTCCGCACTCGGTGCAGGTGTAAAAGTCCAGCATCGACTTCCACGTGAACTGGTCGATCCGACGCACGCCGAGCGTCTCTTCGCGCTCGATCCGACCCTCCAGATCGGAGATCGGCGGCAGGCGGCCCGGCGGGTCAAGATTCTGAAAAAAGACGTTCGGAACCGCCGTGATGATGTGAAAGTGTTTTGAATACGGCAGCAGGTTCAGAAAAATCAGCACGAGGCACGAGTGCGTCCAGAACCCGGCGTGGGCGAGGACGTTCAAGGCGCCGGACGGGAGCCACGAAATCATCAGCGCCATCACCGTCCCGGCAGGCTCAGACGCGAACGTCGCCGCGGTCGTCACAGGTTCTCCGACGTGCGGCGCCGAAGCGAGCGCAGCCGATTTCCGGTGGGCGGCGATCGTCGCGCCGTCATAAAGAATGTCCGACAGCATCATCACGATGATGATGCCGAGAATGACCAGCCCCTCGCGGCTGAGCGTCATGCGCGGCAGCCGCTTCACCACGCGAAAGTAAACGAACACGCCCGTGCCGATCAGCACCAGCACGGCGAAGGCGTCCTTCAGCGGTCCGTAAATCCTGCCGAGAAGCTGATCCGGCCCCAGCACCCAGAAATTGAAGCCGATATCGAACCCGCGACCCCAGAGCACCAGCGTCCGCAGCAGCAGCACGCAGAACCCCGAGAAGATCAGCATGTGCGCCAACCCCGCCAGCGGATACCGCCTCATGCGAAGTTGCGCGATCGCATAAAGATACGTTCGACGAAAGCGCTCCCCGAGACGATCGAACCGCGCGACCGGCGCCCCCGTTTTCAACAAACGCCAGCGACGCCACGCAGAGTACGCGAACGCCCCCCACCCCGCCGCAAGGCACAGCGACATCAAGATCGGCGACATGTGTTCCCCCGGTCGCCGGGCGACGCCCCCCCACCGCTCCGCGCATGAAAAAGGCCTCCCCTGCGGGAGGCCATCGTATTCAACCGACCCGGCGGCACAACCGACCGACGGTCCCGGTCACTCAGCCGGCGCAAGCTGCCCGCGAACCTCGCCGGCGGAGTGGGCCAGTGTGTGTACGTTCACGTAAGCGTTCCCCGCTTCGATTTCATCGAGGAGATCGTCGAGCGTCGCTCCGGCAAGATCCCCGGACAAATCCTCTGCCGAGAACGTCGCGCTGACCAGCTCACCGTCCACGTCCAGACCTTCCGCATTCGCGAACAAAAGCAGCACGACGCCGCCGTTTTCGCCCGGCGCACCCAGATGAATATGAGCCGCCGTCACGCCGACCGCGCCAGCCACCGTCACGGTCACGGTCACCTCAGTTCCTTCGGCGTTGAACTCGACCTCGGCCGAACCGGTCACAGTCGTGTCCACCGGCGGAACTTCGTCTTCACCCGAAAGATCGGCCGAAAACGCCGTCGGTTCCTCTGCGGCGTTGTCGTTCGGCGGAGGCGTGTTGGTGTTGGTGTTTCCGCCGCCGCCCTGCTGCGGGCAACCTGCGATCGAAAGCAGCAAACCCACCGAGAGCAAAGCCGTCATGATCGTACGCATTCAAGAATCTCCCTTAACGTCCAGCGGCGCTCGCACTCTACGCTCCGCAGCGCCGTGCGGTTGCGCGCTTTGCCGGAATGTTGGCCCTAAACGCCGACGGAAGACCGCTTCCGACGACGACATTAAGAAACGTTAACTCGCTAGCCGTGTCAGTGCAACGGCTGCCGAGGGCAGAGCCGCACGCCATCCTGGACCCTTTCCAAGGCGGTTTTTAGAATGTCCGGCGCTGCCGCCGGGATTGCAGCGCCCCTGAGGGAAATACGACGATGAGGACGCTGAAGGTTCAGACCCAACGCGCCACTCCCGCGCTGCTGACCGACCTTGAGTCACGCGGGTTGATTCGCCGGTTGACGCCCCCGCCTCATGCCGTAACGGTCGCCTCCGAGCAGCAGGTCGTCGAACAGGTCGAGCTGGCTCGCGAGGAATCCGGACCGTGGCAGATGCTCGTCGTCGCGTGCAACCGGTCCCGCCTCACCTACCTTGCCGCCCACAGCGACATTGAAAGCTGGCTCTTCTTCGCCGACCCGGCGAGCAAGCCGCTCCTTTACGTCGTCGCCGCAGGCCCGCCTGAGGACTTCGCGCGCAAGGCCGGGTGCGGCGAGTTGACGGAATCCGACTTCGTGGCCGTCGAGTTCGCGCCCAACGATCCGTCGACGAGCTTCTTCACCGTCCCGGCAGGAGTGCTGCATGACGAGCTGACCTACCCCGGTCCGGGCCGCGCCCCGGTGTTTTTCGTTCCAGAACCGAGCCGCATGACGCACACGAGGGTGGATCTGTCGCACTACGACATCCGCGTTAAACCTCCTTGTTGAACGAGGTCAGGCACACCGGACGACGCGCCGGGAACGAGATCAGCGCCCTCACGGGAAGCGCCGGCTACTGGGACGGCGGCAGGTTCGCAGGCATGCCGCGGATCAGGCCGACGACCTCCTCGACAAACGCGTCCACCGTCCAACCTTGCACGCGCCGCCGGCCTTCGCGGATCAGCCGACGACGCAACTCGCCGTCCTCAATCAAGCTTTGAATCCCTTGCGCCAACGCGACCGGGTCGCGGGGGGGGACCAGCAGACCGTCCACGCCGTCAATCACGCTGTCCGGAACGCCTCCGACACGCGTCGCCACGACCGGCAGACTGCGCGCCCGCGCCTCGACGAGCACGCGCGGCGTCCCTTCCGACAACGACGGCAGCACCAGCACATCCGACGCGTCCATCTCGGAGAAAAGCGCCGGACCGAACGCCCGATGTCCCAGCCACGTTACTCGGCTTTCAATCCCGAGCGATCCCGCAAGACACGTTAACCGATCCTTTTCCGCCGGGAACTCCTCCCACGACCCGACGACGGCCAGATCAACCGGGACAGCGGCGCGCAGCAGCG
>BOJX01000175.1 GCA_016860685.1 Planctomycetota bacterium
CGCCGCCGCCTTCACACTCCTCGATCGTTTCGGGCAGTTCGTCGAGCTGCGTGCCGTCGTCGAGCACCCAGCCCTCGTGATGATGAAACATCTGTCCGCCGTAGTCGTCCATGTACATGCGGGCGGCCAGCCCGATCTGGCGCTGATGGGCAAGGCAGGAGGCGGTCTTCGCCCCGTCCCGCGCCCGGGAGAGCGCGGGCAGAAGAAGGCTGATCAGCAGGGCGATGATGGCGATGACGACGAGAAGCTCGATCAGGGTGAACCCGGACCGCCGGGCGGAATTGCAATCGCGCATAAGAACTCTCCACGAGGCGTTCCGGGGCGCCGCCGCCCGTCCGCCCGCTTTATTACGCGGTCCGCCCAGGGCTGGATTCCCACCGACCGCTTCGGAACCGGGAAACCGCGTCCTGGCTCCCGTCTCCGGATCACAAAAATCTTGCCGGGACTTCAAGAAACGATTAATACAATGTAAACAGGCCGTTCGAAATACGAGAAGACGACCCGCAGATAGAATTCGGGGATCACGCATGAAGGCGATCAGACTGGCGATCGCGGGCGTGGGCAACTGCGCCGGCTCCCTGCTTCAGGGGCTTGAGTACTACCGCCGACACGCGGATCAGGACACCGCCGGGCTGATGCACCCGGTCATCGGCGGTTACCGCCTTGAGGACATCGAGGTCGTCGCGGCGTTCGACATCGATCGTCGCAAGGTCGGGCAGCCGCTGGAGCGCGCCGTTTTCGCCCCGCCGAACTGCACCACCGTGTTTCAGCCGAACCTGCCCCGCTACGGCGTGACCGTCCGGATGGGACCGATCCTCGACGGCGTCGCGCCGCATATGACCGAGTATCCGCCCGAGCGGACGTTCCAGCCCGCCGACGAAACACCGTGCGACGTCGCCGAGGCACTGCGCGGCGTTCGCGCCGACGTGCTCGTCTGCTACCTGCCCGTCGGGTCGCAGAACGCCGTCTATCACTACGCGCAAGCGGCGCTCGACGCCGGCGTCGCGTTCGTCAACTGCGTTCCCGTGTTCATCGCGTCGCACCCGGAGTGGAGCCGGGCGTTCGCGAATCGGGGGCTGCCGGTGGTTGGTGACGACATTAAGAGCCAGCTCGGCGCGACGATCGTGCATCGGGCGCTGGCGCGTCTGATGAGCGAGCGCGGCGTCCGCCTCGAGCGCACGTATCAGCTCAACACTGGCGGTAACACGGACTTTCTGAACATGCTCGATCGCGCCCGGCTGGCGTCGAAGCGCCTCTCAAAGACCGAGTCGGTGCAGTCACAGCTCGACGTCCCGCTGGAGGCGGAGTCCATCCACATCGGCCCCAGCGACTACGTGGCGTGGCAGAAGGACAACAAGGTCTGCTTCATCCGGATGGAGTGGCGCGGGTGGGGGGACGTCCCGATGAACCTGGAGCTGCGTCTGAGCGTCGAGGACTCGCCGAACAGCGCCGGGGTGGCGATCGACGCGATCCGCTGCGCAAAGCTTGCTCTTGATCGCGGGCTCGCCGGTCCGCTGGAGGCGCCCTCCGCCGTCTGCATGAAGCACCCGCCGACGCAGTTTCCCGACAGCGAAGCCCGCCGTCGCCTCGACGAGTGGATCGCCGGCCGCTGAGCGACGCCGATCGTTGCGGACGTACTACGCGGTCGCCGCCGCCACGATCCCCAGACCGACCAGCGCCCCGATCATCTTACGGCGCTCCCGCACTCTGAACACACGCCCCAGACGTTGCCCGTCAGATCATACTCACAATACCGGCAGGCCCCGCCGATCCCTCGATGGGCGTCCCGGCTGTCACGGTGCGAGGCGCGACGGCTGATGGACTGGCGAACGGGGGAGTGACGGGCGCCGGGGAACAAGATGAAATCCGTATTAATTCTTGATTTCCTCTTGACCGTCCGATGCCTGTGGGGTATATTACAGGACGAGAAATGAGATTCGGGCAGGGCGGAAGGCTCCGCGTCGGTCCCTTCCCTTCCCTTCCCTTCCCTTCGCTGACAGGAGGCTGTGTCATGGTGAATTCCGGAGCTTTGCGGAATCGGCTTGCGTCGCGGGTGTGGTTGGTGGTTGCCGTCGTTTGCATCTTCCCTGATGAATCCCTGGTAGCATTTTCCGCCTTGGATGACGAGTGTGGCGGTTGGCTTTGCGGCGTTCCGGTTCTCGATTGTTGCACCCCTCCAACGGACAGTTGCGTTTGCGACGACGTGTGTACTCCACATTACATCACCTATGAGGACTATGTACGCTATGAGAGTTCTGAAGTCGAACAGAACACCTGCCTCCAGATGACTCCCATATCCTGTGGTACGAGGTATAATTGCATTCCGATAGCCTCGGCATCGAGCTGTGGGAGTAATTCAGGATGTATTCACTCTGGGGGGCCTATTCCTTTATGGGCTATTCGATATTCAGAGAGTGAGACAAATTGTACACCCGACCCTGCTTAGACGAATTGCGGATCGCCCCGGAGCCAACCATGCACCGTCATTTGATCATTGTTGCTATCTTGGTTACCATAGCCGAAGGGACAGTCCGTCTCAAGCCACCGGAGCTTCTCTTGGCCGAAGAGCACCGCGCCAGAATAAATACTGCAACGGTTGAGTTGCAGATCATGCCTGATCCATCCTACAACGAGTTTTGTTATTTCACCGAACGATTGGCGGGCATGGAAGTTCTATACATTATTCGCGGTCTTGAAGACGGCCGATTCGCTCCAAACTGTGAAATCGGACAGCCTTATGCGTTTTCTGAGTTGCGCCTCCTGATGAAAGAAGGCGAGCAGTGGGATTATCATGAGTTCGGACCGTCAGCGCATGTTCGCAATGAAAAGGCGCGGTACATTCCGTACTATGACATCCGTAAACTTGGTTTTGAGCCTGCGCCTGTCACGGCAGAAGTTGAGGATATCTGGTTCCGTAAACCGGCACTGACGTATGAAGTTTATTATAATGAACCACATATTGAGGTTGTCGGCTATTGGCCTGACGACAGGGTCGTTCGTTGGTTGCTTGATCCCCTGAAGGACATGCAGCCGACCCGCGTCACCGCGCTGGTCGAAGGGGACGAGATCAGTGTTTGCGAGAATGTTTATGAGAGCATCGGAGATATCTGGTTTCCAAGAAACTCAACCTATACGTATAAGGATCAAGTCGTTACGAAGATCAACGTGCTTCATGCGGAGTTTAATCAATCGCATCACCCGCAAACCTTTACGCCTGCGGACCTTGGAATTGTCGCCGGTGTTGAGATCATGCGACAGGGTGAACGGACGAAGTTGCGATGGTCTGGTGATGCGATCATTTCCAATGATGACTGGTTACGCGGCGTCAAAGAAGGGACACTGAATGATTCTGGTTACAACGCATTAATGGACGGCCTCAGGTCGTCTTCAGGCGGTGGTAGATATCCCCGGCTGATGGACAACGACTTCCTCGGCCTCACGTCCACCGTGACGCGGAAGCCCGGGTTATGGGAGGACTACACGCGGCGGTTCATTCAGCGGTTCCGTCTTGAGGGCGAGCAGATCGACCGGGCGTGGACGCATTTGAAGGAATGTCAGAAGCCCGCGTACGCCTATCTCGACGAGCAGAAGAGCGTGATCCGCGAGGCGGAGACGGAACGCGCGAAGGTAGCGGCTGAATTGGCCAAGGTTGAGGCTGAATTGGCGAAGGTTGAGGCTGAATTGGCAAAGGGCGACACCGATCGGGCGACGCCTGGGGCGAATCTGTCGCCGTCCGCCGGCGCGAAAGAGAAATCCACTTCCGGCGCGAAAGAAAAATCCTCTTCTGGCGAGAAAGAAAAATCCTCCGCCGGCGCCGGGACGAAGGACGAGACCTCCGCCGGGGGTTCCCCACAGGAGCGATCCGCGGCCCAAGCTCCCGATCCCGCAAGTGCGGATGCGGCGAATGATGCCAGAGTGAAGCAACGCGCGGCGTTTCAGGAGCAACTGGGAAAGCTCGACGAGCGATTGAAGCAGCTCTACGAACCGATCGAAAAGATCTTCGAGGAGAAGCTCAAGCCTGGCCTGGCGAAGCTTCCCACGCAGGCCCAGATCGACGCCGCCCGCGCCCGGGAGAACGAGGCGTCGCGCACGCCGGCGACGAAGTCGTAACCGGGCATGACCGGCAAGCGGCGCGGACACCTCGATGCGTACCCTGCACGCATCGACTCTCCGGAGCAGGGCCACGCCTTCAACTGCCGGTGCTGCGGCGCTTCACGGCGCAGTTCGAGGAGGTGTCGCCCGCGAGGCCGGGCACATTGGCCTGGCGGCCCGTGGCAAAAGGCCTTCGACGTCACTCCCGCACGCCCGCTCCGTCACTCCCGTGTGCCCGCTCCCGTCATTCCCGCGAAAGCGGGAATCCAGCCTGGGGCTATGGAGAAGTCAGAATCCCCGGATTATTGTGGGCGCCCTGGCCCCTCCACCTGCGCCGGGGTGACGGTCTTCATGTCCGGTCGTCGTTCTGCCACGGGCTGCCAGAGGGGCATGGGCCAGGGTGATGAAATATATTATTAATATTCGGATTTTCGCTTGACGGTCCGATACCCGCGGGGTATATTAAACGGTGAAGAATGAGATTCGGGCAGGGCGGGAGGCACCCCGTTGTTCCCTTCCCTTCCCTTCCCTTCCCTTCCCTTC
>BOJX01000176.1 GCA_016860685.1 Planctomycetota bacterium
TCCCGCGCAACCGGCGCGACGAGTTGTCCGCCGATCATGACGTAGGGGAGACGGCCGAACTGCATTCCCGCAGGCCGACGGCAGCGCGCCTCGAAAAAGGCGTAGGACGTCGCCTCGGCCTCGGGCGTGCGGAACAGCGTCAGCGGCGAACCTGTGCTGCCGCTGGTGGACAGACGGATCAACGCCGACGGCGGAAGGCGCTCGTCGAGAAGACGCTGCGGCGCTGCTCGCACCTCCTCGCGGGAAAGGATCGGCAGGCGCGTGAGGTCGTCGATCGAGCGGACATCCTGCGGGCTCAGCCCCGCCCGTCGCCACGCCTCCCGGTAATGCGGCACATGCGCGTACGCATGACTCACCAGCGCCGCAAGCCGCTCGTTGCAGTACGCCCGCATCTCGTCGCGGCTCATCCGCGACCGGCGCTCGATCTCGGGCACGAGCGCCTCATACACGCGCCCGTAGCGACGGCGCGACACGCGCCACGCCTGCACGGTCGCAGCCGCGCTGCCGAGGACCGGCGCCGTCGCCAGCTTTTGCAACCAACCTCCCGGCATGTCGCATCAGTCCGCCGGCGGCGAGCCGGTTGCGGGTGCGGGGGGAACCGCGGGCGTCGGCTCAGCCGGCAGCACGCCGACCTCGAAGTGCGTCGCGAACCGCGGCGACCGGTACACCCGGTGCGTCGCCTTCACGAAATCCTCCGCGACGGCCTTGTAGATGTTCGGCACATATTTCTGTGGGTTGCGGTCCACCAGCGGGAACCACGTGCTCTGCACCTGGATCATCAGGCGGTGTCCCGGTTTGAACGTGTGCAGGACGTCCTGAAGCTTGAGGCGGACGCGCGTCGGCTCCCCGGGGCGGAAGGGCGCGGGCTTCTCATAACTGTCGCGGTAGCGCCCGCGGATGACCTCGCTGCGCACCATCATCTGATACCCGCCCCAGGGGCGGCTTGGCGAGAACCCCTCGGGCGCCTTCGCATCCGGCGGAAACACGTCGATCACCTTGATGATCCAGTCCGCGTCGGTCTGCGTCGTCGAAACCCACAACTCCGCCGATATCGGACCCGCCAGCGTCAGCGGTTCGGTGAGCACGGACGTCTGATACGTCAGCACGTCCGGTCGCCGCGCCGCGAAGCGCTGATCGTCCGTCATGTGCTCCCGCGTCATGTGAACCGTGATCTCCTCCGTGTAAGGCACGGGTTTCGCCGGGTCGCTGACGAACTCGTCGAACCCCTCGGCCGCAGGAGCGTCGAGCGCCAACCCGCCGCCTTCCGCCAGATACACGCGCTGCATCCGCGTTTCCTTCGGTGGCCACTGCGGAAACGTCCGCCAGCGGTTCTCCCCGGTCTCGAAGATATGCGCCTCCGACAACGTCAACGTTCCCTCGTCCTTCAAAAAGTGATTGAAGAACACACGCTCGATCTGCTCCTGATAATGCGCCGACGTCTTCTCGCCGAAGTGCATGTTGCCGAGGCGGTCGCCGTCGCGCCGCGCCCAGCCGCCGTGGTCCCAGGGCCCCGCGACGAGGATGTTGAACACGCCCGGATTCTGCCGCTCGATCGCGTAATACGTCTCAAAGGTGCCGTAAAGATCCTCCGCGTCGTACCAGCCCCCGACCGTCATCACCGCCGGTGCGACGTTTTTCAGATGCGGGAGGATGTTCCGCTTCCGCCAGTACTCGTCGTAATCCGGGTGCTCCACGATCTCGTCCCACATCGGGTTTTCGCTCTGAAAGTGCTTCGTCGGCACGTCGCAGAGCGGTCCGAGGTTCAGGTAAAAGTCATATCCGTCCGGCGTGCCGTGCGAGAAGCCCCACGGCCGATGCTGCACGGGCAGCGGGCGAGGCTTTCCGAACCCCACGATGAAGTTGAACGCATGAGGCAGGTAGAACGCGCCGTGATGATGAAAGTCATCGAAGAACCAGTCCGCGATCGGCGCCTGCGGCGACACCGCTTTCAGCGCCGGGTGCGCGTCGATCATGCTCGCGGAGGAGTAAAACCCCGGATACGAGATGCCCCACATCCCCGCCCGCCCGTTGTGGTTCGGCACGTGCTCCAGCAGCCACGCGATCGTGTCATGCGCGTCGCTGCTCTCGTCCACGTCCGACGGGCTTTTCTTGACGGGCGCGTGCGGCGTCATATTCAGAAACGTCCCCTCGGACATGTGCGTGCCGCGCACGTCCTGGAGCACGAAAATGTATCCGTCCGCCTCCAGCAGGTCGCTGGGACCGATGTGGTGCGCGAACTGCCCCTCCCCGTAAGGCCCGACCCCGTAAGGCGTGCGCCGGATCAGGAACGGATACGTCTTCGACGCATCCTTCGGCGCATACACCACCGTGAAGAGCTTCGCCCCGTCGCGCATCGGAATCTGATGCTCGGACTTGGTGTAACGCTCCTGCAACGGCGATTGCGCCGCGGACGACGCAACCATCAAAACCCACGCGACGACCCCCACGAAAACGCCTTGAAAGCCTTCCCTGCTCTTACGCATTGAATTCTTCGCTCCTGACTCGTCGTCAGACTTACATCGCCCCGCCCGTGCTTTTCAGGAACCCCACGCTCGACTGAAACATCCGCTCCACGTCCGCCGCCGGGCGATTCGGATCTTCCTCCGCCTGAAGATCCTGAAGGTTGGCCACGCACAGCGGACACCCCGCCACGTCGAGATGAAACTCCGTAAAACTCCGCCACGGCTCTTCCAGGACGCCCAGCGCATAGGCGCCGAGCGTGCCGCGCTTCAGGCACGTCAGCCGATGTTCGCGCCAAACCGAAGACACCGCCACGTCGCCCAGTTCGCCCTCCGCGCAGGCCGCCGCCTTCGGATCCGCCTCCTCAAGATAGCGCTGGAGCTTCTGGATCGCCCGGAACTTGATCCCCGCCACCGCCTTCTGATCGAGGTCCAGCAGCTCCGCCACGTCCAGGTTCCGACGACCCACGAAAAACAGAAGCTCGATCACCTGAAGATCGTCGAACGCCTGCCGGTCGCGCAGCTCGTAGATCAGCCGCCGCAGCATGTCCGCCAGAAGGCGTTGCTGGCGCGCTTCCTCCTCCACCGCGACCGCGGCGCCGCTGGGCGACTCTCCCGAGGCCGGCGAGACGCGCTCCAGCCAGTCCTCCCCCTCGCCCGAGGGCTGCTGCGTCGGCAGACGCTTCTGCCGCAGCAGGTCGAACAACTTGTACCGGGCGATCGTGAAAAGGTAAGTTTCCAGCGACCGCGATGCATCGAAATTCGCCAGCGACGTGGCGAAACCGACAAAGGTGTCCTGCACGATGTCTTCCGCGTCCGCAAAAGACGGGGCGCGGGAACGCGCGAACGCCAGCAGACGCCCCTGATACCGCTCGATGAGCTGACGCCACGCGCGCTGGTCCCCCGCGCGTATGCCCTCGACCAGGAAAGCGTCTCCCTTCTCGGCGTCCATCGGCGCCATGATACGCGCGCCGCCAACCCCGTGCGAACCGGCAGAATCGTCCCGTCTTGCCGAGCCGCTCCCGCCCGGAAGCGGGCCTTTCACGCGGGTTTTGAAACAGCGTGTAAAACCCAGAAAACTCCGCAAGGCCAGAGAGTCGGCCGTGCGCCAGGCGATGCCGCGCTCGCTGTCCAAACCCTCGAAATACCCACGAGCATCAGCCGGAAGAAGAGCGCCGGCGCCAGCGACGGCCGCCCGATCCCGTCGGCATAGAACGGGGCGCACAGCGCCTCAACGTGACGGTCGAACCCCTCGGCCTCGAGGAGGCGGTTCACCAGCTCATAAAACGGATGCCCGCCGGACTTCGGCCCATCGGCCGTCGCAACCCAGAACGACGACTGCTCCTGCTTCTTCCGCCTGCCCATCGCCATGACCATCCTCCGTGACGAACGCTTGACGCGGACGGCAGAACGCTTGACGCGGACGACGGAAAGTATACCAGGCGTGTCAAAGGAGCCCCCTGAATCTCTGCCTGACTCCGCCTGGCAAGTACGGTATATGTACGGTTTCACGTTGTTAAGGAGTCCGGAAGTTTTTTTCGGGCGGGGAGGCGTCCGATGGTGGGGCGTGCGGTCAAAGCGGGTCATGCGGTGGGGGCAGGATGCGGCGGGGGCCGTTCGGGGCGGTTGCCGCTGCCGAAGGTCATGACCGTCGCGGAGGTCCATGCGCGGTTCGGCACGAAGGCTGGGTGGCGGCTCTCGCGGTACTTCGCGTGAGCATGCGAGTTCATCCCCACCAATTATTGAGAAACACCTGGGGACATTGATCGTGCGGGCTGGTCATCCCCCAATCGGCCTCTCGGAGAGAGACCGTACCCTGCTTTAACAGACCGCTATGTTGCGTGCGCACGCGGGCGCATGACACCTGCGGATGTACGCTTGTTGCGATTGTGCGCGCCGGCTTTGGCGATGCCTGTTTTTCGCGTTGAAATTCACGCCCCGGAAGGACGCGCCGCCCTTTCTCGACGGGTGGTTATCCTTTCAAGAACTTCTCCGCCACAGCCACAAGCT
>BOJX01000177.1 GCA_016860685.1 Planctomycetota bacterium
TTGACCGAAGCTTTGAATCAGGCGGTGCGGACCTGGGAGCTTCACTTTCGCGCGGAGGTGCTTGCGGCGGCGCTGTGGATGTACGCGGAGACGGAACCCGTCCTGCGCCCGCGGCTTGAAGGCCCTCGGTCGCACCTGGTTCACGCGACGCGGCAGATTCTCGCCGGACCTCCGGATCCGCGCTTATCCGTGTTCACGTGGTGTGCGCTCGAGCTGGATTCGGTGCGAGAGGCGGCGGCGCGAAGACTGGAGCAGGCGGACGACGCGGGCGTTCTCGCAGGCTTGATCGAGGCCTCGTGGCTTCTGGCGGACCCGAACGTGGAGCGGGGTTGCGCCAAAGTGCGCGCGACAAGTTGGGTCCGGACCGATGCGCGTCGTCTCGCGGACCGCGACCCGCATCACGTCGAGCGGATCGCCGGTGTGATCTCACGTTCCGGGATTCCCACGGCGCACAAGCTTGAGGTGTTCAGCCGGTGGCTGGAAACCGGGTCGCCGGCGGTCCGACGGGCGGCGCTGTGGGCGGTGGTTCGACAGGACGGAGAGGGGTCGGACGCCCTGTTGCTGTCGGTGGTCCGCGGACCGGACCCTGCGCTCGCGGTTATTGCGGAGCGGGAGTTGCGGCGGCGGAACCCGGATCGGGTGATTCCGGCGGCTTCGGCTCGACCGCCCGTGCGCAGCGAGCCCGTGAAATCCTCAATCCCCGGCGGTGAACGTGAAGGGAAAGTCGAAGCGCCGCGCTCCGAAGCGGTTTTGCGGCCCGAAAGCGACCACGCGGGCGGATCGTCGTCGGCGGCGGATGTCGTCACGACGTGCCGCGCGTTGCTGAACTCGCCGCGGGCGCTGGACCGGGTGCGCGGACTTCAGGCCGTGCGGGAGCGCGGGATCGAAGCGGGGTTCAGCGACGCGATCCTGCGCCTGATCCACGATCCGGATGCGATCGTCCGGGCGACGGCGGCGGCTTCGCTGGCGGGCGTGGACCGGGGGATAGCGGCGGGGGCGCTGCGTTCGGCGCTGTCCGATGTCGAGCCGCGCGTGCAGGCGAACGCGATCGAGGCGCTGGAGCGGACGGCGGACGATCGGATCACGGCGTGGATCGCGCCGATGTTGAAGGCGGCGGAGCCGCGCGTGCGGGCGAACGCGATCAAGGCGCTGCTGGCCCGGCAACATGCGCCGGCGGGCGACGCGCTGCTGCACATGCTGGAGGATTCCTCCCGCGCCGCGCGGATCAGCGCGTTGTGGGTCGTGCAGCGCCTCGGATTGCGGTCCTGCGCCCTCGTGGTGGGGAGGATGGGGCGGGAGGATCCGGACATGCATGTTCGCCGCCGCGCGAACCGGTGTCTGTCGGCGCTGGGCGAGGCCGACGTGCGGCAGGCGCCGACGACTTTGCGGCCCGCGCAGGAGGCGTTGCGATGATGACGTGGGGGGTCGCGCAGTCCGAACTTCCGCCGGTGCTCGAAAGCATCCGTCAGCGGATGGGCGAGGGCGGATCCGTCGTCGGCGTGCTTCTGGCGCTGCTGGGGGTCGGACTGATTTTCGTGATCGCTTACGCCTTGACGCGCGGTCAGGCGCGTCTGCGCCGACGAGAGTGGAAGGATGATCCTCGAGCGTTGTTTCAGGATCTGATGAGCGCGCTGCGGCTGGACCGGGACCAGCAGTCGCATCTGCGGTCGCTGGCATCGTCGGAGCGTCTGATTCATCCGAGCGTGATCCTGATCAGCGAGAAGGTATTCGACGAAGCCGTCAGTCACGCAAAAGCGGACGATTCCGACGCCGCCGCGCTGCAACGGATCCGGGCCTCGCTTTTCCCAGCCTCGCCGTCGGCGCGTGCTGGCGCCTCCTGACGCGCCGTCCGAACCGACGCCCGGTGCCTTCTTACGCGCATCGCTCGCGCTCGGGTCGGATAATTTCGCCTCCGCAGCGCTGGACAGGCGCGGGAGACTTCATCACAATCCTGCCCTCCTGTCGGGCGGCGGGGGTATTCGGACGCCGCCCGGCGTAACGAGTCGAAGCGGCGGTCCCGGGTTGGTCGATACCTACCTGACTTCAAAGGGAGAACGCCGCGTATGTCAATGAGCGTAAACATGGCGGAGCATCCGCATCAACTGGGGAACTCGGGATCCTTGCTGAACCGACTGGCCGCGGTCGCCGGGGCGGCCGTGCTCGTGCTGCTTCTGTATCATCATTACACGTCGGACCACGGTCACGGCGGAGGGCACGAGGCGCATGCGCCGGCGACGTGGGCGGTGCTGCCCTTCGTGGGGATGCTGCTGTCGATCGCGCTGCTTCCGCTGATCCCGCGCACGCATCACTGGTGGGAGGAAAACAAAAACAAGTTGATGGTCGCGCTGGTCTTCGCCGGGATCACGCTCGCTTATTACGCCATCGCGGACGGTCAGGCGAAGATCATGAGCGTGCTGGAGCACGCGATCATCCTGGATTACATCCCTTTTATTGTCCTGTTGTTCTCGCTTTATGTGATCAGCGGCGGGATATGCCTGAAGGGGGATCTGGCGGCGCATCCGGCGACGAACACCGCGTTCCTGGCGGTCGGGGCGGGGCTGGCGAGCTTCATCGGAACGACCGGCGCGAGCATGTTGCTGATCCGCCCGCTGTTGCAGACGAACTCGGAGCGCAAACACGTCAAGCACACGGTCATCTTCTTCATCTTTCTGGTCAGCAACATCGGCGGCTGCCTGCTGCCGATCGGCGACCCGCCGCTGTTTCTGGGGTATCTGAAGGGCGTGCCGTTCCTCTGGACGTTCCACCTCTGGAAGGAGTGGGCGGTCCTGTCCGTGATTCTGCTGATCGTTTACTACGCGTGGGACAGCGTGGTGTACAAGAAGGAGACGCCGCGCGACATCATCCGGGACGAGACGCAGGTCCGCCGCCTGACGATGCGCGGGTCGCATAATCTCCTGCTGCTGCTGGGCGTGGTGCTGTGCGTGGCGTTGATCAAGCCGGGCGAGCCCCTTCTGGGGACGGGTTTCACCGCGCCGATGTTCATGCGCGAGTTGTGCATGTTGGCGCTGGTGGTCATGTCGCTGAAGTCCACGGCGAAATCCGTCCGCGAGGACAACCAGTTCAATTACACGGCGATCCTCGAGGTGGCGGCGCTCTTCATCGGGATCTTCATCGCGATGCAGCCGCCGCTGGAGCTGCTCAAGTCGAGCGGCGACCAGATCGGCCAGGTGCTGGACAAACCGTGGAAGTTTTTCTGGATCACCGGGGCGCTGTCCAGCTTCCTCGACAACGCGCCGACGTACCTGGTCTTCTTCCAGATCGCCAACGCGATGACGCACGAGGCGGGTCCGGGCATCTTCCAGCTCCTTGACGGGAACTTCATCCGCCAGGATCTGCTGGTGGCGATCTCGCTGGGGGCGGTTTTCATGGGCGCGATGACGTACATCGGCAACGGACCGAATTTCATGGTCAAGAGCATCGCGGAGCAGTCGGGCGTGAAGATGCCGAGCTTCTTCGGATACATGATGTACAGCGTGGTGATCCTGGTCCCGCTGTTCATCCTCATGACGCTGCTGTTCCTGTGATCCGCGACGCAGCGGCCGGGAGTCACGATCCAGCCGCGGGGGGCGCAGAGGCCTTTCCCGCGGCTTTCTTGTCGGCGGCGCGCGCCGATCGGATAATCAGCGGGCATGCCGCCGACGCCGCATATTCAAAGGACCGCCGCCGCGCCGCCCGAATCCGCCCGGGGCGGCGCTGTGCGCCACGTCATCATCGGGACCGCCGGCCACATCGACCACGGCAAGACCTCGCTGGTCCGCGCGCTGACCGGGATCGACACGGACCGTCTGCCGGAGGAGCAGGCCCGCGGGATGACGATCGAACTGGGCTTCGCGCATCTGCGGGTGGGCGACGTGCAATTCGGAATCGTCGATGTGCCGGGGCATGAGCGCTTCGTGCGCACGATGGTCGCGGGGGCGCAGGGCATCGACCTCGCGCTGCTGATCGTGGCGGCGGACGACTCGGTCATGCCGCAGACGGTCGAACACGTCGAGATCCTCAACCTGCTCGGGGTGACGACGGGCGTGGCCGCGCTGACCAAGGCGGACCGGGTGGACGCGGACACGATTGAACTGGTGCGTGAGGACGTGCGGGAGCTTCTTGCGGGAAGCTCGTTGAAGGACTCGGCGATCGTGCCGGTCTCCTCCGTCACCGGGTCGGGGCTGGACGCGCTTCGTGAGGCGCTGACGTCGGCAGCGGCCCGGGTTGAACACGTTCGCGCCGGCCGTCCTTTCCGCATGTGTATCGATCGGGTGTTCAACGTTGCGGGGCGAGGGATCGTCGTGACGGGGTCGGTTCTGCGCGGGTCGGTGATGCGCGGAGACGAACTGGAGGCGATGCCCTCCGGGGCGCGGTGCCGTGTGCGACAATTGCAAAGTCACGGGGATGAGGCCGAGGCGCTGTCCGGAGGAACGCGGGCCGCGCTGAACCTCACCGGC
>BOJX01000178.1 GCA_016860685.1 Planctomycetota bacterium
GCGGCCGCATACTGTCCGGGACGGGAGTAGTTCGTCTTCCAGCCGTTGCTCTCGTGCGCCTCCGGTCCGCCGTGAACGCTGAGGATGAGCGGGTAGCGCGTCCCCGGTTTCTCATCGAGAGGCCGAACCAGCACGCCCTCGATCTCCAGTCCGTCGCGGGCCTTGTAACGCACCGCCTCCTGCTTCGCGAGACGCACCTCGGAAAGCCACGGGTTATGCGTCGTGATCCGCGTCGGCACCGCGTCACCGTGCTGCATGACGAACGCCTCCGGCGGGTGCGCCGCGCTCTCGCTGATCATTGCGCCCTGCTGTCCGTCCTTTGACAGCGACAGCCCCGACATAACGTGCGTCCCCGCGGGGAGGATCGTCCGCTGGTTCGTCCCGTCCGCGTCCACCTTCCCCAGCGCCGTCCAGACTCCCTCGTCCACGAGGTACATGATCGTGTCCGCGTCCTGCCACGCGAACGAATTGACGTGCCCCGGGTAGTCCGGAAGCACGTTCTTCAACGCTCCTCCCGTGACGCTCCCAACCAGCAGCGAGCCGTCGCCGGGGTCGTTCAGGTCGGCGCCGGCCATCATCGCGAGGTGCTTCCCGTCCGGGCTCCACTTGAAGGAGGCGAGCTTCCCGGGGTTCTCCAGTTTCGCCAGAACCTTCCCCGTTTCGACCTCGACCACGTGGACCTTCTGCTTCATGTACTCGTCGTCGATCAGCGGCGTCGGCGCCAGCGAAACCGCGAGATGCGCCCCCGTCGGGCTCCACTCCACGGCGAACGCCGATCCCGGCAGATCCAGCGCCTTCGGCTTCAACGACTCATCCGCCTCGACCCACGAATCCCCGGTCGGACCGGGCGTTGCCAGCCAGACTTTCGTCACGCGCCAGTCTTCTTCATAAACCTCGGCTTTGAAGCCCTTTTCCTTCCGCTCCTTGATGTCCTTCGGCTCTTTCTCCTGCGCCAGGAACGCGACGCGCTGCCCGTCCGGGCTCCACGAATACGCGCCAACGCCCGTATCATGTTCGAGCACTTTGCGGGCCTCGCCGCCGCTGAGGGGGATGACGTAAAGCGACGTCTCCTTGTCGTCCCCGCGCTTCAGGCGGAATGACAGCCCCGACCCGTCGGGCGTCCAGCGCACGCCGCTGACGTTCACCTTGCCCGTAATGAAGGGGCGCGAATTCCCCGACGACCGGTCCGCCACGTGCAACTCGGTCCACGCCCCGCCGTCCTCGTCCACATAAGGACGCCTCGGCACGCTCCGCAGATACGCAACGTGTTTCCCGTCAGGCGAAAGCTCGACGCCCGTGACCGCTTGAAGCCGGGCCACGTCGAGGAGCGAAATCGCTCGGTCCTGGGCAACCGAAGGCCGCGCCAGGGCGAGCGCCGGAAGAATGCCCGTCAAGAGCACGCTTGCCTTGCAGGAAACGAGAAATGAGAAAAACCGCTTCATGTGTGTTCCCCCAACGTGCCTCACCAAGGGTGGATCCGAAGATCGCACCGGGCGGTCAACCTAGAAACCCTCCCTGCAAGCGTCAAGACAAACCGACGGCAATTCATTCCCGCAGGTCATTCCAGATCGCCCACCGTCCGAGGGCGGTCCGCACCCAGGAGCCGCGACATCGACCGGTCCGCCAGCAACCGCCCGCCAGTCTGGCAGGTCGGACAGTAATTCGTCTCGTTCTCGGCGTAACGGATCCGCTGGACCTTCGTACCGCAGACCGGACAAGCCTTCCCGAAGCGTCCGTGGACGGCGAAGTCCGGGCGGAACGCGGCGATGTCGCCCGGCCCGGGAAATCGCTCGGCGAACTGCGCGCGCAGGCGTTCCGTCCAACGCGACAGGGTTTCTTTTGCCGCCAGGTGCAGGCGGGCGACTTCGGCGCCCGTCAGCCGCGAGGTCAGAACCACCGGTGAGAGTCGGGCCGCGTGCAGGATTTCATCAGAGTAGGCGTTGCCGATCCCGTCGAGAATTCTCGGGTCGGTCAGCGCCCGCTTGAGCGTGTGATTCTCGCGCCGAAGCGCCGCCGTGAACGACGGCAGGTCCGCCGACAGAACGTCCAGCCCCCCGGCGTCGAACTCCGCAAGCCGCGACCGATCCGCCACGACATGAAGGGATGCGCGTTTTCGCTTCGCCGCCTCGGTCAGCACCAACGTTCCCGCCGGGAATGCCAGCGACGCCAGCGTGATCTTCCCCGGGGGGCGACCCGAAGGCGCCGACCACCGGAAGCGCCCCGCGATCATCAGGTGAAACACCAGGAAAACCTCGTTGTCGAACCCGATCGTGATCCGCTTGCCGACCCGTCCGACCTCGACGACGCGGCGTCCTTCGACGCTTTCCAGCGGCGGATCATGCGTGCGCAGTAGAAAAGGCGAAAGCACCCGGGCGCGATCCAGGCGTTGGCCGGCAACCCGGTCGCGCAAGGCGTTCACATAAACAAGGATGTCAGGCAACTCGGGCATCACCGGACATCGTAAACCGAGGCCTCGTTCTTCGCTCTTCGCCCGAGCGACGCCGCCTCAGCCGTGGTATTGACGAAAGCCCGGCCTCCCCCGACAGGGCCGATGCCGGTCGAGTGGCCTTCGACGAGCGACAGTTTCGACGGCGTCCGGTCGTCTCACAGCCTGACCGGCAGCCCGGGCATCACCGGCGCCGGGATCACAGGCTTGGAACCCCCGCCAGCGCGAGCCTATACTTGACTGATTATTCATCGTTTATACGTAACGGACCGGATACATCGGCGGTCGCGCGTCGCGGCCTGCCCGCACGGATTCATGCGACGGCATTCGGAGTCATCACATGGGCCGACCTCTCGGACGTTCACCCCTGCGCCCCCGCGAAGCGCGGGACAGCGCCAGCTCGATCATGCTGCTGGTGCTCAGACTCGTGTTCTTCCTTGTGCTTTTCTCCGTCGGGTGGACCTTCGCGTCCAAGGCCGGCGAGAGCGACATCCTCCCGGATTTCCTGCGCAACAACCCTTACTACATGCTGATCATCTTCGGCAGCGTCGGGCTGGCGTTCATGCTTTTCGACGTCTTCATTCCGCAGAAGTCGCTGACGGCGATGTCGGGCATCTTCTTCGGACTGGTGATCGGCATGATCGTCTCTTACGGTCTTTCGCTGATCATCGACCTGCTGGTGGAGTCGAGCTTCGCCTCGGTCGATCTTGACTCCCGGCTGGTCAGCGTGATGAAGCTGACCGTCGGCGTGATCTGCTGCTACCTCGCGGTAAGCTTCATTCTTCAGACGAAGGACGACGTCCGCTTCGTCATCCCCTACGTCGAGTTCTCGAAGGAGACGAAGGGCGCCGTGCCCTTTGTGCTGGACACGTCGGTCATCATCGACGGGCGCATCGCCGACATCGCCGAGACGGGCATCATCGATCAGGAGCTGGTCCTGCCGCGCTTCGTCCTTCAGGAGATTCAGAGCATCGCCGACAGCGGCGACAAGCTGAAGCGCAACCGCGGGCGCCGCGGGCTGGACGTGCTCAACAAGCTTCAGCTCTCCGACCGCGTGGACATCCGCATTCTCGACGTCGAGTTCGTCGCCGAGGGTGTCAGCGTGGACGAGATGCTCGTGGACCTTGCGATGGAGCTGGGCGGACGCGTCGTCACCAACGACTACAACCTCAACAAGATCGCCCAGCTCCGCGGCGTGATGGTCATCAACATCAACGATCTCGCCAACGCCCTGCGCCCCGTCGTCCTCCCCGGCGAAACGATGCAAGTCAAGGTCATCAAGCCCGGCGAGGAGGCCGGTCAGGGCGTCGGCTACCTCGAGGACGGCACGATGGTCGTCGCCGAGGGCGGACGCGATCACATCGGCGAGACGATCCAGATCACCGTCACCAGCGTCCTTCAGACCTCCGCCGGGCGCATGATCTTCGGCCGCAGCGAAGGCTACGAACCGCCCCTCGACCGCCGGCGCCCGAGGGTGACGCGAACGTAAGTCCGCGTTCGCAAGCCTCGACCGAGGGGTTTCACCCCGACGGCCCGGCCCGGTCGCGCGCACCGAGAACTTCGGGGTCCGTCCCCGTCGCCTTCAGCCCACGGGCGTGACGACCAGCCGTAGCACACGACGGGTTTGTGCGGTGAGCTTCACGCGGTCGTCGATGCGATGTCCGACGACCCAGATCGGCCCGAGCAGGTCGCAGAGCACGACGACGCGGTCGCGCTCGCGCGCGTCCACCTTGGCGTCGATGAGGAAGTCGGCGACCTTCTTCGTTCCCGGCGCGCCCAGCGGCCAGAACCGGTCCCCCGTCCGACGCGAGCGCACCGTCAGAGGAGGTCGGACCGCGTCCATCGAGACGAACTCCTCGAACTTCGACGCCTTTTTCCGCAGCGCCTCCCACTCTCCCGGCGCCGCGTCACGAAGCTGGCACTCGATCTGAATCCCCCGAAGCGGGAGACGGGTCTTCCCCGGAAGATGCACGGAAATCTCGGGCGCCAGCTCCTCCCGCGCCTC
>BOJX01000179.1 GCA_016860685.1 Planctomycetota bacterium
AATCGTGAATTCAGATCGTCGGACATGTGCTGATCTTACGACAGGATGAATCCGGCGAAACCGTGATTCCGCGCCGGCGCTTCCTTCCGTGCCCGTCAGAATGCGGGTTCTCACTGAACTGACCCCGTCCGAAGGCGGAATCGTACCAAACCGCACCCGTCAGAAAGCGTGAACCCGAATCACGAGGGAAGATTCAGGATTTTAGAGGATTCGCCCCCCGTGGGCGGGGCCGTTCCGCCGACTCGGTCGCCGCAGACGAAGGTCCGTCGGTCGCCTGCCCCGCCATCCGTGGCGCGATGGCCTTCAAGACGATGAACCACGCCTTTGCGCCGCGAAACCCGCGGTCCGGCGTGGTTCGACGTCTGCCCCGAACCGCTAGATGCGCTTGCGGAAACCGCTCGGCTTGTCCTTCTCCTTTGGCTTGAAGTACTCGCCGCCGAACTTCTTGGTGAACCGGTCGACGCGGCCCATCGAGTCCACGAACTTCTGCTGCCCGGTGAAGAACGGGTGGCAAGTCGAGCAGATTTCGATGTGAATCTCGCGCGCCGTGCTCCGCGTCTCCCACGTGTTTCCGCAACCGCACTTGACGACGCACGCCTCGTATTTCGGATGAATGCCTTCCTTCATCGTTGCACCCCGTCTGCGTTAATTCCGGTCCGGAGAAGCGCCTGAACGAACCCGGCGTTCCATCATTGCCCGGTCCGCTACACCCCCCCGCAACCGAGCCCGGCATTGTAGACCCAGGGGCCAACCCTGACAACCCTCACCTCGCGCCAATCCCGTAAGTTATTCATACGAAGAGACTTGCATCCAGACCACACGCGGCGCCCTTACCGTCGCCCCGGGTCAGATTCGACGCCCGACGCACCCCAGCACGGCTATCGCACAGGCAAGAGAGTCTTCCGAAAGCTGGTCCGCCGAAAGGAGCGCCGGCTCAGACGGGGTTCGCGGCCGGACCGGCTCATTCGCTGACGCGGACGCGAGTCGGGGGGGAGAACTTCAGGGCCTTCCCGTCGGACGTGCGGCGGAGGCGGGCGCGGAATTTGTGCGCTCCGGAGACCTGCGGCGAGAACTCGGCGCTGAGGGTTGTGACGCCGGATTGCCAGTCTTCGTAGCCGGAACCGTCCGGCGACTTCAATTGCACGTCGAACACATGCCCGTCCGGCGCGGTCTGCGTCGCCCAGACGACGGAGAACGACTCACCTGTGTTCCTCCGTTTCGGCGCGTCCACTCCCGCCCGGATCCGCCCCTTGAACACGGGAAACTGCGAATCCTCATACAGGTACGTTCCGGCGGCCGTCACGGAGTGCGAGAAATACGACACGATCGGCATCGGGCCGGAATCGAAAAGGCCCAGCCCGCTGCGCTCGTGCACGCCGTGCGTTCGCGGACCGACAAAGGTCCACTGCACGGTGTCACCGAGGCGGCACTCGCGGTTGGCGGGCGAGAACCCCGCGTCCATCGAAAGGACGTAGGCCGTTCCGTGGCGGGCGCGGCGGATGCGCCCGATCGCGTTCCCGTCGGCCATCGTGAACCAGAGGTTGCCGTCCGGACCGTGAACGATGCTCAGCGGCCGGCTGTTCCGCTCGATCGCCTGCGAGAACGCCATCTCTCCGTCGGATCGCATCGCCCCCACCCGGGCGGTGTCGTTCTCGGTGAACCACATCAGTCCGTCCGGTCCGGCGGTGATGCCGGTGATGCCGGAAAACTCGCCGGGGACGGGGAAGCGCCGGATGTCGCCGTCGGGCGTGATGCGGCCGATCGAGCGGCCCGCAAGCTCGGTGAACCAGAGATTTCCGTCCGGACCCGGCGTGATGTCCCACAACAGCAGTTGCTCCTCGGTCTGCACCGGAAAGAGCGTCGCGTCGCCGCCGGCGGTCATGCGCACAAGCTGGTCGCCGATCTCGATCGTGCTCCACAGATGCCCGTCCGCACCGGCGGTGATGCCCGTGGGGAAACAGCACGCGCCGGCCGGGAACTCGGTCACGTCGCCGTTGAGGCGGATCCGCCCGATCTGGTGGACGTCCTCCTCGGTGAACCAGAGATTTCCGTCCGGACCGGCGGTGATCTCCCAGGGCTGGGCGAAAGGCGTGGTCACCGGGAATTCGTCGATCTGCCCGGTGGCGGGATCCAGGCGGCCGATCTGGTCCGCGAAGCGCTCGGTGAACCAGAGGCGTCCGTCGGCGCCGGTGGCAATGCCGTAAGGGCCGCAGTCGGACGTGGGCACGTCGAACTCGGCGATCTCGCCCTCGGAAGTGATGCGCCCGATCTTGTCGCCGTGGGACTCAGTGAAATACAAGCACCCGTCCGGACCCGCGGTGATCGTGTAAGGACGTGAAGCCGGTGTCGGGATGCGGAAGACATCGATGCGAAGATCCTGCGCCCGTGCCGCGCTGGGTTGAGCCGCCGTCATCAACCCGACGTAAAGACTCAACGTCGCAACCGCACGGATGCTCTTTCCGTCATGCATGATGATTCCCCTCGCCGGCCTGCGGATGCCCCAGCGACGCCCGGCAGCGCCATTGTAGCGAAGATCCGTCGGATTTCCGAAATTGCAGCGAGGAGTCGTCAGAAACGGTGTGACCTCGCCCGGATAACTCCGCATCGGGCCGGGTAACGTCGCACGAGGGCGTTTTGCTCCGTGTTTTCAGGGTTGATTCATGCCGTCGCGGATGAGGGAGTGGACCATCTCGAGGGTCGCGCCGGCGCGGAAGTGCGGTTCGGTTTTCATCCGCTCCTCCAGGAAACGCAACGTCTCCGCATCGCCCGTCGGCGCCAGTTCGCACATCCCCAGCAGAATCTGGCTGCGCACCACCGCATCCGGCTCGGCGTCATAGATGGCGCGCAAGGATGGAAGCAGGGCAATATCTTTCTTGTCCCTCACGGACTGCGCAAGCCAGAAGCGGATCAGCAGGTCGTTGGGGTCGTCGGTCAGATGCGCATGATGGGCCTCCACCACGGATTCGACGGTGACGTTCTTGCGGTTATTGAATTCCTCAAAGAAAGCGCGCATCGGCGCCCATCGGGGATCGTCGCGCGAGCGTCGCCACGCTCCGGCGGCGTCCGAGGCGGGCGTGCCGAAGGGCAGCTTTTCCACGACGTTCGGATCCGCCAGGTGCTTCTGATAACGAACCCTACCCGTCCAGACCGCGTCCACGCCTCCGGCGTGCTCAATCTGATCGCAGTAGACCATGAATTCCTCGGGCGCGAGCCGCAGGCGCAATCGCTCCAGGGCCTGCCCGGCCTCGCCGTCGACGATGGATAGCGCCGTGGGATCGCGCGTAACTCGCTCTTTGAGTTCCTCGATCGTCAGTTCATCGAGCGGCGGCGCGCCGGAATCGGGCGCCAACGGCGGGAGCAGCGACTCCCAACGATCCGGCGATGCGGCGACTTCGACGTTTCCCCTTCTGACTACGATCACGGAAGGGAAATCTTCCACTCCGAAGGTCTTGTGCGTCGGGGATCGGACGCCGATAGCGAACCGGGGCTGCGTTTCCGCGAGGAATCCTTGAATGTCGTCCCGGGACTCCTCCGTCAACCCCACGATCATGAGATCCCTCCGCTCGCGCGCGAGTTGATTCAACCGCTTGACCAGGGCTTCAACCTTGCGGCGCAGCTCGGCCTTGTTCGCCGTCTCGGGATAGCGGGTTCTGAAGAAAAATAGAACCCACGTTCGCTCATCCGGCACGCGAAGGTGAAGCGGGTTGATCCACTCCCCGGCGGTGACGGACGTGTAGTCCGCGGATGCGGACGGGGCGGCCGGCGGCGCCCCCTGCACAAGGAACAGGAAACCTGCGACGAATTGAAGCGCTTCGATCATACGGCGGCTCCTCGAACTTCGCTCATGAGCCCCCTGAAAATGCCAAGTGCTCTGCGGCATGTCGTGCCGCCCCGACGAAAAACCGGGCGCTCGAACTTCTTCTCATCTCAATACCACTTCTGAATGGTCGCGGCCTGGTACTTCCGGGGTCACTCATAGCTCTCGCTTCGCCGGCCACCGGCGGCGATCACGAACTGAAGTTCTCGCAGCAGTTGTTGCACAAGGGCGTTCCGCCCGGTGGATGCAGTCTTGCACAACAGGCTAAGCATTGAGCCTTTGTGTCACAACAACCTCCGCACTGTGAATCATTCTGGGCACACGGGGTCGGTGGACAATTGCAGCTAACGCCGGGCGGGCAAGGTGGAGGCGTGGCCTGCCGGGCAGGGCTGGCCATCCCTACGGTTGGGATCATAAGACCTGCACACAACCAACAAAGGCTGTATTGCTGACGGTACATGCAATTCCCCCTGGAAGGAAAGGGAAGGGAAGGGAAGGGAAGGGAAGGGAAGGGAAGGGACCGACGCGGAGCCTTCCGCCCTGCCCGAATCTCACTTCTCGTCCTGTAATATACCCCACAGGCATCGGGCGGTCAAGTGAAAACCT
>BOJX01000180.1 GCA_016860685.1 Planctomycetota bacterium
GGGGTGCATGACTATGTTCTCCAGGCTGTCGTGCCGCTATCCGCCCCGATTGCAGCACAACCGAACGGGGATATCTTATCAGAATGCGGCACCCATGTCAAGTCCAAGGCGACCGCATTTCTGTTATTTTGAGCGTCGAGACCAAGGAGGGCGCTGAAAGCATCCCTGATCTCGGCTTGCGGCGTCGGTTCTTTCGCGTTCGACGGGGTTTCATGGACCTTCGGTGTCCGAACCCCTGGAATTCGGGCGCCCTGACGTTGGGACTCCCCTGATTCATGCCGCGCGACCGCCGGGGGCCAAACCGGTTACGAGGCGCTCGTCGGGTTGCCGTTTCGGTGCCTCTCGAGCAATTCGACCAGCCGCGCCAGGTGCGGAGGAAGCGGCGCCTCGATGTCCAGCGGCGTCTCCCGGATCGGATGCACAAGGCGCAGGCGCCGGGCGTGCAGCGCCTGAAACTCAAAGAGCGGGAGATTGCTGCCCTCGCCCGAAAGCTCGCGCTCGGAGACAAGCCGCCCGCCGTAAAGGCGGTCCCCCACGATCGGGTGCCCGAGGCTGGACATGTGGACGCGAAGCTGATGTGTGCGCCCGGTGCGCGGGAAAAGATCGACCGCGGTGTAGCCTGCGTAGCGCCGGCGGACGCGATACTCCGTGATCGCCTCCTTGAACATCGCCTGGCGCGGCGGGTAGATCGACCCCGGAAGGATCATGCGCTGCGTCGTATCCGGGTGCGGAGCGAGCGGTTTGTGGATCACGTCGCCGTCGAGCGAGACGCGCCCGTGAACGACGGCGAAATACTCCTTCTTCACCGTCCGTCGCTCGAACTGGAGCGACACGCGCCAGTGCGCCTCGTCGCATTTGGCGATGAGCATCACACCCGTCGTGTTCTTGTCGAGGCGATGCACGATGCCGGGGCGGAACGGATCGCTGCCTTTGCTGAGTCGCTCGGCGTAGCCCGCCACCGCGTTGGCGATCGTGCCCGTCTGCGACGCATACGCAGGGTGACAGACCATCCCGATCGGCTTGTTGATGACGATCAGCCACTCATCCTCATAAAGAATGTCCAGCGGAATGTCCTGCGGTACCACCTCGGAGGGCGGCGGCGGCGGGATCACGATGCGCACGATGTCGCCTTCCTTCGGCTCGTAGCTGGGCTTGGCCGGGAGGTCGTTGACCGTGATCTCGCCGTCCTTGATCCACTTCTGGATGAGCGTGCGGCTGAGGCGCGGGAAGCGCCCGTGCATGTACCTGTCCAGCCGCCGCCCGGCGACGCTGCGGCGGACGCGCACGCGCTTCACCTGCGGACCTGCCGCGGGATCCGCGCCCTCCCCGTCGCCCGGATCCTCCAGGTCTTCCGCGCTTTCCGACAGATTCTCCACGGATTCGGAGAGGTCATCCGCCGAATCCGAAGCCTCCAGCTCGTCTTCGTAAGGAACGGCCTTCCCCGATGCTCTCAATTCATCTCGTCCCGCCGCCATCGTCACCCGATTCTTGCCGCGAGTCCGACCCAAGACAAACCGGAGTTCGGACGATCGTCCGACCCGCGTCCGGGTGGACCGAGACCGTCGTCAGCGCCTTCTCATCCTTGATCGGACCTTCGAGGGGGAACTTGTCGCGGTAGCTCTTGGTTATCGCCTCGCCGATGCCCTCGACCGCATCATCGGCCGCGGCTTCGGGCAGGCCGGCCGTCATCCTCGGCACGAGGTCATCGAGCGCGTCCGCGCCGATGGCGCCGTGGCGGTGAAACGCGGCGAAGACATTTCCCAGCACTCACAAGGGCAGAAAGGACCTTCCGGCGCTCGCGCAGACGGTGGAAGAATTGAGAAAGTCAGACGAAGCGACCCTCGAACTCTTCGAGAAGGACGAACTGAAAGGCCAGGCCGCCGGATACCGCCGCTCGGTCGCTTCGACGCTCGCCTTGCACATGAAGGGTCTGGAAGGCAAGCCGACCGAGCGCGTGCTCTTCGCCGCCGCCTTCGCCGCGCCGGACCGTATTCCGGCTGAACTTCTCGGCGCCGCTGCCGGCGCGGATCCGGGAACGATCCGCGACGCGCTCTTCGCCCTGGCGGGCAAGAGCATCGTGCATCATCAGCCCGGCGACTTCGGCGGGTTCGTCAGCCTCTACCGCCTGACGCAGGTCGTGGTCCGTGCGCGGGTAACCGGTTTGAACCTGGGGTCAAGGGGTCGGTGCGGGGTTTTCAAGAGTGAGGAGACGTTGCTTGCGGTTTCGTCCCCAGCGGTACTCTCCCGTACCTGAGTCGGAGGGGACGACGCGGTGGCAGGGGATCAGGAGGGCGAGGGGATTGGCCGCACAGGCGCGTCCTACGGCGCGAGCGCTGCGCAGGCGCCCGATGCTGCGCGCCAGTTGCCCGTAAGTCGTGGTTCGTCCCGGGGCGATGCGGCGCAGGGCCTCCCAGACCCGGAACTGAAACGCGGTTCCCTCTACGTCCAGGGGCGGATCGAAGGCGCTGGGGTTTTGCGGCTTGGGCGGTTTCCGGTTTGGCGTGGTCGAAGGTGCGCCGGGGGTTGCGGAGATCGCGGAGGTTGCGGAGCGGGTCGCGGGGGTTGCGGGAGAGGGGATCAGGTTCAGAATGCGCCTGGCGAGCGCTTTGACGCCCGGTGCGTCGGCGACGTGGTCGGCGTGGGGAAACTCGGTCCGCAGGGCGCGGATAAGCTCGTCGGCGTGGCGTCCGAAGGCGACGCGGCATACGCCCTTGTCGGTGGCGGCGACGAGCATCGGTCCGAGAGGAGATTCGACGACGGTGCTGCGGATGCGTTCGCCGCGTCCTCCGCGGCGCCGCGCGGAGGGAGACATGCCGAGGCGCGGACCCGCGACGGCGTAGGCGCGGGCGGTCGAGGAGAACCCGGCGTCCAGCGCGGCGTCCATCACGGTCGTTCCGGGGGTCAGGCGGTCTTGAAACCGCCGGACGCGCCGGGCGATCGCATACTGCTTCGGAGAGACGCCGACGACCCGTTTGAACACGCGTTGAAAGTGCGAGGGGGTCAGGCCGGCATCGCGGGCGAGTTCCGCCAGCAGCGGCGTCGCGCCGGCGTCGATCCTGCGACAGGCGTTCAGGATGACCGCGCGATGCGGATCGACGGGCGATGCGTCGTCGGGCGCACAGCGCTTGCAGGGGCGGAAGCCTTCCCGGCGAGCGTCCGCGGCCGTCTCGAAAAAGCGCACGTTGCGGCGCAGCGGTTGGCGCGAGCGGCAGGTCGGCCGGCAGTAGACCCCGGTGGTGCGCACCGCGTAGAGGAACGCGCCGTCCGCGCGGTCGTCGCGGTCGCGCACCGCCTGCCAGCGCGACTCGAGGTCGGCGTACCTTCCGCCGTCGGGGCGGGGCGCGGGCGGCGTGATCCCGGCGCTGTTCCGCGGCGTGTCCGAGCGGCGCGTCTCGTGATTTCGTGTGCGGTTCAACTTCGTCATTGTAGGTCTCCTGGTGAGGCAACGCGATGATGATCGGAAGACCGCGGGACGTCCGCGCCCCGGTTCTTGCGATGCAATTCAAATCGCCTGTGACACGAGGCGGGTCCGCGGCGCGACGGTCGGTCTTCCTCTCGAACTTCTGTCGCCCCTCCGGGACTCCCGGATCCTCCGCGACGGTTTCCCAGCCCTGGCGGGCTGGGCTGTTTTCTGACGCCTCTTCCGGGGCTAAGACGCTCGGAGGATTCTCCGATGCAACGATTCCCGGAGGATTCTCGTTCAGAGCGACGGCGGTCGGATGCCTCTCAGGATTCCTGAGGGTCGGCTGTCCCGGCGAGACCGAGCCGCTCGCCGCGAGGTCTTGCAGGATCGGAAGCTGATGCCAACGCAACGCTCGGCCACCAGAAACACGGGGAGACTGAGGCGGATCGTTGGATCGATCGTGTTGGTGCGCCCCGGTGGGCAGGGTTACACTCCGCGCGATGATCTGGATCGGGATAGCCGCCTTTGCGGGTCCGGCCTTGCTGTGCCTGGTGCTGACCGGCGTGGTACGTCGTTGGGCGGTGCGTCGGGGTTTCGTCGATCGTCCCGGGGGGCATAAGCAGCACGATCGGGTCGTGGCGCTGGGCGGGGGCGTGGCGATCTTTCTGTCGGTGGCGGGGCCGATCCTCGCGGGGGCGCTCGGGGTGGTGGGGCTGTCGCGGACCGGGTGGCGGGACCGGCTTCCCGCGCTGATCGCGCAGCACGCGGACGGGATGGCGGACCGCCTTCCGCTGGTGCTGGGGATTGTCGGTGCGGCGCTGGGGCTGCACGGGGTCGGGCTGGTGGACGACCGTCGTCCGCTGGGGCCGTGGTCGAAGTTTGCGGCGCAGCTTGCGGCGGCGGTGGCGACGACGGTGTTTCTGAAGGTGCGGATGCTCGACGGGTTTCTCCCGCCGGCGGGGTCGATCGCGGCGACGACGTTGTGGATCGTGC
>BOJX01000181.1 GCA_016860685.1 Planctomycetota bacterium
ACGGCGGGTTCAACGGACGCGATCTCGGCGACACCTGGATCTGGGACGGACAGTCCTGGACCGAGGCGCCCGTCGCCGGTCCGCCGGTGCGTTCCGGACATTCCCTGGTCTACGACTCCGTGCGCCGAGTTTCGCTCGCCTTCGGCGGCAGAACCCTCGGGGTTCCCAGCAATCAGACCTGGATGTGGAACGGAGAAGCGTGGACGGCGTTTTCGTTCACCGGACCGTCAGGTCGTTACGACCACGGGTTCGCGTACGACGTGTTCCGCGCGACCGGCGTGTTGTTCGGCGGGTTCAACGGACCGGTGCTCGACGATACTTGGGAGGTCACCGGCCCCCGGTAATCCCGGAACGCGGTTCGACCGGGGTTTGACACGGGTTCCCGAAAACGGAACGGGCGGCCGGGACGAAGATTCCGTCCCGCCGCCCTGCCGCACACCCCCTAGGGGATTCGAACCCCTGTCTCCAGGATGAGAACCTGATATCCTAGTCCACTAGACGAAGGGGGCCTGTTTCCGGCCCTTTCACGGCGCTTCCGGGGGAGCATATTCCGCCGTCGATGAAGGTCAAGAGGCGCAAGGATTGGTCGAAATCGACGGCTTAACGACCCGACGGCTTCCCGCGCTTCATCGCGGACTCCCCGGACACCGTCGCTTCACGCTCCCGTCCGTCCTCTTCCCCGCTCCGAACGAGTTTCAAGCATTGACGAGGCTCTCAAGCAGTGGGTGGCCCTCTCGCCGCGCTTAACAGCGGCTGTCAGCCGACTGGAACACTCTGATGGCCTGCCCCGGAACCGGCTGCGGACCTTCGATCCCGCGCAGGAATCAAGAGCGCCAGCACGATGAGACCTCGGGTTGGCAGGGCCATCATAAGCCGGTGCAGCGCGCACAGAACAAGAACCTCGCCGGGCTGGAGGGTCGTGCAACTGGTCAGCAATGCGACCATCGAAGCTTCGAAGACGCCGATCCCCGCGATCGTGATCGGCAGGGCTACGAGTAGTCCCACCACGGGCACCACTGCCAGCCACGTCGGAAGCGAAACATGAAAGCCCAATGCCAACGCCAGGCACTGATAGCATACCACGAGAAGCAGTTGAAGCAGGAGCGACACCGCGAACGCTTTGGAAAATGGCCAGGGGGACTGGGCCAAGGCCGTGGTCATGGCTCCGAGATTCTGCGTGAATTGACAGACATGGTTGAACACCCTTGGCGCCAGGCCCTTCCGCCGAGCTATTAATGGGGTCATCAAATAGTTTACATCGCGTATGGCGAACTGTAGAGATTTCAGCATGACTCGACGATTCGAGGAGTTCCGAGTGTAAACGATTTGATGACCCCATTAATAAGCGACCGCCCGGCCGCCCCCTCTCGCCGCGCGCCGCAAACGCGGCGGTCGTGACGCAGAAAAAGGCCGATCATTCACGCTTGATTTGGGTTTAGGGATGATTCCGTCGGACGTGCGGATCGTGGCGGTGGACGTCCACGCCGAGGCCACCAGCGAAAAGGTGGCGCTGGGGTGGCAGCTGGACGGTCGCGCGAGCATCGTGTTCGGAACGCACACGCACGTGCCGACGGCCGACGAGTGCATCCTGCCCAAAGGGACGGCCTACATCACCGACCTGGGCATGACCGGTCCGTACGACTCGGTGCTGGGGCGGCGGAAGAACCGCGTCATGTCGGCGATGATCAACGGCGTGCCGCAGACGTTCGACGTGGCCGAGGGGGACGTGCGGATGTGCGGCGTGCTGGTGGAGGTGGAGCCGTCCGCGGGCCGGGCGAAGTCGATCGAACGGGTGTGCATCCCGAGCCGATGAGGCGTTGGGTTTGATGCCCGATTCGAGCGGACCGCTTGCACCGCATGGACGTTCGAAGAAGCGATCCGCTACGGCGCGCAGGGTACGTCCACAATCGAATCGCAGACGAACACGCGATGCTCGCCGAGCGGGACGCCTCGGAATTTCCCCTTGCCGCGACCGGAGCCGTCCAGCGCAATGCTCATCGACCGCGGGTCGGGCGGATCCAGCAGCGCCGTCACGGTTCCATTGGGCTGCCCGCCGCTGATCTTGACGACCACTCTGCCCCTCCGGACTCCGTCGCGCACTTTGCACGTGGCGCTGACAATCTCGCCATCCACGCAGTCGCCCGCAGGGATGCCTTCGATGCGCAGGGACATTCCCAGATTGTCCGCCGATGGGTTGTCGTCGCGCCAGTCCGTGTGGCCATATGATCCTTGCCCGTCGCAGCAGCGGTTGTAATCACCCCCGTCTCGATAATTGGTTCCGCAACGAAACTCATCACCTCCAGCACATCGGCGGGCGCCGACGCCAGCGACGGCATATCCCCAGTCGCCGGAAAAGGGCTGACAGGATAAGAACCACGTACCGGCTCCCAGGAATATGGGTGAGCTTGGCGCCGTGGCAATTCGAAGCCCGCGCAGGCCGAAACGACCGTCGTCAAATGGTTCGCAGACGACATTATCGTCGTCCTCAAGGTACGCAACTGCTTCATTCGATGCCCTGCAATCCTCCTCCAGAAAGACTGAAAGGCAAATCCGGTTCGGGCATTCTCCTAGCCAAGTCACATAATTCACGATAACCGCGGTGATGAAATACGGCCGATCAATGGAAAAGTCGTCGGCAGCCTGAAGGTCAAAGGGAACCCCGAAGACGTCTTCTCCGCCACAATAGGAGCTAAGAGCCCATTCGTATTCATGGTCATCAACCATGCAAAGCAAATCGTAGAGAACCTCTGCTTGCGCACGAAATACGGAGCTACCGCCTAACCACAAGGTGACAATGATAACTGAGATAGTCCTTCTCATGGCATCTACCTGTACTCCCTCAGAACACCGAAACTCGGGATTATGGGTTCGTCACAAGGGCATGTCTCGACGCCAAAGTGAATGATTGCGAACCCGCGTAAGGCACGTCGATCGTGGGGTTGTATTCGACGCGCACCCGGTATTCGTATTGCGGAAGGCTTTGATCTTGCTGCGCATCCCTTACTTGGCGCGCGTTGTCTTCAGGTTTTCCGTCATTGGGATTAGCTGCAACGTCTGACTCGCTCACGGACCAAGCTCCGCCTGAAAGTCGCCGCTCGAGAAAAAGCTCCAAGTTGGCAGGTGAAGGATTGCCAGTGTCGTCTTCGATAGGCTCGGTCTCGTTTTGCATTGCCCGATGCCACACAATCGTAACCACGACTTCATCAAGCGGGGGAACAGGCGCCAACTGAAACGTCTTCGAATCGGAGGGTGCACTGAGCAGTGCATCGGCGGTTCTATTGCGCCAGAGAACGGCATTATAGGCCATCAGCTGTCCCCACCCAGGTTGGCCTTCCCACGGCGCTTGGCTACCCAGTGGGGCAGCCGAGTTTACCAATACTGCATGGCATTGACGAGGCGACATGCTTGGACGAGCCTCCTTGAGCAATGCAAGCGTGCCGCCAACATGCGGCGCGGCCGCACTCGTGCCGGAGAACACAGCGAAAACGACACTGGGCCACGTCCAGCAGAAAACAGTTGTGATAGTGCCCTGACCTGGAGCACAAAGATCCGGTTTGCGTCTTCCATCCTTCGTCGGCCCTCCAGAAGATCCCCCAACAATCATATCGTCGGTTCGGCTCGGCGTATTGTTATTATCATAATTTCCGACAGAGATCACGTTAAATGCGCCGGAAGGCGCGCGAAGCTGATTAGCTCCTGAATTGCCGGAAGCTTGCGATAGCGGTGCGCCCCCAGCATGCACAACCCAATCCACATTCAGTGACGTAATATGATTGGCCGTTGTGTGTTCATATAGACTATAGGAGGGTGCGGACAAGCTGGAGGTTACAACATCAGCATTGGGTCCAGCCGCCGCAGGAAGGGTTGCGGCCCAACTTAGGGCTTCTACGATGAGCACCCACGTCGGCGCGTAGTAATCCCCGGGCGGGCAGGTCGCACAAATCCGCATACACGAAAAACATTGAAAAATATTGGGGACCTCATGAACTACCTTCGCCATAACCAAGGTCGCCCCGCACGCGATGCCAAGCAGAGCGTCGCAATTGTCAACGCAGTCCCCCCCACACCAGCTGGGGCAGTCGCCACCCGCGCAACACTCATCAGGTTGGGTGAACGCTATTCCCACGACGCTAGTGCCATGCCCCTGCGCGTTTCCGCACTCGCACCAATCTGTCGCATCCCGTCCGTCGCGGCACGCGAAGTTCTTCTGATTCGCCGCCGTGGGAACCGGCAGGCGCGGGTGATCGGGGGCAAGTCCCGTATCGACCACCGCCACCTTCACGCCGGCGCCAGTGTACGGCGTTCCGCCCACTTCGCCGTCATGCACGCGGTCGGCCTCGATGCTGAGGCGGCTGATGTCCAGTTGCGGCTCGATCGGCAGGTCCAGCCAGATTG
>BOJX01000182.1 GCA_016860685.1 Planctomycetota bacterium
GAGTTCGGCAACGCGCCGCTGACGGATGTTTCACGGCGGCGCAGCGCCATCGAAAGGTTGCTGGAGCATGAGCGCGTCATCGAGTTCGGCGTGCCGCGCGACGATCTCGCCCGACGGCTGGACGCGATTCCCGCCCCGACGGCGGCGGATCTGTGCCGGGCGTGCTTCGAGGCCTACGCCGCTCAGCAGGGCAAGACGCGGTGGGGGGACAAGACGACGACGCACGGCCCGCACACCACGACCTTGGCGCGCCTTTTCCCTGACGCGCTTTTCATTCACCTGGTGCGCGACCCGCGGGACGTGGCGCTTTCGCTGGTGCGGACGGAGTTCCAGCGGGATCTGCTGTCGGCAGCGATCACCTGGCGGACGACGGTCGCGGCGATCGAACGCGGGCTTTCGCGGATGACCTCGCGGCGCTCGCTGCGGGTCCGGTACGAAGACCTCGTGTCCGATCCGCCGCGCGTGCTGAAGTGGATCTGCGACTTCCTCGGAGAATCCTTTGATCCCGCGATGCTGGAGTATCACCGGCAGGCCGAGGCGTTGCTCGCGCCGCAGGAAAAACCGATCCACCGGCACCTCTACCGTCCCCCCGCGAAGGACCAGCTCGAGAAGTGGCGCGGGGAATTGGCGCCGGAACCGCTGCGCATGATCGAGACCGCCGCCGGACGCTTCCTGCGCGCGTTCGGATATGAACGAGCGTCGCGCGGCCGGATGACGCCGAAGGTGATGGCCGGGTTCGTCAGGTCCGGCGGAAAGCGGTGGACCTCGAAAACGCTGAAGCGCCTCCGCCGCGCGCCGATTCCGGGCCGGGCGGCGATCGCGCCTCGCGTCCGGCGGCTTCTTGATTTCGCACATCCCGCGAGACTCGCTTGCGTCTTCGCTCGTCCGCATGACGACGTGGATCCGCGAAAGCACCTTGAAGAAGCGCTGAATTGGCTGTGCCGCGCGCAGGACGCCGGCAGCGATGACGGCGTGGCGCGGTCGGCGAAGATCGGCCGCCGCCGTTTCGACCTGAGCTACCCCGAAACAACCGGATACATCATTCCGACGATGCTCGACGCGGCGAAGCGGCTCGGACGCCCGGAGTACGCAGCGCGGGCCGTCCGGATGGGGCGCTGGGAGATCGAGATTCAGATGCCGTCGGGCGCCGTGCGAGGGGGCACGGGGCGCTGGCATCCGCGTCCAGCCGTCTTCAACACCGGACAGGTCATGCTCGGGTGGAACCGTCTCTTTGAGGAGACCGGGGATCGCATGTTTCTGGACGCGGCGATCCGCGCGGCAAACTGGCTTGTGTCGATTCAGGAGCCGGACGGGAACTGGGTGCGCGGACACTCCGCCCACGCGGCCGTGCCCGCGCCGACGTACAACCTGCGCGTTGCCTGGCCCCTGGCGCAGACCGGGCGGCTCTACGGCGACGATCGCCACGTCGAGGCGGCGCGGCGTTACGCACGCTTCGCCCTGGCGCGGCAGATGCAGAACGGCTGGTTCGCCCAGTGCTGCCTGACCGATGCGCGAAGACCGCTGACGCACACCCTTGTGTATGCGACGCGCGGCGCGCTCGAGCTCGGACTCCTCCTGAACGACGGGACAGCGATCGCCGCAGCCACGCGCGCAGCGCGGGCGATGACGGACTGCGTCCGCCCGGACGGATTCCTGCCGGGGAGGTTGGACGAACATTGGCGTCCCGCAGTCCGCTGGTGCTGCCTGACCGGCTCGATGCAGCTTGCAATCGTGCTCTGGAAGCTTTATCGCCGAGAGGCTGACGACCGGCTCCGCAATACCGCGCAACGGTTGACGGAATACGTGCTCCGCCGCCACAACATCACCTCGGCCGATCCGACGATCCGCGGCGGGCTTTACGGTTCCTGGCCGATCCACGGCGGGTACGGATCGTTCGAGGTGTTGAACTGGGCGACGAAGTTCCTCGTGGACGCGCTGCTGGAGGCCGAGGCGGACCGCGCCGGAGGATGACCTTCGGCGCGGCGGACGCATCATCTTGGTCCGCGCCCCGCCGGTCCGTATACTCGCGGGCATGCGGAAGAACTACATCCTCGACGCCAACATCCTGATTCACGATCCGCAGTCGATCTTTCACTTCGCGGACAACACGGTCGTCATCCCGATCGCGGTGCTCTCCGAGATCGACGCCTTCAAAAAGGAGATGACGGCCCGCGGGTACAACGCCCGCCACGTGGTCCGCCTGCTGGATTCGCTGCGCAACGGGCGATCATTGTCGGAGGGCGTTCCGGCGCCCGGCGGCGGCGTGGTGAAGGTCTACTGCGAGACCGAGCGGTTGTTCGAGGGATCGCGGCTGCCCGCGGACCTTGAGATTCTGCGCGTCGCGCGGACGATCCACGAGGCCGACCCGCAAACCCCGGCGGTCATTGTGACGAAGGACATCAACCTGCGCATCCGCGCGGACGCCGCGGGGCTGAAGGCCGAGGATTATGAATCCGACCGGGTGCTGCTCGCCGACGTGTACACCGGGCAGCATGAGCACGCGATCGCCCCCTCGCTGATCGAGACGTTCAGGAGCGCCGGGTCGATCGACGTTCCGAAGAATCTGTCGGTTCACCCCAACGAGTACGTCCTGTTGCGCGGGGAAGGCGACGATCGGAAGAGCGCCTTGGCTCGCGTGGACGTGCAGGGGAAGAAGCTGGTCGCCCTGCATCAGGCGCCGCAGGCCGGATTGTGCGGCATCAAACCGCGCAACAAGGATCAGTTTTTCGCCGTGGACGCCCTCCTCGACGACAGCGTGCAACTGGTGACGCTGATGGGCAAGGCGGGGACGGGCAAGACCGTGCTCGCGCTGGCGGCGGCGATGGTGCAGAGTCTGCGGCGGCAGGCGTACCGCGGCATCCTCGTCGCCCGCCCCGTCGTGCCCGTCGGACGCGACCTCGGCTACCTCCCCGGCGACATCGGGCAGAAGCTCGATCCGTGGATGAAGCCCGTGCTGGACACCGTCGAGTTTCTCCTCGACGCGGGCGGACCGATCCACGGCTGCTCGGACGCCGCGGAGTTGCTGCGCACCGGGCTGATCGAGATTCAGCCGCTGACGTACATCCGAGGCCGCAACATCGCGAAACGCTTCGTCATCATCGACGAGGCGCAGAACCTCACCCCGCTGGAGGTCAAGACGGTCATCACACGCCTCGGACAGGATGCGAAGGTCGTCCTCACCGGCGACCCCTTCCAGATCGACAATCCCTACGTGGACGCCAACAGCAACGGGTTCACCTACCTCGTCAACCGCTTCCGCGCCCAGCCCGTCGCCGCCCACGTCAATCTCATCAAGGGTGAGCGCAGCACCCTCGCGGAACTCGCGGCCAACCTGCTTTGAACCACGGACCGGTCCGGCCGGCGAGGCTTTGCGGCCCCGCCCGCCGCGCTGCGGACTTCTCCCCTTTAACACGGGAACGAGGCCCGGGTCGCTGCATGACGGCCCCGCGCCTAACAGCCCGTTAAAAAAGGGGTGCGCCTCCCTTCGGGAGGCGAATTTCATCGGGAAAAACCGGCATCACAAAGACCGATCCCGGGTTCTTCAAGGGGCTGCTAGCGCCGCCGACCCGTCCCCCGATACTGGCGGATCACGCCGACCACCACGCCCTGCACCTCCACCTCCTTCGGGTAGATCGGCTTGTAATGTCCGTTGGCGGGTTGCAGACGCACCCGCCCGCCCTCACGGAAGAACTTCTTCAACGTGTTCTCACCGTCGGCAAGCGCGACCACGATGTCTCCGTTGCGCACGGTCGGACGATCCTCGACGATGACGAAATCGCCTTCACAGATGTGCTCGTCGATCATGCTGTCGCCGGTTACGCGGATCGCCCGGCGCGGATGCGTCGACTCGAACATCGATTCCAGGTCGAGCACGTCATCGGTCTGCGCCGTGTCGATCGGCTGCCCCGCCGCGACACGCCCGACCAGCGGAATGCGCGTCGGACCCTCGTCCGGGAACTCCGCCAGGTCGGTCACCTCAAGCGAGCGGGCGCGGTGCGTGCTCCGCGTCACCAGACCCTTGCGGATCAATGCCTCAACGTGCTCGAAGACGGTGATTTTTGAGATGCCGAGTTCGTTGGCGATCTCCTGCAAGGTCGGGGAATAACCATTCCTGCGCCGTCCGTCGCGGATCCGCGTGAGAATCTCGAGTTGCCTCGGCGTCAACGTCCGGGGCTCCTGCTTTTTCCGTATTTTCTTCATCTTGTGTCGCCTCCACGAAACGCCGCCCGCGGCGGACGCCTCGCCAATCCTTCGCTTCGATCGCTGCTCCCGTCGGTTGTCCGGGTTCAGGCTCGCTCGTCAAGTCGCGCGACACGGCGAACGCTTCCGCCGGCCTGGTCCGCCGGTCACCGGATTCCTCGTCGCAGCGA
>BOJX01000183.1 GCA_016860685.1 Planctomycetota bacterium
CGGCGCTGGTGCTCAATCTCGCCGCCCCATCCCTGAGCTTTCGTCATTCCGGCGCGTCCAACCAGATTGAGGATTATGCGCTGGCGTTCGCATTTCTGCTGATCGGGATCGCCGGACTGGCCGCGGCCGCGTGGGGCGGGCGGTGGGTGCTGCTGGCGCTCTGGCCGGGGCGGGTCGGGTTCGTCGCCGACGCGCGGGGGCTTTTGTGGCGGCTGGGGCCGTTCGGCTCGGGACGCCTCGACGCGGAGCGGATCGAGGCGCGATACCTGTTTGAGCTGGATGACGAGGAGCTTGAGGAGGGTCAGTTCGAAGCCTTTCTTCCGGAGGAGACGCAGCGACGGACGATGCTGCCGCGCTTTCGGCATCCGGAGGCGCCGCGCTGCGTTCGACCGCTTCTTCTGAACTTCTGCGGAGCGCCCGAGGAGGAGTTGGCCGACCGCCTGCGCCCGGTCATTGAGGTCTGGCGGCGGATCGCCCGGGCGGACGAGGAGCCGGCGGCGCGCCATGAAGCGGGGGACAGGCCGCCTTTGAAGCCGCCCGTCCCCCGTCAAACCTAACCCCGCCGCATTGTTCAGCGTCATCGTGACGCGGACGTCACGGGCATTGCGCCGTCGAGGACATCGCACAATTCGGCGTCGTCAGCGTCGCCGTCTGCGAACCCGAGAAAGGTCCGGCGAAAAGCTTCGCCTTTCCGTCAAGCACACCGACCGTATATTCCACGGCGCCGATCGTGATGCCCAGCACCTCGCCGTCGAAGCTGTTGTCGCGGAACTTCACGATGACCTTCATCGTCCCGGCGCTGCTGCACGCCGCCCGGAATTTCTTCACCCGGTCGCAGGGGCACTGACGCTCACACGAGGAACCCTCGCCGGCGAACGTGCCGTTGCAGTCGCGCTCCAGCACGACCTCGCACCGCGCGTCGTCCACGCAGCACGCGCCCGGCTGCGGACACTGGAACGTCCCGCAGGTCTCGTTGAACTTCCACGATCCACCGGCGTTCCGGCAGTCCTGCGCGAACTGGTCTGAACAGCTTCCGTCATTGAAGCAGCAGGCGCCGAGCACCGGTTCGCCGCTGCCGCCGCGCCCCAGCGCCTCGTACACGTCGATCCGCCCGTATCCGTAGGTGTTGTCCACGCCCTGCGAACCGAGGTCGTCACAGGAGAGCTTCAGGACTTCCTCGACCGTGTCCGGATCGAGCTGCGGGTTCCGCGACCACACCAGCGCCGCCAGCCCCGCCGACAGCGGACAGGCGAAGCTCGTTCCGCTCGCGCCGCCGTAAGACGTGTCCGATCCGTTGCTGCACGTGTACACGTCCACGCCCGGCGCGGTGAAGTCCACCATCGGACCGAAATTCGAGAAGCTCGCCTTATTGTCATTCTGGTCCGTCGCCCCGATGACCAGCAGATCGTCGCTGTCGCGGTTGGACAGCGTCAGGTTCCGGCCCTCGTTCCCCGCCGCCCAGACCATCAGACCGCCGATCGACTTCACGTACGTCGCCGTCGTCAGGTTCGAGTCGGCGTCCACGCCGCTGTAGGAGACGCTGGCCACCTTGTCGCCCGCCTCGACCGCGGTGCGCGCCGCGTGCTGCAGCGTGGACAGGCTCGATCCGCCGCCGCTGTTGTTGCTCACCCGCAACATGCGGTGCGACAGATCCCAGCCGACGCCGGCGATGCCCTTTCCGTTGTTCCCGTTGGCGGCGGCGCAGCCGGTGGTCGCCGTCCCGTGGCCGTGGAGGTCGCTGATCTGACCGCCCTGGCTCTCCCAACGCTGGTCCACCGCGTTGTATCCCTCGAGGCGATGAAGCTGGAAATCCTCATGCGTGACGCGGATGCCCGTGTCGCAGATCCCGACCGACACCGACGGATCACCCGTATGAAGATCCCACCCCGCGCAGGAGTTGATCCGGTTCGCCGCGTGATGCCACTGATTCCCGAACCGCGTGTCATTCGGGCAGCCGAGCGGGTAAACCAGCCAGTCCGGCTCCGCGTACTGGAAGTTTCCGGTCGCCAGCAGCGTCCGAGCCATCTCGTCCTCCGTCGCACCCGGCGGAAGCGTGATGATGTACTCGTCCGTCTGAGGAACGTAATTCGCAACCTCGAAGCCGCTGACCGCCGCATGCGCCTCCGCGTGACGGTCCAGCGCCTCTTCCCGCGAGACCCCCCGCTTAACCCAGTCCGCCACCTGCACCGGACGGACAATCAACCGTCCGGAAAACTCCCGGACGCCTTCGATCGGTTCAAAAAGCGCCTGATCGTCCCCCGCCAGCGGCGCTCCGCGGTCAGGCAGCGCGCCCGCCCCAGCCGAACCCGTCAGCAGCAGCGCCGCCGCACACGCACCCAACAACCCTTGCCGCGCAGACCTTCTCCCCTTCATCGTGCAATCTCCCCACACTGAACTTGATCCCCCCAGACCACAGAATTCACATCATACCGAAAACACCCCGCTTCAGGAACCCGGCTGCGTACAATGCAACCTGGGTTATTCATCACGTTCGGGGGACAGCGCCGAAAAAAATGATTGAGGGGGCTTCAGACACGATTGCGGCGATATCCAGCGCTCCCGGACCCGGAGCCGTGGGGATCGTCCGCCTCGACGGTCCGGAGGCGATAACGGTTGCGGCGAGCCTCGTCGCACTGGACGGCGGCGCCGCAATTGAGTCGGCGGGCGGTTCGACCCGTCACGTCGGCCGCGTGCGACTCAGTCCCGGCGGCGTCGACGCTCCGGCGGCGGTCTACATTTTCCGCGCCCCGCACAGTTACACGCGCAACGACCTCGTGGAGATACACACGATCGGCGCCCCGGCGCTGCTGTCGTGGATCATCCGGCTGGCGTCGGCGCACGGCGCGCGTCCGGCAAGTCCGGGGGAGTTCACGGCGCGGGCCTGCCTGAACGGCGCGATGTCGATCACCGACGCCGAAAACGTCGCCGCGGTCATCCGGGCCGACACGGATCAGGACTTCGCCGCAGCGCAGGCGGCGAAGTCCGGTCACACGACGCGCGAGGTCGGGCGCATCGCGGACGAACTCGCCGATCTTGCCGCACTGGTCGAGGCCCAGATCGATTTCGCGGACGAACCGATCGAGTTCATCTCTGCAACGGAACTGGTCACGCGCGTCGCGCGGCTGGATGAGGCGCTGGCCCGACTGTCCGGTCCGCCCGCGGCACGGGAGCGAGAAAGCACCCTTCCCCGGATCCTCCTCACCGGTCCGCCGAACGCCGGGAAAAGCACGCTGTTCAACACGCTGCTCGGGCGCGAGCGGGCGATCACCTCCCCCGTGGCCGGCACGACCCGGGACGTGCTCGCCGCAAAGCTGGTTCTGGCGACGGGCGAGGCCGTGCTGGTGGACGCCGCCGGAATTGACGACGCGGACTCAGGCGTCGCGGCACAGGCGCGCGACGCTGCGCTGCGCGAGCGGGACCGGGCGGATATGATCGTTCACGTAATCGACGGACCGAACCCGGTCATCCCGGCGACAGAACCCGCATGTGACGCTGCGCCGGAACTCGCGTCTGCCCCCGCGTCCGCCTCACATGCCGGACTGCGCCTTGTCGTGCTGAGCAAGTGCGACCTGCTGACCGACGCCGACGAGCGCCGTCGCCTTGAAGAGCTTCAAGCGTCGGGCTTCTCCGATGTCGTGCCGGTGGGCGCGCTGTCCGGCCGCGGAATGTCCACCCTGAAGGACCGCCTGGCGGACGCGTTGATCCGTCTGCGGCGATCCTCGGGCGCGGCGTCAGCCCTTCTCAATGCGCGACAGACGCAAGCCGTGGCGACGGCCCGGTCGGCGCTGCGCCGTGCGACGGAACTCGTGCGGGCTTCGGCGACGGTCGCGGACCGGTCGGAGCTGCTCGCGTTCGAGCTCCGCGAAGCGCTGGACGCCCTCGGAACCGTCACCGGCGCCGTCACCCCTGACGACCTTCTCGGCCGCGTCTTCGCGGGCTTCTGCATCGGAAAGTAGCGGTCGTCCCGGAACCTGAACCGCGAACTTCAGTTCGCGCGAACCTCCGGAACCTCCAGACCTTCGGAACGCGCGAAGCTTAGAAATGCGATGAGTTGCGCGGCCCTTGCCGGTTCGAGTCGGTTCAGGCGAGCATGTCGGGACGGACCCCGGTTTCCGGACCACGACGGCCGGGCGGACCCCGCGCATGACGACCTCTACCGCGTGGCCGGATTCAAGGGGTACATGGACGGCTCGCTCGGCAGCCGCAACGCCTTCATGCGCGAACCTTTCGCCGACGCCGCGCCGGGCGCGAAGTACCCGCGCGGGCAGTTGA
>BOJX01000184.1 GCA_016860685.1 Planctomycetota bacterium
GCGTTCTTCGCGGCGAGGATCTTCGCGCTGATCTCGAGATACGCCGTCTTCTGCGCGTCCACGCCGGACATGCGCAGACGCAACTGGTTCAGAGGCCGGGCCTCGATCGCCATCAATTGCTCGATGAGCTGCGCATGATTGATGCCTGAAAGGAGTCCGACGCCCGTGCTGATGCCGCTCATGTCTGCGCCTCCGCTTCGGTCATCCGGCGCGC
Source organism: Planctomycetota bacterium (assembly GCA_016860685.1). Lineage (GTDB taxonomy): Bacteria > Planctomycetota > Phycisphaerae > UBA1845 > UBA1845 > JABWBH01. The sequence continues at coordinate 215 of BOJX01000184.1, forward strand.
TCGGTCACGCGCGCCCGGACGGTCATGCGCACCGCGCCCGTCCGGGCGTAGCGCCGCATATCGAGGTATCGGCACAACCCGCCGTCCGCTAAACCGGCGGAATCCGCCGGACGTCGGCCCGACGCGCGACCGCGGCGGTTCTCCCTTGGGCAGGGAATCACCGGGGGATCCTCCGTCCGTCAAGCGAATCTCCGACGGACGAACCTGGGACGGTCGAACGCCCGGCGGTTGATCTCTGAACCGCTGAACTCCGGAAAGTCGATCCTCGCACGGTCGAGCCAAGCCTTCGGCGATCAAGCCTCAGGTATGCGAGCGACCGGCGGTTGAACTTCGTGCGGCTCAACGTAGAATCCCGGGATTCAGCAGCGGTCCGGACCGCTCGGACCTCCGGCTGAAACGGCGCCCGATGCCGGGGTAGCTCAGTTGGTTAGAGCGTCTGACTGTGGATCAGAAGGGCGAGGGTTCGAGTCCCTCCCCCGGTAGTCGGTTTTCCCGCGAAAAACGCTTGTTTCCCGGGGTTTTCTGAAGGTGTCACACTCGTGGCACTTTTCCCCATCATGCCGATAAATGCCACGACCTGAATCTCTGCCTGACTCCGACTGGTAAGTACGGTATATGTACGGTTTTACGTGGTCAAGGGATCCGGAAGTTTTTTTTCGAGCGGGGAGGCGTCCGATGGCGGGGCGTGCGGTGAAAGCGGGGCGGGGAGCGAGGGCGGGTGGCGCCGTGGCCAAGGTCGGGTACAAGCACAAGGCCATCGTAACCGGAAGCGGGAAGAAGGCCGTGCAGAAGTTCCCGTGGGTGCATACGTTCATCGGGAATATGAAGCGCATGACCCTGGGCACGTATCATTCGGTCTCCCCCCAACCCCTCGACCGGTACCTCGCCGAATTCCACTACCGCGGCAACCGCCGCTGGCTCGAGGAGAACCTCTTCGACCGCCTCATCGCCGTCGGCGTCGGCGCTAAACCCATCACGTGCAGACAGTTAGTCACCGGAGGCAGTTAGAGATTCAGGATCGCTCTTTACCCGCAAACCCAGGCATTTCGAGCTTTTTCTTGTCCATTTCGCGAAGAATTCACGCTTGATGTGGGACTAATGACAGCGTCGAAGTTCCCTTGCTCGCCTTCGTTCATGTTGGGACAGGCCTCGGTGAAGAAACGATGGAAAAGCTGCGTTAACGTCGGACCGCTCGGATCGCAGATCACCTTCACCTCGCTCGGCAGGCGACGACCGCGTGATTCCCAATCTGCGGTTGCCCGCGCGTACAGATCGCGGCTTTCCGGCGAACCGTAGGGGCCGAGCCAGACATCCTTGAGCTTACCCGTTTCACGATCCGTGAGGCGTAGGTAGGCAACTTCCTTGCCGCGGACGACTCGTCGGCGGTAGGCCGGCGGCCTTTGCGTGCGAGCCATTGCGTCGAACCCTCCGAGTTTAGTGGAGCGCGCCCTACTGAAATCAAGGCGATTCGCCGCACGGCTCGCAAAAGCAGGTTGACGTAAGTTGCGTCTACGATGTGGTTTACGATATTGGAGCCGACCGGGATCGAACCGGCAACCTCCTGGTTGCAAACCAGGCGCTCTCCCAACTGAGCTACGGCCCCTAAGGCGGTGCGGCACGCAACGGCGCGCGGATGCACGAGGGATATCCTAACGTGAGAACGGACCGGGGGAAGCGGGGCGCCGGGAGTGGGGAAAGCGAGCAGGCCCGGCCGATGTTCAAGGCGCGCCATATCCGCTACGACCTGACGGACAAGGCCCGCGGGCTGGGCGAGGATGTGGCCGAGTTCGAGCACGCGCCGCAGGCCTGCCGGCGATCGTACCGCATGATCGTGGTGCGCAAGCGGATCGCGGTGGAAAAGGGGCAGGAGCGGCTGTTTACGGACTACCGGTACGTCTTCACCATCACCAATGATCGAGCGCACGTTTGCAGCACGGTCGTCGAGACGGCGCACGGCCGGTGTGACCAGGAGAACCTCATCGATCAGCTCAAACACGGGGTGCGTGCCGGCGCTGGGGGTCCGCGGGGGGCGGCGGGTGGTGTTCAGACTGCTGTCGTGGAACCTGTGGCAGAGCGTGCTGCTGCGCGCGGCGGAGGCGTTGTGCCGCCCGCTGCCGACCGCGGAGGCCCGCTGCTGTCCGTTGCGCTGTTGAATTCGGAAAGGGATGCCGGGGTCCGGATGCCCCGGTTCGGATCGGTCTTTTTGAAAACACAAACGAGGTGTGCATGCCGGAAACCACAACGTGACGCCACCCAAGCGGCCCCGCAGTCGTCATGCTCTCACCGCGCGCCGCGAACGCCGCGGCCGCGACTTGGCAAACGGTCATTTATTCACGCTTGATTTGGGGTAGTCGTCGTGCTCGAGTTCATCGGAAAGGGACGAGACAATCAGCAGAAGGCAGCCGTGGCGCGTGCCCTGGACGGCGTGCCGGCTGCCGGGGCTCATCCGCTGGTAGTCGCCTTTCCGGAACACGGTGTCGCCGGCATAAAGATCGCCCTCGAGGACGAGGCATTCCTCCGGACCGTCGTGGATGTGCCGGGGGTACTCGGCGCCGGGTGCCATCCGGACCAGCATCGTGATCTGGTTCCGCTCGGGATCGAGGAAAAGGCGGCGAACCTGGATGCCCTCGATGCCGATCGGCTGCCAGTCCTCCTCATTATGCCGCTTGATGAACCAGCCGGGAGCGCGATCGTCTCCGCGCCACTCTTTCCAGACCTGCGGACTCGGCGCGGGCGCAGGGGGGCGCGAGGCCGAGTCGCCCGTGACGCGGCTCATGATGCGGCGCTTGACCTCGGCCTCGGGAATCACGTCAGGGGAGCCTGACGCCAGGTGTTCAATCACGGGCGACAGCGCCTGAAGCTCGGACCGGCAGCGGTCGCATCCTTCGGCAAGGTGTCGCTCGAACTCCGCGGTTTCGGCGGGCGTCAGAGCGCCCGCGGCGTAAAGCGCGGCAAGTTCCTGAGAATCACCGATCGGATGTTCCGGGCTCATGTGCAAGGCTTGGTCACCTCCGCGTTGAGGGTTTCCTTCAGGCTGAGCATCCCGCGGCGGATCCGTGTCTTCACGGTTCCGAGAGGGAGAGACTCGCGCCGGGCGATCTGTTCATGCGTCAGGCCGCCGTAAAACGCCAGGGTGATGAGGCGCGACTGCTCTGAAGGCAGGCGCCGCAAGGCCTCTCCAGCACTGCGGCGGGACTCGTTTAATTCGTGGATTTCAGCGACATCGCTGGAGACGGGCGGACTCTCGATCTCCGGAACCGAGGCGCGCACGCGTCGGCGGCGCAGGTGATCCAGGGAGCGGGATCGGGCGATCAGAAGCATCCACGCCAGCGGCGCCGACCGGTCCGGCGCATACCGGTCAGCCTGCGCCCAGACCTGGCAGAATGTCTCCTGAAGCACGTCCTCGGCATCACCGCTGGGACCGATCAGACGCAGGATGAAAGCGTAAACCCGCCCTGCGCAGCGGTCATACAGGCGCGAGAACGCCTCCGAGTCGCGGGCGGCGACGCGCTTCAGGAGGGTCTCGTCGGTGATCAAGGTGTCGCTGACGTGCAATGTTCCGCTCCGGGGCTCCGGACTGCGCCAGAAAATCATATCCCTTTGTGCTACTCCCGCCAGCCGTATCTGTCTTTTCCGGGAAACGCCGCCGCTCAACCGGGTATACGCGGCGGAGGGCAGCCTGGATTCCTGAAAAAAGAAAAAAAGACGCTTACGCGGTTTGCGGCTGACTCAGAAAGACTTGTTTCGTCGGACCCTTTTCCGTCTCGTTCGCGCGATGAATGAATCCGTCGTGAAATCCGCCGCGTAAACCCGGACGGACCTCGACGGTGATGACCGCCGGGAAACTTTCAGTCACAAAAGGAGGCCAGGGATGAGAAAGGGAATGATGAGCAGGCGCGGGTTGCGGACAGGCGCGCTGGCGGCGGTGATCGGAGCAGGCGGTGCGTGGGCGTCCAGCCACCGTGAAGCGCCGTTTGTCACCGAGCATCCGAAGGTGGACGCGACGGATTTTTA
>BOJX01000185.1 GCA_016860685.1 Planctomycetota bacterium
ATCGGCAACTTCATGCGCCAGGGCAGCGGGCACCGGCGCTTCATCGGCGTCGAGCTGGACTCGATTTCCGGGCGCATCGCCCGGGCGCTGCATCCCGGCTGCGACATCCGCATCGAGAACTTCCGCGACACCAAGCTGCCCGAGGGCGGCCTCGACGCCGTGATCGGCAACGTCCCCTTCGCCGACATCCGGCTCGACTATCACGGGCAGAAGCTCGCCCTGCACGACTACTTCATCGCCAAGTCCGTGGACGCGCTCAAGCCCGGCGGCGTGCTGGCCGTGGTCACGTCGCACTTCACGCTCGACAAGCAGAACGCCGCGCTCCGCGAGTATCTCGCCGAGCGGGCGGATTTTGTGGGGGCGATCCGCCTGCCGTCCGACGCCTTCAAACGCGAAGGCACGGCCGTCGTCACCGACATCCTGTTCCTGCGCAAGCGCGCCCCCGGCGAGCCGGAGCAGCACGCCGACCCAGACTGGCTGCGCGCAGCACCCCTTGCCGTCGAGGGCGTGGAAGTCCCGGTCAACCGCTACTTCCTGAATCACCCGGAGATGGTGCTCGGCGAGTGGAGCCGCAAGGACACGCTCTACGGCGAGGGCTACAGCGTCCGCGGCGACGGCGACCTTGCCGCGAGACTCAACGACGCCATTCAGCGACTGCCGCAGTTCACTCCGATCCTGGCGACGCCAGGGCCAGCGCACTCGCCACGCCGGAGCCTTGGCGAAAGCGGATTCACGCCGCCGCCGCCCGAGCGCCACATTGACGAGGGGAGCTTCTTCGTCGGCGAAGTCGGCGGCATCTACCAGGTCGCCGGCGGGCAGTCCGTCCCCGTCGTCTACGGCGGCGCGGCACTGAAGGCGAGCGGCACGCTGACCGGTAAACGCATGGCGGCGCTCATCGACATCCGCGACCGCGCCCGCCGCGTGCTCCAGTCGCAGAACGAAGACTGGCCGGCGGAGCACCGTGACGAGGCCCGCCGCGAACTGAACCTCGCCTACGACCGCTTCGTGCGCGCCTACGGCCCGATCAACAAGACCAGCTTCAGCGAGACCCGCGACGGCAGCGTGATCCGCCGCCGGCCCAACCTCGTGAAGTTCATCGAGGACCCGGACGCCATGCTGGTGATGTCGCTGGAGGAGTACGACGAGGTCACCGGCAAGGCGGCCAAGGCCGCCATCATGAGCCGCGACGTGGTCGGCCGCACGCCGCCCGTGACGCAGGTCCGAAGCGCCGAGGAGGGCTTGCTCGTCTCGCTCAACCAGCGGGGCAGGGTGGACCTGCCGTACATCGCGGAGCTATACGGCAAGCCGGAGCATCAGGTCATCGCCGAACTGGGCGACCTGGTCTACCACGACCCGGAGTCGAAACAGTGGAAGACGGCGGACGAGTACCTGTCAGGCAATGTCCGGCACAAGCTCGCCGTCGCGGAGCGTGGCGGAGCCAGATACGCCCGCAACGCCGACGCCCTGCGCCGCGTGCAGCCCGAGGACGTGCTGCCCGGCGACATCGACGCGAATCTTGGCGCGCCGTGGATTCCCGCGCGCGACATCCAGGCCTTCGCGGCCGAGTTGTTCCATGTTGCCCCCGAATCCGTGCCCGTGGCGCACCTCGCCAAGGACGCGGTGTGGAATCTCGACGCCGGCTACGCGGCGAAGCAGTCCGTTGCCGCCACCTCCGACTACGGCACCCATCGGGCCAACGGCACGTGGCTGCTGGAACTGGCGCTCAACATGAAATCGCCGGTCATCTACGACGTGATCGACCACGGCGACAGGGAAGAGCGCGTCGTCAACCGGGAAGAGACGATGGCCGCCCGCGAGAAGCAGAAGATCATCAAGGAGCGCTTCCGCGCCTGGGTCTTCGCCGATCCCGAGCGCACCGAGCGGCTGGTGCGCATCTACAACGACACGTACAACAACCTGCGGCCGCGCCTTTTCGATGGCGCGCACCTCGACTTTCCCGGCATGAACCAGGCGATCACGCTCCGCCCGCACCAGTGCGATGCGGTGTGGCGGGGCATGAGTGCCGGCAACACGCTGCTGGCGCACGCCGTCGGCGCCGGCAAGACGTTCACGATGGCCGCCACCGGCATGAAGATGAAGCAGGCAGGGCTCATCAGGAAACCGATGTACGTCGTACCCAACCACCTGCTGGAGCAGTTCGCCCGCGAGTTCATGCAGCTCTATCCCAACGCGAAACTGCTTGTGGCCACCAAGGACGACCTGGCGCGCGACCGCCGCAAACTGCTCACCGCCAAGATCGCCAGCGGCGACTGGGACGGGATTCTCGTGACCCATTCGTCGTTCGAGCGCATCGGCATGTCGCGGGAGTACCAGGAGAAGTTCCTGACCGAGCAGATCGCCGAGTACGACCGGCTGCTGGTCGAACATGCCGGCGCCAAGGGATCGAACCGCAACCTCATCAAGCAGATCGAGAAGCAGAAGGCGGCGCGCGTCGAGCGCCTGAAAGACCTGCTCGCCCGCGAGAAGAAGGACGACGGCCTCGTGTTTGACGAGCTCGGCGTCGATCACGTCTTCATCGACGAGGCCCACTACTTCAAGAACCTGGAGACGCCGACCAAGATGGAGCGCGTCGCCGGCATCCAGACCGGCGGCAGCGAGCGCGCCTTCGACGTGTACATGAAGGCGGGCTACCTGGGCGAGCGGCATCCCGGCCACGGCGTGACGTTTGCCACCGGCACGCCGGTCTCCAACACGATGGTCGAGATGTACACGATGCAGCGCTTCCTCGACCCGGCGGGCCTCAAGAGCCGCGGGCTGGAGCATTTCGACGCCTGGGCGGCCACCTTCGGCGAGGTCATCGACACGATGGAGATTTCGCCGGACGGCGCGTCGCTGCGGCCGCGCAGCCGGTTCGCGAAGTTCACCAACCTTCCGGAACTCCAGCAGATGTTCCGGGCGTTTGCCGACGTGCAGACCGCCGGGATGCTGAACCTCCCGACGCCGAAACTGGAAACCGGCAAGGCGATCGTCGTCGCCTGCCCGATGTCCGCCGAGCAGCACGCCCTGCAGGACCAGCTCGTCGCGAGGTACGAGCGGCTGCGCACCGAGAAGGTGGACCCGCGCGAGGACAATGCGCTCGCCATCACCACCGACGGTCGCAAGCTCGCCACCGACGCCCGGCTGCTCTCGCCGTCCGCCGCCGACTTCCCCGGCTCGAAGGTCAACCGGCTGGTCGAGAACGTCGCCGGCATCTGGCGGCGCACCGCCGACACGCGCGGCACGCAGATGATCTTCTCCGACATGGGCGTCAACCCGACGCCGTGGGGCTACTCGGTCTACGACGACGTGACGGAGAAGCTCGTCGCGGCCGGCATCCCGCGTTCGCAGATTGCCGCCATCGGCGACGCCGACTCCGACGCGAAGAAGCAGGCCCTCTTCGAGAAGGTCAGGAACGGCACGGTCCGCGTGCTGATCGGCAGCACGCAGAAGATGGGCACTGGCACCAACGTCCAGCAGCGCCTGGTCGCCCTGCATCACCTCGACGCGCCGTGGAAACCGGCCGAGGTCGAGCAGCGCGAAGGCCGCATCCTGCGCCAGGGCAACACGAACGAGGAAGTGGCGGTCTACCGCTACGTCACCGAAGGCTCGTTCGACGCCTACATGTGGCAGGCCCTGGAAACCAAGGCGCGGTTCATCGGCCAGGTCATCACCGGCCACAACGCCGCCCGCCGCGCCGAGGACGTGGGCGGCCAGGAACTCTCCTACGCGGAAGTGAAGGCCATCGCCTCCGGCAATCCGGCGGTGCTGACGCTCGCCGAGGCCGACGCCGAGTTGCAGCGGCTGGCGCTGCTGCGCAAGAACCACCTCGACGAGCAGTACGTCGCCCGTCGCAACGTGCGCGACCTGCCGGGCAGGATCGCGAGGGTTTCCGAGCGGTTAGCGGGTCTCGACGCCGACCGGGCGACCGTCGGCGCCCACGCCGGCGACGACATCGTCATCGGCGAGCGCTCCTACCCGCGCGAGGACGCATTGGCCGTGCTCGGCAAGCGTCTGGAAGCGCTGCCGCCAGCCGTCCGCGAGGAGCGGCGCGTCCCGCTCGGCGTGTACGGGGGCCTGCGCTTCGGCCTCGTGCTCTGCCCGCACTTCCCGCCCGAGGTCTTTCTCGAAGGGGCCACGAGCCGGACGGACCGGCTCACCCGCGGCAGCCACGGCCCGCGCGCCGTGCTCAACGCCCTCGACCG
>BOJX01000186.1 GCA_016860685.1 Planctomycetota bacterium
CCGGGCCCGCAGTCGCGTGGATGTCCTTCGGGGCAATACCGAGAAGGTGTTCGAGGAGCGCCTCAAGCCCGGCTTGGCGAAAATCCCGACCCAGGCCCAGATCGACGCCGCCCGCGCCCGGGAAAGCGCGGCCGCCCGCGATGGTGAAGCGGAACCGTCTCGTACTGACGTACAACCGTCTCGCACGGCCGCGCAACCGTGACGACCGCATGCCTGCGATTCGATGGTGATGTTGGCGCTACATCATAATGATAGACTGTTCCGCATCCCGGGACTCGGTGGCGCGCCTGCGAAGCGATCTACGGCCGGCCGGGGTACACCTGCTGGCAATCCTTCGAGCGCTTCACCGAGTTGCTGTTGAGGGTCGAGTACCGGGTGTGAGGAGGAGCGCTGGCGGAACCAGGCGTGCGGGGGGAGGACGGGCGCCGGGGAACAAGATGAAATCCGTATTAATTCTTGATTTCCTGTTGACCGTCCGATGCCTGTGGGGTATATTACAGGACGAGAAATGAGATTCGGGCAGGGCGGAAGGCTCCGCGTCGGTCCCTTCCCTTCCCTTCCCTTCCCTTCCCTTCAAGGAGGTACGCATGCAGGTTCTGCCAATTTTCTCAACTGTAATTGGTGGTCTCGGGTGGATGGTCGGGGCTTTCTATCTCGTCCTGGGGTACTCGATGCCTGCGGCAAAGTGCGTGGACGGGCCGTGCGGGTACCTTTGGGATCCCAGTAACTGTGCCAGCTATAGTTGCGATTGCAACGGCAACACTTGCCTGCCGGCCATCGAGGGCTTGCAGGGAACATGGGGGTACTTCTCCAACCCATCCGGGTACAAGATATATACGGATAGTGGATCCGAGCTTTGTGAGCGCGAGTACGGCTGTCAACCTGTGGCCGGATTGAGCTGCATGGGGTCCGACAACCTCTGCAAAAAGACTACGACGGTTCTGAACGAGTACTTCGGAGATTCGTACCACTATGTGGAGCCGCAGCAGGGGTGTGGACCGCCGGGGTGAGTCACGGCCGAACCTCGTTTCGAACGGCTGCGGCTTCGTTTTCGCAAGCAGGGAGCATCGCATGAGCGCGCTATTGACGGTCATATCCAGGTGCGTTGGGGTTCTGGTTCCGTTGACCGGGACCGTTATTCCCCCCCCTCCTTCGCCGGCCTTGCCGGAGGCGCTGCGTATTGCGGAGGAGGTTCGCAATCAGTTTGCAACGGCTGAGATCGAATGGCAGCACACGATTTCTGGCGAGGTTGAACCGAGAATATACTCGGCACGGTACGCACAGGGCGAGTTTATTCATGTCTATCGAGGGACGGCGTCCGGCGTGCGTCTTCCCGGTCCTGATCGATCAGGGCAGCCCTTTGCCTTCGCCAAGAGTCAGATCCTTATCGAGAGCGGAAGGCAATGGGAGTACATGGACGAATCTCGCGTGGTTCGCACCTGCGCCGACGAAGCGAAGTACATTCCCTACGATGACATCAGGCTGCTGGGGTTCAAGGACAACATTGGCGTTCCCGATCGCCCCGGCAGTTACCTTTACGAGCACGAGAAGATGCTCCGCTATGACGTGCAGGATGACGACGGGGTGGTCGTTGTCAGCGGCATATACGGACCCAATGGCGTATTCAAGAAGACCTGGCGCCTGGATCCGCGATTCGACATGCAACCTGTGGCATGTGTGGTCTCTATGCACGATGAGGAGTTCAATCGATCGGAGACGATCTATCAGCAGGTGGACGGGCGATGGTTCCCGGAATCGACCACGTTCACGGTGGAAGGCAAGCACCATTCACGAATCGTCGTGACGCGCGTGTCGTTCGACCAACCCTGGCATGACCCCGAACTGACCCCTTCGGATCTGGGCCTCATCCCCGGGATAGAAGTTCTCGAAGCAGGCAAACCGGTCATGAAGTGGGATGGCGTCAAACCTGTCGACGTCGATGAGTACTACCGCCTCACGCAGAGCGGCGAGATTGACAATAACGCCATCGTTGCGCTTCACCGCCGCCACAAGGAGGGCCTTGCGCCGCGGCGTTATGCGGATCAAGGCGACTCGGCGTTTTATGGGTTGCCAGGCAAGGTCGAGCGCCAGCCGCGTCTGTGGGAGGATTTTGTTCGCCGCTTCATTGCTTACTATCGATTGAACGAGGATCAGACGAAAGAAGCCTGGAAGCACCACGGTGCGTGCGTCGCCGATGCCCATGAACATCGCTCGAAGCACGATCGCGAACTACGGGAGATGGCTGAACGAATAACGAAGCTCGAGGAGTCGCCCTCATCGTCCGGTGAAGATGAGACGGAGCTCATCGCCTGCCGTAAGCGATTGGACGAGCTTGAGGCGTATTTTGGCAGGGTATTCGAGGAAAGGCTCAAGCCCGGCCTGGCGAAGCTTCCCACCCAGGCCCAGATCGACGCCGCCCGCGCCCGGGAAAGCGCGGCCGCCCGCGATGGTGAAGCGGAACCGTCTCGTACTGACGTACAACCGTCTCGCACGGCCGCGCAACCGTGACGACCGCATGCCTGCGATTCGATGGTGATGTTGGCGCTACATCATAATGATAGACTGTTCCGCATCCCGGGACTCGGTGGCGCGCCTGCGAAGCGATCTACGGCCGGCCGGGGTACACCTGCTGGCAATCCTTCGAGCGCTTCACCGAGTTGCTGTTGAGGGTCGAGTACCGGGTGTGAGGAGGAGCGCTGGCGGAACCAGGCGTGCGGGGGGAGGACGGGCGCCGGGGAACAAGATGAAATCCGTATTAATTCTTGATTTCCTGTTGACCGTCCGATGCCTGTGGGGTATATTACAGGACGAGAAATGAGATTCGGGCAGGGCGGAAGGCTCCGCGTCGGTCCCTTCCCTTCCCTTCCCTTCCCTTCCCTTCCCTTCCCTTCCCTTCCCTTCCCTTCCCTTTCCTTGCCTGGAAGGTATGTTCATGTCTCGTAAATTAATGGTGTTGTCCGTCGTGGCGCTTGCCGCGTTGTGTACGCTTCATGGAGTACGGGCTGCGGAGCAGAAGAAGTGCGCTGCGGCGGACCAGAGTTCTGGAACTCCGCTGTGCATGGCGGCGGAGCCCTGCAACCATTGCACGGGGCCTGGGGGATGTCGGGCCAACGCCACGGAGACCCACGGCCCCATCTTCAATGCAGAGCCGAGCGGAGCCGCTCAGGTCTGCTGGTGGAAGCTCAGCGATGTCAATTGCAGCCGCGTGTGCCCGTGTCAGAGCGCCTGGGCCTTGTGCATGCATCATTCGTCGTGCAACGAAGCAACCGGAACATGTGGCGCATGGTCAACCATGAGTCATGTTTGGGTGGTCTCCACATTGACGCCGTGCAGCGAGACTTCCCAATGTCCTGACGATCCTCCTTCGAGTTGATGTCCGCGGCTGGAGGATAAGGCCTGAGTTCACCGGGGATCAGAAATCGCGTCGAGCGCCCGCTGACGTGGATCCCGTCGTTTGGAGGCTTCGAGATGCCGGCAATGCTGCTTGTCTTCATGGCGGCGCAGGAGAGTTCCACGTCGATGCCCGCCGAGCTTCAACGCGCCTTGATGAATCGTCACTCATTGTACACAACGGCCGTGATAGAGTGGGAGCTTGATTCGACGACGCCGCACCAATCGTTCCCAGTCTCACGGTTTTCATCGCAGTACGCGGGGGAGGACTATCTTTTTGTCGAACATCCCCCTGATGATCCCGCCGTTGTGGCGGATCGCATGGGCAAGCCGTGGGCGTTCAGCGAGTATCGGAAACTGATCAAGGGCGGCGGCGATCGTTGGAGTCACGTTCCGGGGAGCGTGATCGGCAAAGTGCAGGATGATTCATGTCCTGATCCGTTTCAGGTCAAGGACGTTCGGTCCATCGGGTTGCTTCCTGGTTTTCATGAGGCGGGCAGTGCAGCCGAGTTGAACCCGGTAGCGCTCATTTCGCGTCGTCTTGAAGGGACCGTGACTTATTGGGAATCGACGCCGGTCTCGAAGAGCGTTCACAAGGTGACGGCTCATCTTGTGGACGGCGGGCGTTGGACCTGGGAGCTGGATCCGACGCGTGATTTTGAGCCGGTTGCGTGCGAGTCAGTTCTCCCGTTCGGCGAAAGGGGCGAGTTCGTTCAGCGCGCCCAGACGGTTTATGAGGAAGTGGACGGGCGCCGGTTCCCGGCGGCTGTGGAGTTCCTGGCGCAGGGCGTGCGGCGCTCT
>BOJX01000187.1 GCA_016860685.1 Planctomycetota bacterium
GCGAAGGTCCGTGTCAAGGGCGACATCAAGAACATCAACAACGACGTCCTGAGCAACGAACGTCTCGAGGCGATGATCTTCGAGATCATGACGCCGGTGCAGCGCGAGCGTTACGCGGAGAAAGGCTCGATGGACTTCGCGTATCAGCTCAACGACCGAGTTCGCTACCGCATCAACGTTTTCCGCCAGCGTGGAAAGACGTCGGTGGCGGCGCGGCGCATCAACGACAAGATCCTGAATTACAATCAGCTTCACCTTCCGCCTTCGCTGGAGCGCATTGCGGACCTGCATCAGGGGCTGGTGATTCTCGCGGGCATTACCGGATCCGGCAAAACGACGACCATCGCGGCGATGCTCCAGCAGATCAACGAGCGTCGCGCGTGCCACATCGTGACGATCGAAGATCCGATCGAGTTTCTTTATGAGGACCGGAAGGCGTTCATCAACCAGCGCGAGATCGGGATTGACGTGCAGAGCTTTCCCGACGCGCTGAAGTATCTGATGCGTGAAGACCCGGACGTCGTGCTCATCGGCGAGATGCGCGACCGTGAGACGTTTGAGGCGGCGCTGAACGCCGCGGAGACGGGGCACCTGGTGTTCTGCACGATCCACGCCTCCAGTGCGCCGAGCACAATCGCGCGTATTCTGGACTTGTTCGAGGAGGGGGAGCGCGACCTGATCCGCCTGTCGCTGGTGTTCAACCTTCAGGCGATCATCTGTCTGAAGCTCCTCCCGGGCCTGAAGCCGGATGTGCCCCGCCTGCCCGCGTGCGAGGTGATGATCGCCAACAGCATGATCCGCAAGCTGATCGAGGAGAAGCGCGACCACGAGATTCACGCGGTGATGCGGGCGTCGTATCACGAGGGCATGCTGGATTTCACGGAGTCGCTGCGTCAGCTGGTTGAAGGCGAGTTTATTTCGGTTAAGACTGCGTACGCTGCGGCGCCGAACCCGGATGAGCTGAAGATGCGTCTGAAGGGCATCAAGGTCAGCGGCGGCGGGATCATCGGTTAGGCGCGGACCGGTGCGAGCGGGGACCGCGCGGTCGGGGCGCGGTCGGAGATCGGTGCGGTTTCGCCCCTGGGGCGACCGGAAACGGACATGCAAGACTTCGGGTTTCCTCTGTTGCTCGGCGAAATCTACGTCAACTTCGTCAAGATCGGCGTGCTGGTCCTGCTTCTGCTTGGATGGGCGGCGATCACCTCGTGGGTGGACAAGGACACCGACGTGGTCAAGACGAAGCGCGAGCAGTGGAACATCATCGTGATGATCGGCGGATTCGCCGGGTTGGCGATGTTCCTGCTTCCGCCGTGGAAGGGGCCGCTGTATTTCGTCGGGCTGGGGATGTTCCTGCTGCTTGCGGGCGGGGCGCAGCTCATGTACGTCCTGCACCGGAACGGCCGCGTCGTCCCCGCGGCGAAGGTGCTGACGCGGGATCACTTCCGCCGCCTCCTCGAGGGCAAGGAGAAGAAGTCCGCCGGCGCCGAGTCGAAAGGGACGCTGGTTCGGCTGGTGAATTACGAGGGCAAGCCCGTCCGTCCATCGGACGACGACCCCGAACTCGTCGTGGACTACGACCTGACGCAAGGCTTCATGCACGACATTCTGTGGCGTCGCGCCTCGGACGTGGACCTCGTCCGCAACAATGATCGCTATCGGATGGTCTACCGCGTGGACGGGTTGCCGACGGAGCGTCCGGAAGGACTGCCGCTGGAGGAAGGCGACCGGGTCGTCCGGTTCCTCAAGGGCATCGCCGGGCTGAACGTCGAGGAGCGGCGCAAGCCTCAGTCGGGCAAGATCAAAGCGGCGCTGCTGACGAAGGACGGCTCGCCCGACGAGATGGAGGTCCAGACTTCCGGATCCACCGCCGGCGAGCGACTTCGCCTGCGGCAGGTGGGGTCGGCCGAGGTGCGCCGCCTCGGCGAGATTGGAATGGCGCCTGCGCGGCAGGAGAAGCTCAAGTCCCTGATCGAGCAGCGGCACGGTCTGATTCTCGTGAGCGGACCGCGCGGATCGGGCGTAACGACGACGTTCTACGCCGTTCTGCGGGCGCACGACGCTTTTCTCAACAACATTCACACGATCGAGCGTCAGCCGATGACGGCGCTGGATAACATCACCCAGAACAAGCACGACCGCTCGACCAGCGACGTCTCTTACGCACGGCTTCTTCAGACGGTCCTGCGCCGCGAGCCGGACATCGTGGGCATCGGCGAGTGCGAGGATCGCGAGACGGCTCAGCTCGCCGCTCGGGCGACCGACGAGCGCAAGATTTACATGGTGATCGAAGGCTCGGACGCCTTCGACGCCCTGACACGCTACCTCAAGTTCGCCGAGGATCCGCGGCTGGCGGCGCGCGGACTGCTCGGGGTGACCAGCCAGCGTCTGCTGCGGAAGCTCTGCACTTCGTGCCGCGAGGCGTTCCGCCCCGATCCGGCGAAGCTCAAGAAGCTCAATCTGCCGGCGGACAAGATCGAGCGGTTCTTCCGCCCTCCGACGGAGCCGATCCTCGACAAGAAGGGTAACGAGATCATCTGCGAGAGCTGCCAGGGGACGGGCTATCTGGGTCGGACCGCGATCATCGAGCTGCTGGTGGTGGACGACGCGATCCGCGAGTTGATCCTCGAGGGGGCGTCGGTGGATCGGATCAAAACGCAAGCCCGCCGTAACAAGATGTACCTGCTCCAGGAAGAGGGCCTGTTCAAGGTCATCGAGGGCGTCACCAGCCTCAACGAGGTTCAGCGGGTGCTCAGCGCCGACGGTAAGTAACCGGGAGAGATCGTCATGCTTTTCAGCGCGCTTCTGCTCGTGTTTCTCTTTGCGGTGACGTTCTTTCAGGCGATGCACGGGTTCTACAGCGCCCTGATCATGCTCGTGCTGACGCTGTGCAGCGCCGCGATCGCGGTGGGGACGTTTGAGTGGGTGGCGGCGAACTGGGCGGTGAAGCTCTGGCCGGAATACGCGCACGCCCTCGCCTTGGCGGGGACGTTCGCCCTCCCGCTGGCGGTGCTTCGGGCTTTGTTTGACCAGATCGCCCGCCGCGGCATCCTGCTTCCCGTCTGGCTGGAGCGCACCGGCGGTGGAGTGTGCGGTCTGATCACGGGGCTGATCTGCACGGGCATGCTCGGTCTGTCGATCACTTCGCTGCCGTGGGACCGGGGCAGTTTTCTGACGTTCGCCCGGGTCGACTTTCAGGAGCCTGACATCGCGTCGGAGGAACAGGTCGAAGAACCCGAGCCTCAGGATCCGAAGATCACGCACAATCTGCTGTTCATGCCCGACCGCTTCGCCATCGCCACCGGAGCGTACCTGGCCGACCACGTGTTCGGCGCGCCGCCCGCCGCCTTCCGCGACACGCACCCGGACGTGGTCGAGGCGCTGGCGTGGAACAACGCCGTACCGATGGAGATGCAGCGTTACGCCCCTGAAGGCTCCATCTCACTTGTCGAGGGCAGTCGGCGCAAGGTGGATTATGTTTACTTCTGCACCTTCGAAGGGCGCCTCAGCGAGGACGATCCGCCCATCGGACCCGAATCCGGAAAGGAGTTCTGGGCTTACCGTATTGAGATCCTACCCGAAGCGCGTCGGCAATATTCGTTTGACGCATTCACGCCGAGGCAGATCCGCCTGGTCGGACGTACCCGTCCCAGCGGTCCTCTCGAACAATTTTACCCGATCGCGATCGAGGCGCCGGACGGTTCCGGGAAGCACATGCACAAGATGATTTTCCGCCACGGCAACTGGCCGGTTGTAGACATGTCCTTCCTTCCGAAAGAGGGGAGCAACAATCAGGTCGAAGTCGTTTATGAGCTTCCGCAGGGATTCCGTCCCGAATACATCGAGTACAAACTTGGCGCCCGCGCCGAGATCCCGAGCGGCGACGCCGACGTGACGGGCGGCCCGGGGCAAAGCGCCGGCGTTTCTCCCTCGGAGGCGTCCGGTGGAAACTCCACCGTCACGGCTAACTCCGGCGGTGGGACCGGCAGAGCGGGGTCGTCCACGGGGGTTGCCTCGGGGGACGCCACTGTCCCCAGCGTGGATCGCGGCGGGCGTGTCCGCGGCGTGACCACGCGGGTCGGGCGCTCGGGCTTCACCGACGGCATGCCGGTCACGCTCAGGAAATACTCGACGCTGA
>BOJX01000188.1 GCA_016860685.1 Planctomycetota bacterium
AGCAGGTTCCACCGCCTGAATCCGAACCGCGCCCGTGAGAACGCAGCCCGCCGGTACTCGGACGCCTTCGTCAAAGCCCGCCTCGGCCCCGACGCTAAGACCTCTCGGCCATCGGTCACCGCCGCCGATCCCGCACTCCTGGAGCGGCGCCGCCTCCGGCGCTATCATGCGCCGCACGCCGGTCGCGCGGGCCGACTTGCGCGAGGGCTGAGGCGGAGGTCGCAATGCGCAGGCTGGGCATCTGGTTGATCGGCGCCGGCGGTTACGTCGGAAGCGTGACGGCGCTCGGGCTGTCCGCGATGCGCCGGGGGTTGGTCCCGTCCGTCGCCCTGGTTTCCGATCACGAGGAGTTCCGCCGTGCCGGATTGATTGCGTTCGACGAGATCGTCTTCGGGGGACACGAGGTCCGGCGGGACGGCGTAAGTCTCGTTGAGAACTGCACTGGGTTTTCCGCAATCGTCAACCCGGACCTGCTGCGCCAATGCCGCGCGGACCTTCAGCGCTGGCAGCGGAACATCCGGGGCGGAACCTTGCAGGGTGACGGGTTCCGACCCGCAACCGGGCGATCGAACGCGCGATCAGCCGAGCGACGGAACCCCGATGCGTCCGGCGCGGCCGCGGTCGAGCGCCTGACGGCCGATCTTCTGGCGTTCCGGTCAGCGCACAAGCTCTCGAACGTCGTCGTGATCAACGTCGCCCGCACCGAGCCTGTCCGGCGAAGTGTCACGAGTTTGTCATCGTGGGACCGCCTTCGGAAGCGCCTCGCCCGGCGCGGTCCGTCGCCGCTTCCAGCGAGCAGTCTTTATGCGCTTGCGGCGATCGAGTCCGGTTGCGCCTACGTCAACTTTACGCCGTCCGTCGGGATTGACGTCCCCGCGCTGCGCCGCCGGGCGGATGAGCGAGGGCTGCCTTACATGGGGCGCGACGGCAAGACGGGGGAGACGCTGGTGAAGTCCGTGCTCGCGCCGCTTTTCATGATGCGCCGGCTGCACGTCCTGTCCTGGCTGGGGTACAACCTGCTGGGCAACCCGGACGGGCTGGCGCTTTCGGACCCTCAGGTGCGCCGGGCGAAGCAGCAGACGAAGGATCAGACGCTCCGGCGTCTGCTGGGCGGCGCCGGCCGGACCTCCGGCGATCTAACGACGCGTGTCGGCATCGACTACGTCCCCTCGCTGGGCGACCGGAAGCTGGCGTGGAACTTCATCCACTTTGAAGGTTTCCTCGGCGCGAGGATGTCGCTGGAGTTCCGCTGGCACGGGGTGGACTCGCTGCTCGCCGCGCCGCTGGTGCTGGACCTTGCCCGCTTCACCGAACTGGAGCTGCGCCGGGGGGTCGCCGGTCCGATGCACCACCTCGCTTTCTTCTTCAAGGCCCCGATGCAGACCCGCGAGTTCGCCCTGCACCGGCAGTGGGACGCGCTGGTCAGCCACGTAAACACCGGCTGACTCGCCCCTGACGCTCAAGGCGATGACCTGACGTTCCTCCCAGGGCGAATTTGGAGCGCCTCTGCGAACCTTGGCCCCGTCCGCGGCGTACCCTACAATGCCCGGGCCGGCGGACGGACCTCGGTCAGGGGCGCCGTCCGGGAAGGTCGGGCAGGGCGGAACGTCGTCGCACACGGGGCGGCGGTGGCAGTAAAGTCAATCAGCAAGGAATGCAGCGGAACATGCCGCACGATCATTTCAAGTCGGTCAAAGCTGAGACGCACAAGGCCAGGACGTTGCTGGTCGGGACGTTGATGGGCGGAATGCTGGTCATCAGCTCGTTCATCGTCGAGTTCGACTTTGTGGCGGAGATCCTGTTTCAGGGCGGGGGCATCCGCGACGGTGCGGGCGTGCTGCAGAACCCCTACTCGGACCTGATCGCGCTGATTGGCGCGGTGCTCCTCGGCGCGCCGCTGGTCTGGCACGCGATCAAGCATCTGCTCGAGGGCCAGTTTCACATGGACGAGCTGGTCGCCCTGGCGATCGGGGCGGCGGTCGCGCTCGGGCATTATCAGGAGGCGGGCGTCATCGCCTTCTTCATGATCATCTCGAACCTGATCGAGACGCGAACGGCGCTGGGCGCGCGGGCGGCGATCGAGTCGCTCCTGCGGATCACGCCGCAGACTGCCCACCGCGTGCGCCCGGACGGTGGGGAGGAAGTCGTCAGCGCCGCGGACCTGCGCCCGGACGACGTCGTTCGCGTCCGCCCCGGCGACAACATCCCCGCCGACGGACAGATTCTCTCCGGCGAGTCCACCGTCAACCAGGCCAACATCACCGGCGAGTCGCTGCCGGTGGACAAGGCGGCGGGCGACGAGGTCTTCAGCGGAACGTCCAACCTCACGGGCGCGATGGACATCCGCGTCACCAAGGCCGGTAAGGACACCACTCTCGGGCGCGTGCAGAAGCTCATCCTCGAGGCGGAGCGCAGCCGCAGCCCGCTGATCCGTCTGATCGACCGCTACGCGGGCTGGTATACGCCGACGATCTGCATGTTGGCGGCGATTGTCGTGTATTTTTCGGATGACTGGACGGTGGGCGTCGAGAAGGCGATCGGGATGTTGATCGTCGCGTGTCCCTGCGCCCTGGTGCTGGCGACGCCGACGGCGATGGTGGCGGCGCTGTCCTGCGCGGCGCGTCTCGGCGTGCTGATCAAGAACGTGGTTCACCTGGAGTACGCGCGGTCGATCTCCGCCGTCATCCTCGACAAGACGGGCACGCTGACCACCGGAAAGCTCTTTGTGACGCAGATGCGCCCCGCGCCGGGTGTGGAGGGCGCCGACCTGCTCAAGGCCGCCGCCTCCGCCGAGCAACTTTCGAAGCACCCGGTGGCGCAGGCGGTCGTCGAGATCGCACGGCAGGCGCGGATTGCTTTGTCCAGCCCGGCGGCCGGCTCGTTCGCCGAGGTCGCAGGCCGCGGCGTGAAGGCGAAGGTGGACGGTGCGGACGTACTCGTCGGGCGCAGCACGTGGCTCGCGCAGCAGGGCGTGGACATGTCCCTACTCTCGGATCCGCAGTATCAGGAAGTCGAGGGGCTGAGCCTGCTGTATGTGGCGCGCGGCGCGAAACTGCTGGGCTGGCTCGCGTTGGAGGATAAGACGCGCCCCGAGGCCCGCGAGGCGATCGACCAGATGCGGGCGCTGGGCGTGCGCAACCTCAGCATGGTCACGGGCGACAAGAAGTCGGTCGCGGTGCGCGTCGCGGCGGAGATGGGCTGCACCGAGACGCACGCCGAAGTGCTCCCCGCGGACAAGCTGCATCTCGTTGAGGATCTGAAGAAACGCGGCCATCGCGTACTGGTCGTCGGCGACGGCGTGAATGACGCCCCGGCGCTGGCGGCGGGAGACCTTTCGGTGGCGATGGGCGCCGCGGGCAGCGACGTGGCGATCGAATCCGCGTCGATCGCCCTGATGAACAACGACCTGTCGCGTCTGCCCTTCCTGATCCGTCTGTCCCGGCAGACGACGCGCGTCGTCTGGCAGAACCTCATCTTCGGCATCGTCTTCATCATCATCGGTCAGGGGCTGGTCGTCGGCAACATCGTCTCCCCGATCGCCGCGGCGGTGCTGCACATGCTGGCCACCGCCGTGGTCATCTTCAACAGCGCCCGCCTCGTGCGCTTCGGCGAAGGCCAGCTCCGCGTCGACCCGGGCATCCCGACCACCGAAGCGGCGCGGCGCCTCGCGACGGCGTGAGGATCGGCGAAGACACGGAGCTCGACGCAGGTTAAAGCACGACGCCGCCGGCAGCACGAAAAGCTCGCAGTGAACCGAAACGAGCAGCGCAGGCGAAGCCGCGACCAGGACGATCGGGTTACATTGAAGTCTCGGTGAGACGAGCCCAACCGCGCCGTATGAACGACTGTCGCGCCGAGGCTCCTGAAGGGCGCGCTCGGCGTCGAGGAGACTGTCCCCCGGCGTCATCGCCCGCGGACTCTCCGCTTTCACCCTCGAGGAAGCCGTCTTCCGAGCTGGACGGCGCGTGGACTGCGGGAGGACGGCGCGCGAGGGGTCCGCATGCGGGGCGCGAATGCAGGGCGGGTTTTGCGCGCGGGCGTATGCGGGCCGGGCGTTCGGGACGGGTTTCGACAGGCGCGGCGGCGGCGGGGATGATGCGGATTTATGCCGACGTA
>BOJX01000189.1 GCA_016860685.1 Planctomycetota bacterium
GACATCCCCGACTTCCCGAAACCGGGGATCGTCTTCAAGGACATCACCCCGATGCTCCGCGATCAGGCCGGTCTGTCTCTCGCGATCGAGTACCTCACACAACCCTTCCGCGCGATGCACGTTCAGGTCGTCGCCAGCGCCGAGTCGCGCGGGTTCATCTTCGGAACCGCCGTCGCACGAAACCTGTCCGCGGGCTTCGTGCCGATCCGCAAGCCCGGTAAGCTCCCCGCTCCGACCCGCCGCGAGACCTACGCCCTCGAATACGGAACCGACGTGCTTGAAATTCATGCCGACGCCGTCCAGCCGGGCGATCGTGTCCTGCTTGTCGACGATGTCCTGGCGACCGGCGGAACGATGCAGGCCAGCGCCCGCCTCGTCGAAGCCCTCGGCGGCAAAGTGATCGGCATCGCCGTCCTGATCGAACTGACCGTCCTGAAAGGCCGCGACAAGCTCCGCCCGCACCCCGTGCATTCGATCCTGCGCTACGACGCCTGATCCTCGCCGTCGGATGATCTGCGCGCCGTCGGATCGCGAACCTCCGGTCCGCCGTCCAGGACAGAACTCCTCACTCCGATTTGAAGGCAAGGAGCCCGCCTCTCGCCGCAACGGGACCTTGTCGCCGTTCAAGCAGCTTCGACGCGGGGCGGCGCGCCACGTCACGTCAGCCGGTTCGCCAGATGCCCCGGAAGCCACCCGACCACAACCTCGCGGTTGTCCTCATCCCAGTAAAAATACACCGCGAGACACCGCTTCGGATCGCGCGTGGCGCTGTTCGTGCGGATGTGCGTGTCGAGAAAGCGCCTCGGCGCGCCGGGACCGCCGAGGCGCACGAAGTACGTGTCGCCCTGCTCGCCCGCACGTTCCTTTGAGATCGATCCGGACATCCGCAGGTTCATCCGCTCGATCGCCTGATCGAACCGCGACTTCGCCCCCTCCACGCCCAGGCGCATGTCGCGGTAGTCGTCCGCCAGAAGCCGGAGCACGTCGCACACCAGCTTCACGTTCTCGAATTCCGCGTCTTTCAACCCCTGATTGACGGCTCGCGGATGCAGCGAAAGACGCCCGGTCAGGTTCGCCTCGACCCACCCGGGCACATCCGCGTAGGACGACGGCGCGGCGCTCACCGTCGCCGCCCGATCCGCCGCAGCCGATCCGACGGCGCGCCGAAGCGCGTCCAGTTGCGCCCGAAGATTGAAGTTCTCGCGGCGGGCCTGGTCCCGCTCCCGCTCCGCGGTCTCCGCCACCTCGATCGCGTCGTCGCGCTCCGCGCCCACCTGGTCGATCTTGGCCTTGAGCGCGGCGATCTCCTCCTCGTACACGGCGCGCCACTGCTTGTCTTCGCGGGCCGTCATCCGCCCGCGCTCCGCCCGCCGGTTACGGGCATCCACGTAAAACAGGCACGACCCCCAGTTCACCCAGCGCGACGCCGAGTGCTCGTGCGCCTGATCCACGAGAAACTCTGCGTACGCCTCATCCATCGTCAGTCCCTTGTACCGGTAGCGGAGGATCCACTCCGCCAACGCCAGCGGGTGATCCCGGGGATCGTCCTGATCGAAGTCCACGCCGGGGCGGTACGTGCGCACCGCCCCGAGGAACGCTGACCACGGCTTGCCCACCAGGTCGGTCCACCGGAAACCGAGCTGCCGCGGCATCGTCACCACGTAAGCAACCCCGAGCACCCGCGCCGCCAGCCCCTCCGCGTCCAGAAGAAACGTCCCCGTCGGCATCCGCAGTTTCGTCCGGTCCGGTTCGGTGAGCAGGTACACCGGCAACCCGCGCTCCGCCGACGAGACCAGCCGGAACAACCGATCGATGTCCTTCTCGCACTGCATCCGGATCGGACGACCGTCGATCGTGTCCGCCTCCCGCATCACCAGTTCCGAGGCGAGCGCGGACACGATCTGCGGGCGCCGCAGACCGATCGGCGCCTCGGTGGCCAGCGACGACGAACACAGCACGCGCACGCCGAACTGCGCGCCGTCCGGCATTGCGGTCAGCGCGATCTCCGTCACCCAGAAACGCCCCGGAACCTCCGGCTCATCCCCGTCCGGACCCAGCGCCGATGTGTGCCGCAGCGCCCACCGCCCCTCCTCCGGCACCCCGACGCACTCGAGGCGGCTTTCCGCGCCCGCATCCTCATCCTCGAACGCCTCCGCCTCGAGGATGTGCGCCCGGTGCGACAGTCCGCAACGATGCTGGATCCAGTCCGCAACCAGCGCGCGGACGTGTGCCGACGGATCGGCAACCCCAGCCCCCTCGCGCCGGGTGAGGCAACCGGCCACTTGAAACGTCGTGCGCACCGACACCTGCCCGGGGCGGACCACCAGCGGGCGCTGCGACAGCGGGTTGCGGATCGTCATGAGGCACGTTCCCGATGCGCAGGGTCCGATGCATTCATGCGCAGGGTGACAGGCGTCCGCTTCTCTAAGTTCACCAGATCAGCCTCATTGACGCAATCCCTTCGCGATCACGTAACGCTGGATCTCGCTGGTGCCCTCGTAGATCGTCGTCACCCGGGCGTCCCGGTAAAGCTGCTCGACGCGGCACTCCCGCACGTAGCCCATCCCCCCGTGAACCTGGACCGCGCGGTACGCGATCCGGTTAGCCGCCTCCGTCGCATAAAGTTTCGCCATCGAAGAAGACGGCAGGTCGGCCTTGCCCGCGTCGATCTTGTCCGCGGCGCTGGCGATCAGCGCTTTCGACGCCGCCAGCTCCACCGCGCTGTCCGCGATCATGTTCGCCACCGCCTGAAAACGCCCGATCGGCTGACCGAACTGGCGGCGCACCTTCGCGTACGCGATCATCTGATCGAGACAGGCTTCGGCGATCCCCGTCGCCTGCGACGCGATGCCCACCCGCCCCTCGTTCAGCGTGATCGCGCTCACCCGTCCGCCTTCCCCCACGCCGCCCACCAGGTAATCCCCCGGAATCTCAACGTCGTGCAACGCGAGGACCGCCGTCTCGCTCCCGCGGATCCCCATCTTGCCCCGGATCTTCGTTCGCTCGATCCCCCGGCTCCGCCCGTCCACCAACATCATGCACAGCTCGCCCTCCGGACCGCCGCCGCGCAGACGCACCAGCGTCAGGAACCACCGCGCCGACAGCCCGTTCGTGATCCACATCTTCTCGCCGTTGATGCGGTATCCGTCGCCCGTCGACTCCGCCGATGTGCGGATGCCCGACGGGTCGCTGCCGGCGTCCGCCTCCGAGATCGCGAAGGCGCAGAGATTGTCCGCGCGCCCCATCGCCGCAAGCCACGCTTCCCGCCGATGCGACGCCGCCTGCTTGCTGAGGATGCTCGTCACCATGCTGTGCACCGACAGCGTCACCGCCACGGACGGCGATGCGTACGAAACCTCGTGCAGCAGCGCCGCATACGTCTTCATGTCGCAGTCCAGCCCGCCGGCGGACTCCGGAATCGACAGCGATAGCAGCCCCATCTGCTCCAGGGTCGGCAGAACCTCCGCCATCGACGTCTCGTCCACGTCCCACCGGCGGTCCGCGTCGATCAGTTCCCCGCGCGCATACGCGCGCACCCCTTCAATCAGAAGTTGTTGCTCCTCCGTCCAGGCTCGATGTGGTGCGGTCCGCAGGCGAAGTCTCCTCGTATGACGACCGTCCGGGAAAGGAGTCCGATCCGTCAGCCTAATCTACCGCAGTCCCGGCGCAGGGGAAACCCGAACCCGCTCGACGCGGCACGTTCCTTAGTTCCGACGCCCGCCCGATGACGCTCCGGATTGTCACGACGCCGCCGGGGATGGCGACGCCATCTGCGTGACCTGGAGACCGAAGTTCTCGCCCACTTTCACCGCAATCCCTCGGGCGATCAGATGATTGTTCGCCAGAAGATCCAGCTCCGAGGACGCAGGGGTGTCGAACTCCACGATCGAACCCGGCGTCAGGTCGAGGATCGCCCGGACGCGCATCAGCCGCTCCGCCACACGGACGCGCAGCGGCACCGTCAAACGCAGCAATCCGTGAGCAGGTTCGCTGGCGGGAGTGCACGCCTTCGACGCGGCGTCAGGCGCCGCCGGACAAGCCGATGCCGTGCGCGCAGCGGCAATCTCCGCGCGGTTCCCGGGCGGCTTGGAACCG
>BOJX01000190.1 GCA_016860685.1 Planctomycetota bacterium
GCGGTATACGGATCGTTGTTGGCGCTCCAGGTCCGCAGGTAGGCGATCTTCAAGTGGACATTGAGGTCGCGCAGCGTCGTCTCACCCACCGCCGCCACGAGCGTCGTGGCGTAGGCCGCCGCCGCGTTCGTATCCCCGCCGAAGATGTCGCGCGTGTATTCGTAATCCGTCTCGATCGCCACGTTCACCACGCGGCAGGGCGGATCGCCCGCCGGTGTCGACCCGCCCGCGCCGCGGGTCTCCGGCACGCGCGGAGGATGCGCCAGCAGGTCGCCGCCGCACTGGAAGGGAACCCAGTCGATGAGGCCCTGCGGAAGGGTCGTGAAGTTGTAGACCACCGGACCGGTGCCGCCGACCGGACCTGCGGAGACGAGGTGCGTTTGCCCGTCCAGTTCGATGATTCCGTTGCATCCGTGCGCCGAGAACCCCAGCGTCACGTGGGATTCGGGCGCCCCGACCACGCGGCCGGAAAGAACGATCACGTCCGGACGCTCGACGGCCGACTCGCCCTCCGCGCCGCCCACGACGACGACCGCGTCCTCGGTGAACGCCTCGACGCGCCGCGCCTCGATATCCACGAGCCGCCGGTCCGTCAAAGGCATCTGCGTGAGGACGAACGACTCCGCCCCCCGCAACGCTTCGTAGGCGTCGGCGTCGAATGTCAACGCCGTGACACCGTTGCCGTCCGTCGGTCCCTTGACCCGCAGCGGCGACATCCGCTGATCCTCAGCCGCGGCCTGCGCCGCCAGCACGACCGCCGCACAGGCGAACGCGCTTGCCTTGATGTACTTCCCGATTCTCATCGCGATCCCCCTTCAGAAAACGACCCCGGACCCCCGCCGCCAAGCGCCGGCGGCAAAACCAGCGTACCCGGTTGAAGCGGTGATTTCAATGAAAATGTGCGGAAACCCGCGGTGACCGGCGTGGCGCCACGATCCACGGCGCTTCCTCGCGGGCCAGGGAGCGCGCATATGCCTGAGCTTGCCTCAGCCGCCATCGCGCTCGGACATAACGCCGAATCCGGACATACGTCATCAGGGCGCAGAGCAGCCCGGTCAGTCCGGTCAGGAATCCGAACGCCACGTGCAGCGCGGTGCGGCCGAACACGATCAGGGCATAAGGATCGAAGATCCACCAGCAGATCAGGAAAAGAATCAGCGACGCCGAAAGCTCCGCAAGAGGGAACTCAGCATGTTCAGGACGAAACACGCCGCGACGACGAAGTCCGGCCGCGCAGTAGCGGCCTCCGCATTCCGGACAGCGACCCGCCGCCGGAAGCCCGCGAAGGTCATAAAGACAACCCTCGCACAACGTCAGCGCCCGCAGCGTCTCATCCCTCGACGCCCGCGCCACAAGGTGATCGAATTCTTCATCGGATACCGGCATTGCGCGACGGTCCTTGCTGGTGAATTGTACGCATGCCGCTTCGCCCGACCAGGACGCTCCGCCGACGTGTCGCCCCGGAAAGCCGACGATCCCGCTTTGAGGTTTCCGCGAGTCCTCGTTCGGACTGTCGTTTTCCTTGTCGCGGCGGTTGCGGGGCTGTCGGCTCACGCCCGGCAGGAGCAAGACGTCAACCTCGCATCCCGCTATCCGGCTTCGCTTGATGCTTCCGAGCCTCCGGTGGGGCGGTCGTGGAGCTGCGACGCCGCGGACATCTGGTCGGTCCGGTCGTTTTCGTTCACGTGCGGCGACGGGTTCGCTGTCGAACTCGGTCCGTCGCAGGTCGCGTTCGGCGTGCATCAGGGCAACGTGGTCTGGGCCTACGTTCAGCCGGATGTGCCGGGTCGGGTGCTGCGCGCCTCCGTCGGGACAGGTGAGGAGGTCCGCTCGATCTTCCTGCGCTTCAACCCGGCGGTGCTCGGCCACGTGTTCCCGCCAGAAACCGTGGTGGGGCAGGGGAAGGCGGCGTTTGCGGCGTGGGGTCGGCGCGCCGCGGCGTGGAAGATCAACGCGGCGTGGCAAAGCGGAAACCTTCCCGTCATCCCCTGGCGCAAGTCGATCGTCGTGGACCTTGAGACGAGCGTCGCCCGGCGGCTCTTCATGACGGATACGGAGGCCGGGACGGTCAAGTACGAACCCTTTTTCGAGAGGCGCCCGCTGCCTCCCCTGACACCCGTCACGGAGACCGACTCGCTTCGCGCCTTCGATGCGGTCTGGGAGGCGTTCGATCGAGAGTACGCGATGTTCGGGATTCGCCCCGGGGTGAACTGGGCGAAATTGCGAGAAACGTTCCGCCCGCGCGCTGCTGCGGCGCGGACGACGTACGAGACCGCAGCAGCGATCGCCGACCTGCTTCGACCGCTCGAAGATCTTCATGTCTGGGTGAACTGCGGCGACGAGGGCGTCCCGGTGTACTCACGTCCGCGCCCTTTGAACGCGAACTGGCAGGCGGCGGAGGCGCTCGTCGGTCCGCTGCGCGACTCGCGGCGCGGTGCGGCGTGGGCTCGCACGGAGGACGGCCTCGCGTATCTGAACGTGTACGCGCTTTCCGACGCGGAATTGCCGGGCCTCGTGGACAAGATGCTCGAAACCCTCGGAGATTCATGGGGGCTGGTCCTTGATCTGCGCTTCAACGGCGGCGGCGACGAACTTCTCGCCCGCGCCATCGCGGGGCGCTTCCTGGACCGCCCGCGCGTTTACAGCCGGAACCAGTACCGGTCGGGACCGAAGCACGACGACCTGGGTCCGATGCTGGATCGCGTCGTTGAACCGCGCGGACCGTGGCGCTTCGAGGCGCCCGTCGTGGTCCTGATCGGGCAATGCACGCTGAGTTCCGCGGAATCCTTTGCCCTGATGCTCGCGCAGGCGCCGCAGGCGACGACTCTGGGCGACCGCACCGCAGGTTCCAGTGCGAATCCGCGGCGGGTCGAGGCCGGTCCGGGCATCAGGGTCAACCTTCCGCGCTGGATCGACCGTCTGCCCGACGGACGCCCGCTGGAGTCCGGAGGCGTCGAGCCGCAGGTGCGCGTCGAGGCCGCACCCGAGGCGTTCACGCCGCGGTCCGATCCGGTGCTGCTTCGCGCGCTGGAGAAGCTGCGGGAGTCACCCGCCGAATCCCGCCGTCCCGGGCGGAAGCCGTGACGCTCTGCCTGTCAGCGGGCGCTTCGCGCGTGACACGCTGAATTGCGGCACGTATAACAATCGGTCAGCTTCGGAGGACATTTGCATGAGCTTGCCGATTGCCGATCGCGTTCGTGATATCCGACAGTCCGACATCCGCCGTTACTCGGCGATCTGCCAGGCGATGGGGGGAGTCAACCTGTCGCAGGGCGTCTGCGACCAGCCCGCGCCGATCGAGGTCAAGGAGGCGGCGAAACGCGCGATCGACGCCGACCACGCGATTTACACCAACCTCCGCGGCATCGTCGAGCTGCGCCGCGCCATCGCCGCGAAGATGCAGGCCTTCAACGGCATCGCGTGCGACCCCGAGACCGAAGTCACCGTCAACGTCGGGACCGCCGGCTCGTTCGCCTGCACCGGCCTGTCGATCCTCAATCCCGGCGACGAGGCGATCGTCTTCAGCCCGTTTTACAGCTATCACGTCAACCTGCTGACCCTCATCGGGGCGCGCATCAACTACGTGGACCTCAAACCGCCGGATTGGCGCTACGATGCCGAGGCGCTGGCTGCCGCCGTCACTCCGCGCACCCGGATGATCGTCATCAACACGCCCGGAAATCCGACCGGTAAGG
Organism: Planctomycetota bacterium; assembly: GCA_016860685.1. Classification (GTDB taxonomy): domain Bacteria; phylum Planctomycetota; class Phycisphaerae; order UBA1845; family UBA1845; genus JABWBH01. The sequence goes on from BOJX01000190.1 coordinate 3,696, forward strand.
TCTTCTCGCGGACCGAACTGGAGGCCATCGCGGCGCTGGCGGAGCGGCACAATCTCTGGATCGTCACCGACGAAATCTACGAGTATATCACGCACGAGGCCGAGCATTTCTCGATCGGCGCGTTACCCCAGGCCCGCCAGCGCACGCTGACGATCAGCGGCGCCAGCAAGA
>BOJX01000191.1 GCA_016860685.1 Planctomycetota bacterium
TCGAACCGGGGATGGTCGTGGCGATTGATCCCGCGAACCCCGGCAAGCTCTGCCTGGCGCGCGGGGCGTACAACCGGTGCGTGGCGGGCATCGTCAGCGGGGCGAACAACTTCCCCGTGGGCGCGGTGCTCGGCAGCGCTGCGGGGCATGAGGACGCTCCGGCGGTGGCGCTTTCCGGGCGCGTGTATGTCTGGTGCGACAGCGGCGCCGAAGGCATTCAGCCGGGCGACTTGCTGACCACATCCGACACGCCCGGACACGCGATGAAAGCGGCGGACGCGACGCGGTCGCACGGCGCAGTGATCGGCAAGGCGATGACGGCGCTGGGCGCCCGCGAGAAGGGACTGGTCCTGGTCCTGGTCAATTTGCAGTGAGTGCGTGCCGAAGGAACGAGACACTCATGGGGAGACATCACATGACGAGACAAATGCACGCATTCAGGTTTCTTATCGTACTGGTTGGTGCCTCAGGAGGGTTCGCGTCGAGCGCCTTGGCGCGGGTCGGCGCGGCGGATCCCGCGGCGATCCGCGCCGTGCCATCCGCGGCGGACCGCGTCGTGGCGGAACCGTCGGCGCACGGTGCGTCAACCGCTCCGGGCGGGTCCGAGGTGGAGGAGGCGCCGGCGGCGTCTTCTGGTTTCGCGGGAGCGGGCCGGGAGGAGCTCGTGCGGCGCGCGGCGGGGCTTCCGGCTGTCCTGGCGTCGCCGCTGACCGTGACTACGCACGCCGTCGCGGAGATGGGCGTCCGTCTGGACGTGGCGCCGACGACGTATGAGGTTCTGCACTGCGAATCCAGCGTCGTGCTCACCGGTTTCCCGATTTCGCGGACCGATCGGGTCGATCTGGAGCTTGAGCAGTTCTATGTAACCATGCCGGATACGCAGTTCATGATCGGCACGGACCGGGGCGACGTCGCCGTCGAGCATCCGCGCGTGGCGCTGCTGCGCGGGCGCGTCGCGGGGTTCGACGACTCCTGGGTGTTCCTGGGCGTGACACCGGATTTCATCAACGGCGTGATACACTTAAGCGCCGAGGAGGAGTACATCATCAGCCCGATGTCCCTGAAGGAAATCGTCCCGGGCGAATCGAACCACGGGATTTACAATCGCTTCTCGCCAGAGGCGGTGTTCGCGCCGATCGAGTTCGCGTGCGATCCGGAAATCCTTCCGGGAACCGAGCCGTATCTGGACGGTGCAGGGGATGATAATGAGTCCATTTCGGGCTTCATGTGGCGCGTCGCGCGCGTGGCGACGGACGCGGATTTCGAATTCCGCAACCGCTTCACCACCGCGGCGCAGGCGATGGAGTACAGCGTCGTGCTCCTCGCTTCGATCAGCACGATCTACGAGCGCGACATGAATCTGAAGCTGGCCGCCGTGTTCGTGCGCGTGTGGGACACGTCCAACGATCCCTTCACCGCGAACAACACCGCCGACGCGCTTACGGAGATGCGCAACTTCTGGAACAACAACATGGGCTCCGTGAGCCGGAGCATCGCGCATCTGCTGTCCGCCAAGGACCTGGGCGGCGGTCGGGCCTCGGTTTCCCAGATCTGCACGAGCAGCGCCTACGGCGTCAACGGCAACATGTCCGGTTCCTTCCCGAGACCGCTGCGCGACCGCGACAACGGCAACTGGGACGTCGTCGTTTTCGCGCATGAGATGGGACACAACTTCGGCACCCATCACACGCACTGCTTCAACCCGCCGCTGGATCAGTGCTACAACGAGGAGGACGGGTGCTGGGGCGGGGCGCGGGTTTGCGGCATCGGCACGATCATGAGCTACTGCCACACCTGCAACGGCGGGCTGGCGAACATCAACCTGGTGTTTCATCCGTCCTGCTCGGTGGCGATCCGGAACTACGTCGACGGGCGTGGAAGCTGCGCACCGCCGGCGCGTGATCCGTGCTTCGTGGATCGTTCGAACGGCGGCGCGGAAGACGGAACGTCGGGTCGGCCTTACAACACGATCCTGGAGGGCATGTGGTTCGTCATCCCCGGTGGGACGGTGCGCATCCAGGCGGGGACTTACAACGAGACGTTTCCGAGCACGGGTCCGCTCAATCGCCCGATGACCCTGAGCACGACGACGGGAACGGTGAGGATCGGCGGCTGACCGGGTTTGTGCGGCCGTCGTCGCCGGACGTTTGATGAAAGGAGCATGATTTATGAAAAAGACACCGGTCAATCTGGTGAGGGTCGCATTCGGATGGTTCGTCTGCGCTGCGCCTTCCGTGATGGCGCAGGAGTTTGCGGTGAACTGGTTCACGGTCGATGGGGGCGGCGGGATGTTCAGCACCGGGGGCGGATACAGCCTGGGCGGCACGATCGCGCAGCCGGACGCCGGAACGATGTCCGGGAGCCGGTTTGCCGTCAGCGGGGGGTTCTGGCCTGGCGCGGACAACGGATGCGTCGGGACCGAGCGTGTCGCCAAGACGACCTGCAAGGACCGCAACGGCGCGAATCAGCTCAAGGTCATTCTGGCGGGCGGCCGCGAAGGAGACACGTTCACCGTGACGCTGACGGATGATTCGTCGTCGTCCGGGACCGTCAACCGTCGCGGGAAGGGCAAGGCCAAGTTCAACAACCGCCCGCCGGCGGATTCCGGCGACGCGACGGCCTCCTGGGGCTGCGGCGCGAGTGATGCAAAGTCGTACTCGTGTCCGTGACTTGTCTGCGCGGCGCAAAGCCGTGATTTCCAGGAAGACCGGCATCGTAACCGACCGCGGTCACGCCGCAACCGACGACGTGACCGCGGTTCGGCGTTTTGTTTTGGATGTTCTGTCGTGGTGACGTGACGTGCGAGGATGCCCGGGAGGGACGGCGGATCGGCGGGGCGACGATCCTTCTTCCTCCCGAGCTTCTGTCGTCCCTCCGGGACTCCCGTTTCATCTGCGACGGCTTCCCGGTCCTGGCGGGCCGGGCCGTTGTCTGACGCCCCTTCAGGGGCTGCGTTTTTCGGTTGATCGTCCGAAGCTGCAACTCTCGGATGATTCTTAGCGGCAACGACTCTCGGACGCCCTGCGGGTACGTAGCCGTCGGCAGCCCCGGTGCGGCGGGGCGCAGAGCGAGCTTGGTCGCGTTATCATCGACGGGATGAGCAAGTCGAATCCCCGAATTTCGAGGGTCTTGGCGGAGGCGATCGTTCGGAGCGTTCGTTTCGGCCGGGCGGGGCGGGACGCGGGGTTGCGCGGGCGGCGAAGCGTGTTTGCGATTGCGGCGGCGATGACTGCGGTGATCGCCGGCTGTCGCAGCGCCCCAAGCGAGCAGGAGCGGATCAAGAGCGCGTCGCCTCGTCCTTCGAGGACGGTGTCGGCGGCGGATGCGCGCGTCGACCCGGCTGACCCGGAGGCGCCTGTGCCGCGGATGCGCGTCAACGGGCAGATCGTGGAGGCGTCCGAAGTTCTGCGGCCGTATCTGAAGGAGCTTACGGAGGGCGCGCGGACGATGTCGCCGTCGGCGTATCAGGCGTTGGTCAAGGAGACGACGATCCGCGCCGTGCAGCAGAGGATTTCCGAGGTGCTGCTTTACGGGGCGGCGAGCGCCCGGCTGACCGAGGATGACGAGAAGATGCTGGACAAGGTGGTGGACGCGGAGCTTCGTCGTCGTGTGACCGAGTTCGGCGGGGGCGTGCAGGGCGTTTACGAAGAGCGCCTGCGCGATCGGGGGACGACGCTGATCGCGGAGCGCGAGGCGATCCGTCGGCAGGTGGTGATTCAACGTCACCTCCAGATGTACGTGTATCCGAAGATTCAGCCGGCGACGCGTGACGAGTTGCTGGCGTTGTATGAGCAGGTGCGCCCCGAGTTTGTGCGCCCCGAGCGGCGGAAGCTGGAGCTGATCGAGATCGACG
>BOJX01000192.1 GCA_016860685.1 Planctomycetota bacterium
GGTAAGCGCGTGAACTCGTCAGCGCGTCGAAGATGTCCGCAACCTGGATGATCCGTGCCTGAAGCGGAATCCCCTCCCCCGCAAGCCCGTCGGGATAACCCTTCCCGTCGTAACGCTCGTGATGATGTCGGATCCCGTCCAGCGCAGACCGCAACTGCGGCACGCGCTTCACCACGTCGTAGCTGCGCACCGGATGCTCCTTGATGTGCGCGAACTCCTCATCCGTCAGCTTCCCCGGCTTCTTGAGCACATCGTCCCGGATCCCGATCTTGCCCACGTCGTGCAGCAGGGCCGACCACTCCAGCATCTGAAGTTCCTGCCCCTTGATGCCCAGCTCCTCTCCGAGCCGCTTCGCGTAATATCCGACGCGCAGCGAGTGCCCCGACGTATACGGATCCTTCTGGTCGATCGTGCAGACCAGCGACCGCACCAGGTCCACCGAAATCTGCCGCAGTTCGTGGTGCAGACGAATGTTCGCGACCAGGTCGCCGCAGAACGTCGTGAGCACCTCCACCAGGCCCATGTCGCTCGCCCGCAGCTCCGGACCGTCGGACGCACGCCCCAGCAGCACCACGCAGATCGGCTGCCCGTTGCAGGTCACCGGCGCCGTCAGCAATTGTGCAACCTTCGCGCCTTGAAACTCCGCGGGAATCTCACGGGTCATCACCCGTCGCTCACGCGTCGTCCCGGCGATCACGTCAAGCAGCCACCGCCGCGACTCTTCACTCCCGGCGGTCCAGCCGTCCGCGCACAAGTCCAACGACCCGTCCGCCCCCACCCAGCACCGCCCGAGTTCATAACGCGCGTACGTCTCCTCGATCGTCGCGCAAAGCAGGTCCACGACTTCACGCTCCTCGCGGATCTGCGGGAGCTTCCGCGCGATCTCGAACACCGCCCCGAGTTGCTCGTACAACCCGAGAAGCTCGTCCGCCATCCCCTCGTGCTCGCGGAGAATCCGGCGCGTCCCCTCGATCAGGTGCCCGAGCACACCGTCCAGGTCTTCGGCCGGACGCTCCTGTCGGAAGCGCCGGCGCGCCGACTCAATTTGCTGCAACAGGTCGCCGGCGTGATTCACGACGCAGCACTCCCTTCCGTCCAACCGTGTTGACCGGCGCTGCTTGTGGGGGACGCGCCCGATACCATCGAAACCTCAACCGCTTTTCCCGCTCCGTCCGCCGCCGCCGCCTCAGGCGACAGCAGCTCCTCGATCCGCTGACACAGCCGCGAGGGCACAAACGGCTTCGGATAAAGATCCACGCCCAGCCCGCGCACGTCGTCGGCCAGTTGTGCATGATCGCACCGCGAGCTGAACATCAGGATCGGAATCGTCAGTCCCAGCTCACGCCGCACCGCCCGCACCAGCTCCAGCCCGGTCATCTGCGGCATGTTCACGTCCGAGATCAGAAGCTCGACCGACGTGCGGCGCAGACGTTCCAGCGCCTCGCGCCCGTTGCTCGTCTCGATCACCGTGTGCTTGTGGCGCGTCAGCCACAACTGCATCACGCGGATCGTGTGCGGGTCGTCTTCCGCCAGAAGTATCCGGGCCATGTCGGCTTCGCCTTCCTGTCGCCTGGGCGGCACGCTCGCCGCCCGCGCGTTACACCGCTGCGCGCGACGGCTCGTGCGGCAAACGCACGATGAACGTCGATCCCTCGCCCTTCGCGCTCATCAACTCGATGTCCCCCCCGTGACGCCGCACAATCTCCCGTGCCGTGTACAAACCCACCCCCGTCCCCGTCTGCTCCTTCACGTAGGGGTCGTCCGCCCGGGCGAACTTCTCGAACACCTTCCCCTGGTCCTTCGGCGCGATCCCGATTCCGTTATCCTTCACCGTGATCATCACCTGCTCGCCCGTGATCTGCGCGCCGACCACCACGCTCCCGCCGCTGAGCGTGTACTTCAGCGCATTGCCCAGCAGGTTGTTCAGCACCACGTTCAGCTTGTCCTTGTCCGCCTGGATCGGTTCGAGCTTCGCCGGCAGCGACACCCGCAGGTCGATCTGCTTCTCCTCCGCCAGACCCCGCACGTCCTGCACCGCCTCGGACAGCAGCGCCTTCAGGTCCACCTCGTCCACCGAAAGCTGGATCGATCCCACCGACATCTGCGACATGTTCAGTATGTCGTCGATCAGACGCGCCAGCCGCCGCGTCTCCTTCGTGATCACGTTGTAGCACTCGGTGACGATCTTCGGATCCTCGAACATCCCGCTGGCCAGCGTCTCGGTATACGCCCGGATGTTCGTCAGCGGCGTCCGCAGCTCGTGCGTCACCTGCGACACAAATTCCTCCCGCGCCCGGTCCGCCTTCACCTGCTGGCTGACGTCGCTGATCATCACAACGCACGTGCCGCCCCGGTCGCCCCCACGCTGCGGCAGCACACGGACGCGGAAGTGCGTGTCCGCCTCCGGCACGTCCACGATCTGCGCCCGCGACTCGAATCCGCCTCCCGCCTGACGCGCGCCGAGCACCACCTCCAGGCACGCCCGCCCGCCGCTCTCCGGCGCCAGCGCGTCCAGCGCCGCACGCTCCCCGTCTTCCGGGATGTTCAGGAGCCGACGCGCAGCCGCGTTGGCGTACTCGATCGTCCCCCCCTCCACGATGAACAGCAGCCCATCCGGAAGCGAATTCAGCGCCGTCCGCAGCGGCCCCCCTGACACCTGCGACAGCGCCGTCGAAAGCTCCGCCGTCGCCTGCGAGCGCTTCACCTCCGCGCTGAGCGTCTCCACCAGCGAAACCAGTTCGTTCCACTCCCGCGCCACCCCGTCCGCTTCGTCCGCCACGCGCAGCGCGTTCAGCGACGTCTCGATCCGCCCCGCATGCGTCGTCAGTTGCCGCGCGATCCGGCTTGCCCCGCGCATCTGACCGCGCAAGCGCCGGTACATCAGCAGCAGCGCTCCGCACCCCGCCAGCACCACGCTCAGCGGCGCCGCCCACTCCTCCACCCCCGCGGTCCCGGCCCGCTCCGCCGGTACCACAAACTCCAGGCATCCCGCGCGAACCCCCGACTCAGACCCCTCCATCTCGCTGCGCAACGGCGCGCGGTACACGATCAGCGCCTCCCGGTTCCCTTCCTGCGGAACGTCGATCACCTCCAGCCGTCGCGGATTCAGTGACCCCGCCCAGCGCGGCGCCGCTTTCTTCCCGGTTTCCGATGCGTCGATCGACGCGATGACCGTCCCGTCTCCGGTGAGAATCCGCAGCTCTCTCGCCCCCAGCGCCGTCCCGAACTCGCGCAGACGCCGCGCCTCGCCGGCGTCCCCCGCTCCCGCCGAGCTGAAACTCGCCGCAAACGAAATCACCGCCTGCTCGACCGCCGCCGACGCCCCGCGAAGAAGGCGGTCGCGCACCACCTGCACGCTCACCGTCGCCACCCCCACGAGTCCCGCAAGGTAGATGACGAACACCGACGCCCCGAACCAGCGCGGAATCTCCTCCTCGAGCCAGAACCGCCTCAACTTGTGCATGAACGCCGTCACGATTCGTTTCCGATCGATGTCCGTTTCCGCCCGACCCTCGGGCGTGCGCCGTCATTCATCCCGGCCCGCGGTGCAGCGGCGCCTCGGTGCGCAAGCCGACGACGCGCGCAACGCATCACTCCTCTATCGAACCCCCCGGATGCACGCTTGACCGGGCAGGCGAACGATGCGCCCCCCGCGCGGAATTGCGGACCTTGCGGTAGCGGACGGGAGTGGATGGGAGCGGGCGGAAACCGGGGAATCTGAAAGACTACGCGGACCGGGCGGGCTCAGGCGACCGATCGTGCGATCCGCCGTTCAGCGCCGTCTGAACGTCTTTCAGCGACATCCA
>BOJX01000193.1 GCA_016860685.1 Planctomycetota bacterium
GCGAACGCCGCTCCCCCCGGCCTGCGGGTGTAGCTCAGTGGTAGAGCGTCACGTTGCCAACGTGAATGTCGTCGGTTCGAGCCCGATCACCCGCTTTCCTTCCTGACCGTTGTCCCGACGTGACAGCAGTGGTCAACCTGCGACAGGGGCGACATTTGCGCCGCGCTCTCGCGCCTCCCGAAGCCTCCCCATCATGCCTGGTTTGCCAGCGGTTGACCAGGAACGCCACGTGCGGACAGCCGTGAGAGCAAGGTTGAGTGCAAGGAAATGTCGAGCATGCGCGCGGAACTCCCGATCTCCCAAGCGAGTTGGCTGTGCTAAGCGTCGAGCGCGAAAGCGGGGCGTCGCCCAGGCCCGCTCCTCGCATTCACTGGGCCAGCGTCTTCCACCGCACATCGGAATGAACCCGAAAACAGGTACGACCGAACTCTCCCGTGGATTAGCGCAAGGAGGGCGTGTATCGTGGCGGGAGAGGGTCTTTTCAGCAAAGGCGTGAAACGAAGCGAGCGTTTCCTTCTTTCAACGGGCGGCGGGTTGAAGAGCGGGTTCTATCGTCTGGGTTTCACTTCCGAATAAACCCACGCAATCCGATGCGATCTTCAGGCGTTTTTTTCTTCATCGGTCAAAACAAAACCGAAATAACGTCGCCGTCGGGTTGAGAAAACCTTGACCAAGCCACACTCAATCTGGTAGAAAGGTGATGTGTCTCAGGATTGCCCTGCGGCCGTGAATCGGAGGGGCTCGGCACTTCCGACGGCGCGGGCAGGTTTGCGGTATGCGCATCGGGGAGAGGCGCGGCGTCGCGGCGTCGCGATTTGAGAGAGGCGGATACCCGGCGGATTCCTGGCGGACGAGCCGTCGGACGCCTGCGCCAGCCGCCCGTCGCGCAGCCGCGAATCAAAGCAATTTCCAAGAGGAGGATGTCATGAAGCGAGGAATCTTGGGTCTTTTCGGTGCGTTGGCGATGGTGGGGACGGTCCACGCGCAGACGGAGGAACTTTACATCGTGGACGGCGGAAGCGGCCGGATCAGCGTCGTCCAGGGCGGCGCGGTCGTCCGGAGCTGGAACCAGCCGAACACCGCGATGCCGGTGGCGGTCATGAACACCGTGCGGACGTATGTGCAGTATTCGACCAGCGGTGACGGGTCGGAGTATCAGTTGAACGGAACGCCGACCGGCACGACGTACCCCTACCAGGGTGAGTCGAACACCGGCCAGAACATCGACGGCGGGACCGACGGCGAATACAACTACCTCGCCGGCTGGAACAACGGCAACATCTGGCGTTATGACACGGACTGGGGGAACCCCCAGGTGCTTTTCCCGGTCAACGGACCGACGGGCGTGACTTACGATTCGGCCAGCGGGCATCTGTGGGTCATTTCGTTCCCCAACCAGAACGTCACTGAGTACGACATGAGCGGCAACGCGATCAGTTCGTTCCGGTATTCGACGTCGAGCACCTGGATGGGCTGCCTGGCGTATGAGGCGTCGACCGACACGCTCTGGGCGACGGACTTCGCCAACGGCGACCTGTATCAGTTCTCCAAGTCGGGTGCGGTTCTCCAGCGGATCGCGGTCCCGGCGATTGCCGGGTACGCGTGGGGCGGCGAGTTTGCGTTCGATTCCGGTCCGCCGACGCCGCGCTGCATCTACCAGGTGTCGAAGGTGAAGAACAAGGCTAATCAGTGCGGGCGCGTTTGCGACGTGTGCCCGTATGTTCGCGGCGACCTGGTCTGCACGACCGAGTGCGGTAGCGCGAACGATTGTGCGAGCCGCCTGCGCGGGTTCAACGCGTGCGCGAACGGCGGGGCGTGCAAGGTCTCGGCCGACCTGGTCGGCTGCGACGCGCCGCCGCAGAACTGCAAGCGTTGCCGGTAGGTAGCGTTCAGGGGATTCTGACGGTGGGTCTCCGCCGGGATTGATCCGTCAGGGCGGCGCGGCTTAAGGGTCGCGCCGCCCGCTTTTTTACGCACCGGATCTCCGCCTTCGCCGGACGGGCATCGCGTCGGCAACGCCCTTTCGTCGCCCCGTTCATGCGCCAGGGGAGCCTTGCGGAAGCCCCTGCCGCATCCGGCGGCGTCGGCGCGGCGCAGCGCCCTCGCGGAGTCGTCATTTCCGCGTCAGGTTTTCATCGAGCCGATCGCTCCTTAGCATGATCTGCGCTGGGCGCGGCGTCGGCGCGGAACGCGCGGCATCGGCTCGGTCGCCCAGGCATTGTCGCGCCGAGGGTGCAGTTCGTGTCCACGAACTTACGGGTGAAGGAACGGTTGCGAATGTCCGAATCCGATCGGTACGTGCAGGAGCGGGAGAAGAAGCGGGACGCGTTGCGCGCGGCGGGCGTGGACCCTTACGGCGGCAGGTTCCCCGATGTCGAGGCTGCGGCGGACGTGCGGGCGCGGGCGGATGTGCGCGACATTCCGGCGGGTGAGAAGCTGCCGGACTTCAGCGCGCGGATCGCCGGGCGGATCACGCTGCTGCGCGACATCGGCAAGCTGGCGTTTCTGACCGTGCAGGACCGCACGGGGGCGATGCAGTTCGGCCTCTCCAAAGCGGACCTCGGCGACGCGCAGTGGGCCGTCTTCAAGCAGCTCGACCTCGGCGACATCATCGGCGGCGATGGGATCATCGGGCGCACGAAAACCGGCGAACTGACGCTTTGGCTCAAAACGTTGACCGTCCTCGCCAAGGCGCTGCGCCCGCCGCCGGAGAAGTGGCACGGACTGACCGACGTGGAGCTGCGCTATCGCCACCGTTACGTGGACCTCTTCTCCAACCCGGAGGTGCGCGAAGTCTTCCGCCAGCGCAGCGCAATCATCCACGCGATCCGCGAGTACCTCGTCGATCTGGGCTATCTTGAAGTGGACACGCCCGTGCTTCAGCCCATCTACGGCGGAGCGGCCGCGCGACCCTTCACCACGCACCACAACACGCTGGACATGGACCTGTACCTGCGCATCAGCCCGGAGCTGTACCTGAAGCGCCTGCTCGTCGGCGGGATGGAGCGCGTGTTTGAAATCTCCCGCAACTTCCGCAACGAAGGCATCAGCCCGCGGCACAATCCCGAGTTCAGCATGATCGAGCTGTATGAGGCGTACGCCGACTACAACGTGATGATGGAGCGGACGGAGGGGATGGTCGCGGCGGGGATTGAGGCGCAGGGCGGCGGATTCATCCGTCCTTACGGCGAGTTGGAATTGAACTTCGCGCCTCCGTGGCGGCGCGCGAAGTATGCGGACCTCCTTCGCGAGCACACAGGGCTGGACCTCAAGGATAAGCCCGGCGTGCTCGAACGCGCAAAGCAAGAGGGCATTTACCAGAAGCTGATGAAGTCGATCGGCGACGGGCATGTGCACGTGAAACCGGACCACGCGGCCGAAGGTTCGCTGATTGATCACGACGTGCTGGTCAACGAGCTGTTCGATGGGCTCGTGCAGCCGCACCTGATTCAGCCGACGTTCGTGTACGACTACCCGGCGTCGATCTGCCCCCTGACGCGCCGGCACCCGGACGATCCGTCGATCGCCTTGCGCTTCGAGGCATTCGTCGCGGGCATGGAACTGGGCAACGCCTACACGGAGCTGAACGATCCGCGCGTGCAGGAGGAAAACTTCCGCCGCCAGGTCGCCGGCGAAGGCGACGAGACGATGGCCGTGATGGACGAGGACTTCGTGACCGCGCTCGAATACGGCATGCCGCCGGCGGGCGGGCTGGGCGTGGGCATCGACCGGCTGGTGATGCTGCTGACGAATTCGC
>BOJX01000194.1 GCA_016860685.1 Planctomycetota bacterium
CTTTCTGGACCGGATCGCGCAGCGCCTGCTGGTGATGCGTCCGGAGGGGCACCGGTTCTTCACGGGAAACTACTCGGATTACATCGAGACGCTGGAGCGGGAGCAGGAATCCGCTCGCGCCGCGACGGAGTCCGCCCGACTTGTTGCGTCGGGGACGGCGGGAGCGCGCGAGGCGAAAGCGATCGCCTCGGGAACTCGAAAGCTCGACGCCGCCTCCGCCGAAACGACGGACGACCCGCTGGCGCGGGAGCGTGCGGAGTACGACCGGTATTCGATCGACGAGATCGAAGTGTTCATCTACGAGCAGGAGCAGGAGATCGCCCGGCTTAACGAAGTCTTCGCGGACCCGGCGACCTACCGCGACCCGGAGAAGATCGCGGACCTTCAGGACCGGCTGGACGACGCTCGTCACAAGCTTGCGGTGCTGCAAAGCGCGTGGGACGAGCGGGTGGAGTATCAGTAACGCGTCGCCGCCTCCGCGCGCTGCCGCCGCAATCCCGTCGCACTCCCTGAGCCTCCGCCTCCTGACGGGCGCGGTTCGGTCGGATCCAGCCTCGAAGGTTCAGGCGGAGATAAGGGCGCCGGGCAGGATGGGGTTGGATCGGCGCGGGCCGGACGGTACGATCCGCAGAGGCAGCGGTCGCAAACCCGGCGCCATCGTTCCGGTGAGGAGGCCCTGCTTGCGGTGCAAGCAGTGTGAATACCGGTTGTGGAACCTACGCTCGCGGAATTGTCCGGAGTGCGGGGCGCCGTTTTCGCCGCGCGACTACACCTTTGTCCCCAACGCCGTGCGCTTCCTGTGCCCGCATTGCGATCAGGCGTACTACGGGACCGACGAGAAGGGCCATCTGGTTCCCTCGTCGTTTCAGTGCGTCGCCTGCCGCGCCTCGATCGACCTGGGCGAGATGGTCCTTCAGCCCGCGGAAGGGATGGAGGAGGACGCGACGCAGCCGTCGCCGGTGCCTTGGCTGGAGCGTGCGAAGCTCGGGGCGTGGCGCGGGTGGTGGCGGACGGTCGGGTGGACGATCTCGTCGCCGAGGAAGCTGGCGTCACGGTTGCCCGCGGTTCCGCGCAAGGGAGACGCGTGGATCTTCCTGATTCTGAACACGGTGGTGGCTGCCCTGGGGATGATCTTTCCCTTCGGGCTGACCTTGCTCATGACGGGCGGAATGATGGGCGGAACGCCGGGCGCCCCGGGCGTGGGCATGCTCGGCGCGGTTTACGGCATGATGATCGTGATGATGATTCCGGCGACGCTGCTGTCAACGTTTCTCTGGGCGGCATGCACGCACGGCGTGTTGCGCCTCGGGGCGAAACCGCGCGGCGATTTCGGCATGACGCAGGAGGCGATCTGCTACAGCAGCGGGATCAGCACGCTGAACGCCGTGCCGTGCATCGGCCCTTATGTCGCCCCGTTCTGGTCGATCATCACGGCGATCATCCTCCTCAAGGAGCGGCAGAGGATTGGCGGGTGGCGGGCGAGCGTCGCGGTGCTGGCGTTTCCGGTGGTGATCTGCGGCGGGGTGGTGGCGTTGTACGCGGTCATGCTGGCCCTGGCGATCAACATGGCCGGGACGATCGGACCGGGCGGCGCGGTCGCCCAGGGTTACGCCGCGGGGATCGGAACCGCCGTGACGTCGTACGCGGATCAGAACCGCGGGGTGTGGCCGAAACACGCCGGAGAACTGCTGCTGCCCGGGGCCTCAACGTTGACGAGCGGGCTTTTTGTGCTGCCCGACAGCGCGACGACCACGGCGGACGCCTTCATCGGCACGGTGAGCCTGGACGCCTTCGAGGGGTTGGATGAGACTCAGATGCGGCAGGTCGTGGACGCCGCGATCCTGGCGTTGCCTCCAGACGTAACGGCGCATCGCGTGGGCGACTACGTTTTCACGTATCACAGCGTGGATTCCGCGAACGCGCTGGGGCGGTTGTGGATCGTCGTCTGCAGCGCCGACCCTGATGTAAACGCCGGAGCATCATCGCAGGGCGTGACCGTGGTGATGAAGTCCGGACGAGTGAAATACATCGACCCGGCGGACTGGGCGACTGAGTTAGCGAAGCAGAACGGGCTGCGCGCGGCGGCGGGTCTTGCGCCCCTTCCGAATCCGTGGACGGTGACGCACGCGAACCCGTCGCGGGCGGCGACGGCGCCCGGGACGGCGGATGCGCCTGAGGGAGACGCGGCGGAAGGGGACGCGGACGCGGAGACCGGACCGGAGGAGTCGTCACCACCGCCGTGACGTCGGGGCGAGCGGCGGGCATGAGGGTGGAAGGCGTATCAGGGTTCGGCGGGTGACGCCGACGTCCGGGTTTCGAGCAGCGTCCGCCACGTTCGACGGGCGTGCTCGACGCTGGCGACATCGGCTGGGTCGAATGCGACGATCTGTCCCGTCCACTGCGTCAGCGCGTCGGCGGCGTAGTCACACACGGGTCTTGGGGTGAACACGTCGAGGGTCCAGGCGCCGTCGTCGCCGAGTTGGCGGGAAATCGCGGCGCTCGCCTGATCCGCGGTCCGACGCTGCTGTTGCTGCGTCAGCGTCGGGTGATCGACGATGTCCGCGTCATCGAGCGCGGAAAGAACGTCCGGCGTGGCGTCGAGCCTCAGCGCCGCGGCGATCAGTTCGATCGCCTGTGCCCGGACGCACGGCGACGGATGCTCCTTCAAAGCCCGCCGCAGGGCTGTCCACGCCTCGGCCCGGGCCGACTCCGCAAGCGCGTGCGCGGATCGCATCGCTCGATCCTCGTCCGCGTCAAAAAGCAAGTCCGTCAGCGCCTCCGTGGTCGTCGGCGACGCGACCCGGGCCAGCGCGGAAAAAGCGGCTTCTCGCACACCCGCGTCGGGGTCGGACGCCCGCGCGATCAACAAGGGTTCGAGTTCGGCCTCTCGGAGTCGCTCCGCCGCAAGGACCGCGGCGCGACGGATGCCGGGGTCCGCGTCTTGAAGCAGCGATCGCAGATGCGGAATCGCCGCGCGTCCGCAGGCAGCGAGGCGTAAGCCCCACGTCTCGCGTTCAACCGGCACACCGGCCCTGACAAGCTGATGCCGATATCGAAGCGCCCGCAGATCCTGTCGGAACGCCAGCAGCGCCAGACAGGCAGCGGCCACTCCGGCGATCGCCGCCCAGTGCTTCGCCGTCAAGCGCTCAGGCGACCTGGAAGGCGCTTCCTTTCTCATGTGATTCCTCCGCCGCGCCGAGTTTCGCGCGCTGCAGCGCCGTGCCTTGTGCATCGCGACGTCCGCGAATGTCGCCGTCGGTCGCCAAGGCGTTCGGGCGTCCGAGAATCCCCGCGGCGCCGCAGCGGATTCATCCGAGCAGCCGGGGCAGATTGTACGCTCTTTCAGACCGGCGCAGGAATCGCGCCCGTCGCATCGGAGGGGAAAGACATGGATCGTGCCTGCGCCGCCAGACTTGCGTCCAGTTTCATGACCGTCGCACATCGCGGCGAGGAGTTGGTGACCCGCTTCTACGCGCTGCTTTTCGCCCGGCATCCGGAGCTTCGCCCGCTCTTTCCCGCGTCACTGCACGAGCGAAAGAACGCGATGCTCGCGTCGCTGGTGCGGCTGGCGAAGTCGCTTCATGCGGTTCCGGCGGGCGGCAGGCCGGATTCCGCGTTCGCTGAGACGCCGATCCTCTTCGGCGTCGGAGTCGAGGGGAAAGACGCAGCCTGCGACGTGTTCGTCGAGTTGCTCGGGTCGATCAGCGGCGCGTCGTGGACGCCGCAACTGGCGCAGGACTGGCACGAGC
>BOJX01000195.1 GCA_016860685.1 Planctomycetota bacterium
ACCGACCGTCCGATGGTGCTGCTGGAAGTGACCGGCGTGGTCGAGGCGCGTTTTGACGTGCTTCCCGCTGCGGTGTCGTTCGGGAAGGTCCGCCCCGACGCGCCGCTGGCGGCGAAGGTGAGCCTGCGGACGCTTGCCGGTCCGCCGATGCAGCCGAAGATCGTTCTCGCGCCGGCGGGGATGAACACGGTTGTCACGCCGGCGGACGCCCCCGGCGCCTTCATGCTGTCGATCACCGGGAAAGCGCCGAAAACGCCGGGCGTTCACACGGGGGAGATCGTCGTGGAGACGGAGGTGGGCGATCTCCCAGAGCTGCGCGTTCCTTTCACGATGCGGGTCGAAAGCGCGCTGAGAGCCTCTCCGTCGGTGTTGACGTTCGCTCCAGGACAGCGCGGGGTGGCCGCCGTGATCGAGGCAAGCGGCAGCGTCGTCCTTGCGACGCCGACCGTGTCCGTCGGCAAGGGACTTCGGGCCTCGCTTGACGACCTCACGCCCGGAAGGCGCTGGCTGCTGACCGTCGTACACGCGGACCTCGGCGGGACCGCCCTGCCGCCGGATGCAGCGATCTGTATGAGCGTCCCTCCTGATGGTGATGCGGTTCTGGAGGTTCCGGTCCGTGTCATTGCAGAACGGTAGGCGAATGTGGGGAACGGCGGCAAAGGTCTTGCGCGCTGTTGTGCGTTTCGCTCCCCTGACGCGGCGCAACCGCTCCCTCGTGGTCGCGGCTCGGTCGTTTCTGCTGTCGCTGACGTTCAGCAGTGGACGCGAGGGACGGCCGTGGTCCGGCGGCTGGCGGGGGTCTTGATTGTCTTGACGGGGGTCTTGCTTCTGCTGGCGTGAGGGCGTATACTTGCATTATGACGCAAGTACGAAACCGTCGTCCGACGAGTCCGAAGCAGGCGGCGGCGTGCTGCCGGCCGATCGACGATCGGCTGGATCCCGGGCTGTTCAAGGCTCTGAGCGATCCCACGCGGGTGCTGCTTCTGGCGTGCCTGGCGAAGTGCGGGCGGCCCAGCACGGTCTCCGAAGTGGCGGAGTGCTGCGCGGTGGACCTGTCGGTCGTCTCGCGGCACCTGGCGCTGCTTGCGGACGCGGGCGTTCTGGACGCCCGGAAGGAGGGACGCACGGTGTGGTACCACGTCCGTTACGAGGAGATCAGTCAGAGGTTGCGGGCGCTCGCCGATGCGATTGAGGAATGTGTTCAAACGCGGGCGCGGCGATCCGCGGGAGGAACCGGATGTTGTCCGAAGACGCGATGACGCAGGAACGAGTGCGGGAGACGGTCCGCGAGGGTTACGGCAAGATCGCCCGGTCCGGGGCGCGCGATGAGGCGCCGTCGGGTGCGGCCCCGCCTGCCGGCGGGTGCTGCGGTCCGGCGTGCTGCGGCGACGCGTCCGAAAGCGCCGCCGCGAAACTTGCCCGCGACGTCGGTTACGCCGCAGCCGATCTCGACACCCTCCCGGAGGGCGCCAACCTCGGGCTTTCCTGCGGAAACCCGACGGCGATCGCCGGACTGCAACCCGGCGACGTCGTGCTCGATCTGGGCAGCGGCGGCGGGTTCGACGTTTTCATCGCCGGTCCGAAGGTCGGAGCGCGCGGGCGCGTCATCGGGGTGGACATGACGCCCGACATGATCAGCCGGGCGCGACGCAGCGTGCCGGCGTACCGTGAGCGGACCGGCCTGGACAACGTCGAGTTCCGGTTGGGCGAGATTGAACATCTGCCGGTGGCCGACGAAAGCGTCGATGTCGTCATCTCCAACTGCGTGCTGAACCTGTCGCCCGACAAACCGCAGGTGTGGCGCGAGATCGCCCGCGTGCTCAAGCCCGGCGGGCGCGTCGCCATCTCGGACCTGGCGCTGCTGCGTCCCTTGCCGGAGGTGGTCCGCGGGATGGTGGAAGCGCTGGTCGGGTGCGTAGCCGGCGCGGTTCTCGTGGAGGACACGCGCCGCATGATCGAGACGGCGGGGCTGGCGGACGTGCGTCTGACGCCCAAGCCGTTCTACGTCCGATCCGCGGCCGAGATGCGGGATCCGATGTACCGGAAAATCGCCGAGCACCTGCCGCCGGGCACGACGCCCGGCGATTACATCACGAGTCTGGACATCACCGCACGAAAAACGGCGGGGAGTCGGACCGTCTGAGAGGTCGAATATGACGCAGGTTCCCGAGGTCCGGCGGTTGAACGTGTTCGAGCGTTACCTGACGCTCTGGGTAGCGCTGTGCATGGTGGTCGGTATCGCGCTGGGCAAGCTGCTGCCGGGCGTGACCGACACCCTCCGCCGCATCGAGTTCGGCGGCGGCAGCCAGATCAACATCCCCATCGCCGTGCTCATCTGGCTGATGATCTACCCGATGATGCTGAAGGTCGATTTCGCATCGGTCCTCGGCGTCGGCAAACGGCCCAAGGGCCTGCTCATCACCTGCTTCGTCAACTGGCTGATCAAGCCGTTCAGCATGGCGCTGCTCGGCTACGTCTTCTTCAAGCACCTGTTCCTGCCCTGGATCGGGGCAGAACTCGCCGACCAGTACATCGCCGGCGTCATCATCCTTGCGGCCGCCCCGTGTACCGCGATGGTCTTCGTCTGGAGCTACCTGACACGCGGCGATGCGGCGTACACGCTGGTGCAGGTGTCGGTGAACGACCTGCTGATGCTGGTGCTCTTTGCGCCGCTCGTGACGTTCCTTGTCAGCGGCGCTTCGGCGCTGGCGGTGCCGTTCATGGTGCTGGTCTACGCCGTCATCTGCTTCATCGTGATTCCGCTTGCGGCCGGAGCAATTACACGGCGCACATTGATCCAGCGCCGCGGCGCGGAGTGGTTCGAGAAGTCGTTCCTGCCGCGCTTTCACCCCATCGCCGTGCTGGCCCTGCTGGCGACGCTGGTGCTGATCTTCGCGTTCCAGGCGGACAACATCACGAATCGTTTCTTCCACGTGATCCTGATTGCGATTCCGATTCTACTCCAGGTGTACTTCAACGCGTCGCTGGTCTACGGCCTGATGAAGCTCTTCCGCGTGCCGCACAGCGTGGCCGCTCCGGGGGCCCTGATCGGCGCGAGCAACTTCTTCGAGCTGGCGGTGGCGACGGCGATCGCCCTGTACGGCCCCGAGTCGGGCGCGGCCTTGGCGACGGTCGTCGGCGTCCTGGTCGAAGTGCCGGTGATGCTCAGCGTCTGCGCCTTCTGCAACCGCACGCGCGGCTGGTTCGACGCGGCGTCGGCCGAAGAATGTCCGACGCCGACGCCCGGTTGCTGCGCCAACTGGCATTCGTTTGCGGGCCAAGCGGCCCAAACCGCCGGCCGCGGGTGACGCCGCGGGACGGGCAAGGAGAACTGTCGTAGCAACCGCCCAACACAAAGCGTGCTACGGGACGATGTTCCCTGATGCGCTGCACCACCGGACCGACAAGCCGATCAGAGTACCGATCGACACGACGAAATCGCGTGGTTTCGGTGCCGCGGTTCGACCGAAATATGTTCGTCAAATGTTAGCAAATCGATGTCTCGCAACTCAGCCGGTCGGTTCGACACAACTTAGGTGTTTTGGCCGTCCCGAATCGACCCGTCGAAACCGCGTTTGTGAGAGCGCCAACGCGGTTTTGGGTGAGCCTAAGTTGCTGCGCGCGGAATTGGGAAGCTGGCATTCTACCCCTGAATTACGCCCGCAAAGGCCGTTTTGCCCTATTTAAGCCCGACAGCTTGTTTTACTTATTTTTAAGCCCGGATGACCGCCGATAATCGGCCGT
>BOJX01000196.1 GCA_016860685.1 Planctomycetota bacterium
GGCGCAAAGTCCCGCACTCTCAACCGCGGCGCAAGACCCCAGCCCACGGCGCCAGCCGTGGGTCGCCGATCGTTCCGCGCGCCAAGCCCCGGCAGGGGCGCAAGAATCTCTGACGACGTCACAAGATAAAAACGCAGACTCCTTGCACCGCAGCATTCACATCGCGCGAAACCTCGCACGGACTTAAGCCTCACGGCTCGATCAACATCCCCCGGCTCCGCTAAAACAGCGGCGGCTTTCCGGCACAGCGCCGCCAGAACGAAAGCTGCCCGGCATGAATCGCCGCGTGCGTCGTCATGAGGTGGGCGATGAGCTGCTCGACGGTCTTGATCGGCGTGCCGTCGAGCACCTTGACCGGGTGCGGGCCTTGAAGTTGCTCGGCGCGGGCCGTCTTCACCGCCTCCTTCACCCGGGCGTGTCCGGCGACCAGCGCCTCCAGCAACTCCGCCTTACTCGGTCGAGCCTCACCCGGCGCCAGTTCCGCGCTGCCCGGTCCGAAGCGCTTGTGCCACTCCTTCGGCAGCGCGGCTTTTTGACCGAGGTTCATCAAAGCGTAGTCGGTGGCGATCGCCAGATGCGACAGGATCCACGCCGCCGAGTGTACGCCGGGTTGCGGGCTCCACCCGAGCTGGGCGTCGTCCACGTCGGCGGTCAGCCTCTGAACATACCCCAGCAGGAATTCATAAAGCACGGTTTCTCGCTCGAACATCGGTTTCTTCTCCAGCTCCGAACGCGGACACGGGAACGTCCCCCTCGGGTCAAGATTAACAAATCCCGCCGTCGTCGTCGATCCGGCAAAGTCGCCGCGGCGAGTCGCCGGCTGGCGTCATTGCCCCCAGCGCGGCTCGCTCGCACAATGCACGGTGATCCAGCCGACGGCGGTTCAATTCGAGAGGAGTCGCGCATGTTCAAGACGACCAGAATGTTGTTGATTTTTCTGCCGGTGTGTGCGCTCACTGCCGGAGTTCGTGCCGACGAGATCGCGACGCGCACACGCGACATCACCCTCGAGGACTACTTCACGATCAGCAACGTGCTCGACGCCGTGTTGTCCCCGGACGGCGAGCACGCGGCCTACGTCGAGACGCGCTGGGAGCCCCCGGCCGAGCCACGCAACGCCGATCTCTGGATCGTCAGCACGCGCACAAAAGAGGTCCGCCGGCTGACGTTCGAGCCGGGTTCGGACGCGTCGCCGCAGTGGAGCCCGGACTCGAAGGTGATCTACTTCGCCGCCGCACGGAAACGCGAGTCCGCCGAGGCGCCTTACAACGGGCGCCCCCAGGTCTGGCGCATCGGCGTCGAGGGCGGGGAGCCGCAACCGGTCACGCGGCTGCCCGAGGGCATCGGGCTTTTCCAGCTCTCGCGCGACGGCCGCACTCTGTATTACACCGTCTCCGAGGGGTCCGTGGATGAACCGTGGAAGGCGCTGAAGGAGAAATACCCGGGTCTGCAATACGGGCACGGCGTGGAACGGTTCAGCGAACTCTGGAAGCTCGACCTGACGACGTGGCGCCGCGAGAGAATCCTCGCCCCGAAGCGCGTCATTACAGCGCTGGCCGTCGCGCCGGACGAGCGACGCCTCGCGATGATCACCGCACCGGGGGAGCACATCATTCATAACGAGGGGGCGTCGCGCGTCGAGGTCTACGACGCCCGAACCCTTCAGACGAGCGTTCTTGCGGATGCGCCGTGGCGCGCCGAGGCGCCCTCGCCTTACGGCTGGTTGATCGCGCCGGCGTGGGCGGACGACGGCGCGGCGCTGGCCTTCCGGATCGACTTCGACGGACACCCCGGAGAAATCTTCATCGCCCAGTTCGCCGACGACGGTGCCGCGACGACGTGGAAGATGAAGCGCCCGCGTGAAGTGTCGCTCGGTCACGAGCACCTGGAGTGGATGCCGGGACGTCGCGACCTGGTTTTTCTCGCGGAGGATCGGGCGCGCGAGCGCGTCTACTGCGTTCAGAATCTCCGGGACGGTGGGCAGGGCGCGGCGCTGGTCCTGACGCCGGGCGACGTTTGCGTCGATCACTTCAACCTGGCCCGGTCCGCGGACCGCGCGCTGGTGGTGATGAACACGCTGACGCACCCGCAGGATCTGTTTCTCGTCTCGGGTTCGGGCGACGCGACGAAGTTCGACCGGTTGACGCGACTGAACCCCCAGGCGGACACCTGGAAGCTGCCGCGCATCGAACTGGTCCGCTGGACCGCGCCGGACGGGACGGAAGTCGAGGGCGTCCTCGAACTTCCGCCGGATTACAAGGAGGGGCAGCGCCTTCCGATGGTCGTCGAGATTCACGGCGGTCCGACGGCTTCGGTGCATTACATGTTCCAGTTCTGGATTTACGGGCGGACGCTGCTGCCGGCGCGGGGGTGGGCGCTTTTCGCGCCGAACTACCGCGGCTCGACCGGCTACGGCGACAAGTTCCTCACCGACCTGATCGGACGCGAGAACGACGTCGAGGTGCAGGACATCCTCAGCGGCGTAGACGCGATGATCGAGCGCGGCGTGGCGGACCCGCAGCGCCTCGCCGTGATGGGCTGGAGCAACGGGGGATACCTGACGAACTGCATCATCACGCAGACGGACCGGTTCAAGGCCGCCTCCAGCGGGGCGGGCATCTTCGACATCGTGTTGCAGTGGATCGCCGAGGACACGCCCGGACACGTCATCAACTTCATGCAGGGCTTCCCCTGGAGTCAGGCCGACGTCATGCGCCGCTGCTCGCCGCTGTACCTGGCGGACAGGATCCGGACGCCGACCATCGTCCACGTCGGCGAGAATGACGAACGCTGTCCGCCGGAGCACAGCCGCGGACTGCACCGGGCGCTGCACCAGTATCTGAAGGTTCCCTGCGAATTGATCGTGTATCCGGGGGAACCGCACGGGCTGACGAAGTACACGCACCGCAAGGCCAAGATGGAGTGGGACATCGCGTGGCTGGATCATTACGTCCTTGAGGCGTCGCGTGAAGATGCCGCGCCTTCCCCCACCGGTCCGATCGGCCTGCGTTCGCCCTGAACACCGCGGCGGTCCTTCCGCGAACCGACGACCGGAAGAAGACGGGGGAGCGACCGAGCGCGGACTCGCGGATTCAGAACCTGCGGGAGGGTCTGAAGAACCGGTTTTCTGACGGGTGCGGCTCGGAAAACGACCGGCGCCGCGGTTCCGCGCAGACCGCACTCCGCGGCTTGCGCCCCGCGCGAGAGCGCTCGCCCGTTACGACCGCGCGGGTTCGTCTGTCATGACCGCGGGTGCGCCTCGTCGTAGGCCGACTTGAGGCGCTGGGCGGTCAGGTGGGTGTAGATCTGCGTCGTGGACAGCGACCGGTGTCCGAGCATCTCCTGCACGCTGCGCAGGTCCGCGCCGTTCTCCAGCATGTGCGTGGCGAAGCTGTGGCGCAGGGTGTGCGGGCTGATCGACGGGTCCAGACCGCACTCGAGCAGGTATTTGTCCAGCTTGCGGCGGACGCTGCGCGTGCTGAGGCGCTGTCCGTGCTTGTTCACGAAGAGCGCTTCGGCGTGAAACGTAGCGGAGCGCGGGTCGGCGTCGCGCATGCCGGTGTACTTCTTGAGCGCCGCCAGCGCCGTCTGCCCGATCGGCGTGATGCGCTGCTTCTTGCCCTTGCCCCGGACGCGGACGGCCTGGTTGGTGAAGTCCACGTCGTTGCGGTTGAGGTCCACGAGTTCGCTGACGCGCAGTCCGGTCGAGTACAC
>BOJX01000197.1 GCA_016860685.1 Planctomycetota bacterium
ACGCCACCTCGTGCCACCCCGACACATAATTCAGGCGGTGCTGCTGCATCTGAAGCTCGCGCTCCTCCATCACGCGACGCCGCTCCGACAACAACCGGTTCAGGTCGCTTTCGCGCATCACGATCTGAGCACGCAGATTGTCCGCGTCCGATTTCGCGCTGGCCGGTGCCGAGCCTTCCGCCAAGGCGTGTTCGAGTTGATCCAGTTGGGCCTGAAGCCGCTGAAGCTCGGCGCGACGCCTTTGCAACTCGGAAATCAGGCGCACATCCCGGTCTTCGCCGTCAAAAGGGCTGGGCGACGGCGGTCCGGCATCCGGCGCCGGCGTTCGCCCACGTCCGGGAGGCGGCGCTCCGCCGCCACGCGGCGCGTTCTCCCCCCGCGGCGCACCCGGACCTTCATCGCGCGGCCGCGGCGAAGGCGCGTCCGGCGGCGGGGGCTGACGACGCGCATCCGGATCGTAACCCGGAAAAGGATCGACAGGGGCGCCGGAAACCGGGGCATCCGCGACCGACTGTCGGCGCGCGGGCGCAAGAGGTTCGCCGACAATTTCCGGCTTACCCGCGGCCGGCGGCAGCGCCCACGTCGCCGAGATCAACGTCATCAAGGATAAACTCAAGGTCATCATCACTCATGTCCTCCGAAACATCGGGAACGTCGTCGTCCCAGATCAGGTCTTCCTCAAGCAGTCGTTCATCGAGGTGAAGCGTCGGCGACAGCGAGGGCGAGGCGACCCCGACCAACACCACATGATCCGCCGTGAACACGTCGCCCGTGAACGACGTTGCTTCTTCGCCCGCCCACGCAAGCGCCTCGATATACCCCAGCGGGGACGCCAACGACGGAACTCCCGGGATCACTCTGTCCGAATCCTCCGCAACCGGATCCCCGCCCGACGCGACGACCCGCGACGGCCCGGACGAACTTCGAGACTCGACCGCCTCATAACGCACTACCAGCAGCGCCAGCACCGCCGCAGCCGCAAGAAAGGACGCAACCCTCGGAAGCAGGCTCAGCCGTCTCGCTTTCGTGCCCTTGTTTCCCGGCGGAGCGAAAACGAACGGCGCTCGCAGCGCCTCGTGCTCCACCCGGATTGACTCGAACGCCGCGAGGATTGCCCGCTGCCGCTGTGAAAAAGCGAGGCACGCCGCGCACTGCACGACGTGCGCCTTCGCGGTTGGCGAGGGCGGATCACCCGCTGCCGCCGCGATCAAAGCCTGCTGACACGCCTGACAGTTCATCCTCAATTCCGACCTTCGCCAGCGCGGCATGAAGCGACGCCAACGCCTTGTGAAGATTGCTCTTGATCGTGCCTTCCGGACACCCGAGCAGTTCCGCCGCTTCCGCGGTTGAAGCGCCGATGAAATACCGCAGCACCGTCACCTCGCGCTGCCGGTCCGGCAGGTGCATGACCGCGTCGCGCACGATCCGCGTCATCGGGAGCGACGCCGGCGCGGGCTCCGTCGCGTCGCGTTCGGCTTCAACCGCCTCCAGCGCCTCGGTCCCGGCGGATCGTTCCGCCTCGCGCGCCCGCCCCCGCCGGAACTCCCGGCACACCCGCACCGCGAACCCGCCGAACCACGTCCACCACGACACGTCCTCACGACGCGACGCCCGGCGCGCCCACCCGCGCACCAGCGCCTCCTGCGCCGCGTCGCGCGCCGGCGTCTCGTCGCGCAGCATCGCGACGCACAGCCGGTACACACGGTCCGAAAGCTCCCGAAAGTCCGGCGCGGCATCCTCATGTCTCGGCGTCACGCGGGAACCTCGGCTGTCCTCGGGTTGATGCAACATGACCGGCTCGGGTTCACTCGCGCGACGTTTCCCCTGCGGCGGCAAGGATTCTCGGATCATCCCGCCGATTCCGTGATGCGCAAACGCCTTCGACATTTGTAGATTCAGTTTGCACAACCGGTTGCAGAGAGCACGCGATCCGGCAGGCAGCACCGATCGGAAACTTGGGCGGGGCGACGCCGTTGAAGGCCGGACCCGCGCTCCGGCTGCACATCACGAAAAAAAAACACCTCCTCGCCGCCGATCCAGCAACGAGGAGGTTTTAGGATTCATCGAACGCGCCGCGCTCTGCGGCTCGCGCCTCGAACCTGCGCATCAACCCCCGAACGACACCACGTAGCTGATCTCAGCCCCGAGGTTCGCATTGTCGTTGCCGTCGCCGTCGAGGCTCACTTCCGTCATGAAGTTGACCGACTGATTCGGCGCGAAATGCCAGTCAAACCCAACCTCCAACGTGTGATTGTCTCGATGTCCGGTGTGAACGCTGCTTCCGTAAACGTAGTCCCAGATCAGCTTGAAATCCTCGGTCAGATCATAATCGAAGCCAGTGATGATGCCCCAGCGGAAATGACGGGCGTCCTCTCCTTCCTCGTCACCCTCCTCCCCGGGTTCGTCAAAATTGTCGCCGTTCACGGAGCGGGCGTAGCCGCTGAGCGTATACCGGGCGCTGTCGGAAAGCGTCCAGGTCAGGATCGGCCGGATCTCGTAATCCACCCCTTCCGAATCATGACCGGTCGGGATCCGGACGAACTGCCGGATCGCTGTCGCCGGAATCGCGCCGTCTTCACCCCACAGCTTCCAGTGCCAGCCCAGCGTGATGTCCCAGTTCCCCGTGACTCGCCCTTCCCCCAGCTCCAGCGGGAGACTGAAAAGGAGCTGGTGGTTCTCGATCAGCCCGTATTCGAGCTCGAATTCATACTCCCACTCATCGCTGCCCCCGCCTTTGCGCGTGCCCCAGCCGAAGACGTTTTTGATCTCCAACTCGCCGGGCGGCAAAGCGTCCGCCACGCGAAGGCTGATCGGACCGGTGATGTCGTGGCGCTCGCCCGTCGCAACGGTCGTCACCGTCGTCGACTCGGCCACGACCTCCTCCCGGTCCTGAAAGCTCGTAAGCTGAAACCGATGTGATCGTTCCTCCGCCGCCTGCTCCCCCCACGCCGCGGGGATCGTCCCGATCGCCAGGATTCCCACCACGGCTGATCTCCAGAACCAACGCTCCTGACCTTGCATTTGAGTTGTCCTTTCCCTGGGATGATCCGCTCGTCTCGGCTCGCTGGACGAGGATCATCAAAACGAACACCGATCCGCGCACCCGGCGCGGATCGGTGTTTCATAAGCTACGAATGAAGCACGCGTCGCGTCGGGCAGTCTCAACCACCGAACGAAACAACGTAGCTGAACTTCGCCCCGAGGCTCGAATTGTCGTTGCTGTCGCCGTCGACGCTCACGTCGGTGACGAAGTTGAACGACTGATTCTCCGCGAAATGCCAGTCGAAGCCGAGTTCGACCGAGTGATTATCGCGGTGACCGTCATGCACGCTGCTGCTGTAGACGTAGTCCCAGATCAGCTTGAAGTCGTCCGACAGGTCGTAGTCCATGCCGGCCGTGATGCCCCACCGGAAGTGGCGCGGATCCTCGATGATGCGACGCTCGCCGTCATCATCAATCGCGTACACCGCGTCGTTCTCGCCGTTGACCGACCGCAGCCACGGATTTACGGTGAACCGGGCGTTATCCGACACCGTCCACGTCATCAGCCCGCGCAGTTCGTAATCCACGCCTTCCGAACCGTCACCTGTCGGAATCCGAACGAAGTTGCGGATCGCCGTCGCCGGAACCCCGCCGTCCTCGTTCCAGAGCTTCCAGTGCCAGCCGATCGTCACGTCGCCGTTGCCGTCGATCCGGCCGTCGCCCAGGTGAA
>BOJX01000198.1 GCA_016860685.1 Planctomycetota bacterium
CCGCCGGCTGGCGGATGCGGGCGTCACGGTGATGCTGACCGGACTGGACCGGACGAGCTGGGGGCGTCCGTTTCCGGTGATTGAGGCGCTGCGCGAGGTCGCCGACAGCGTGATCCGCCTGACGGCGGCGTGTGCGCGATGCGGCGCGGTCGCCGAGCACACCCAGCGCTTGACGCCGGTGGTGGAGGGGCGGATCGTCGGAGGATCGGAGGCGTTCGAGCCCCGGTGCGCGGTATGCTGGCGTCCGCCGCCGGAAGCGCCGGTCGATCAGGTGTGACGCGAGGGGACGCAACATGAAGGATCAGTTCGCCGTTGCGGTCGTGGGGTGTCTTTTTGCCGCCGCGGTCGTCATTGCCCAGGAGCGTCCGACGCCGGACCGCCCCGCGCCGAAACCACCGCCCCGCCGGGGCTACCTGCTTCCTGAAGATCGCGCGATCGGCCACTTCCTGATTCGCGAGAAGGACTCCAAGGCGGGAGAGGCGTGGGAGGACTTGGTGGAAGCGCGCGGGGCGGTGCTGACGCCGCCGGAACGGGAGGTCAAACTCGCTTTCAACGAATCCGCCGTCGCAGATGTGAAGCTTCTTGCGGATTTCAAGGCGGGGAGCCTTGCCGGATTGTCGCTGCGTCGCCTGCCGATCAAGGATGACGATCTTGCGTTCATCCGCCACCTGAAAGGTCTGCGCGAGCTTGATCTGAGCGGGACAGGAATTACGAACGAAGGACTTAAGCACCTGGAGCCGCTGAAGCAGCTTGAGCTTCTGAACCTTTCCGGAACGAAGATTACCGATGCGGGGCTCAGCGAGGTGGTGCGGCTGGAAAAGTTGATGATCCTCGACCTTCCGTCGCAGATTACGCCGGACGGGCTGGTCCGCCTGTCGGAGCGTCCGACGTTGGCTTCGCTGTCGCTTCGCGGTAACGCAAACCTGACGGCGACGGATGCGCTTCGCGGACTGGTCGCGCTGAAGGCGCTGGCCCGGCTGGACCTGGCGGAGTCCACATTGACGGACGCGGCGGGCGAGGCGCTGGGATCATGCAAGCGCCTCGAGGACGTTGATCTGTCGCGGACGGGCGCCGGAGACGGAACGGTGCGAGCGTTGTCGTCATCGCGAATCTTGACGCACCTGAACCTGACCAAAACGGCGGTCACGGACGGCGGCGTCGGGGCGTTAGCGTCGGCGACGTCGCTGGAGACGCTGCTTCTGGGAGGCACAAAGGTGACGGATGCAGCGTTGGAGGCGGTCTGCTCCCTGCCGTTACTGAAGCGCGTCTCCCTGGCGGGGACGGCGGTGACAGACATCGGCGCCGCCCGTCTGTCGCGGCTGGCGGGTACGCTGGAGGATCTGTCGCTTCAGGACGTCAAGGTGACGGACGCCGTCTGCGGCGACCTGGAGCGACTGACCGGTTTGCGGCGGCTGGTTTTGCGAGGAACCGGATTGACGTCCGCGTGCCGGGAGCGCCTCCGGAGGCAGTTGCCGAAGTGCGCAATCGTGAATTAAGGTCATGCTTCGGGAGTGCTTGCCGACGTTTTGCGAAGCGTGCAAGGCGGTAAGCGGTTCTTCAAGGCGTCCGTCACGAATACTCCTCCTGTGTTGACGGTTCGGTGAAGCCGCAGGGTTGAGAGGTGCGACGTTCGCGCGTTTCGGTGGTTCAGGTTGGTTGTCGTTCGTTGGAACAGTCGTGTGCGCGCGTTCGCGTCTCGAAGCCGCACCGAGTTTGTCAGTCAGAGAGGTTTCTGGTAGAGAGCCGCGCCGTGAGCAAAGCAAAAAAGAAAAAGGTGAAAAACGAAACGGAGATTGTTGACGATCTCGAAGAGCCGGAAACGGTCCCAGCGGCGGACGAACCGCCTGCGGACCTCGCGGACGCCGATGTGCTCCCGGAGGTGGACCTCGTGGACATGCCCGAGGTCGGCGATCCGGTGGACGCTCCCGAAGTACCGGCGGGGCGACCCTCCGGTCGCAGGTCGATCGGCGCCAAGGAAGTCATCCCTTTCGCGTGGAAGCTGGTGGGGCGATCCGACGGAATGACGTTGACGCTGTTCAAGGCGATCGAACGCGACGAGGTCGAGGCGCAGCTCGAGCGCTCCGTGCGTGAGGGGTATTACACGGACCTGAAAATTCTCCCGATTGCGCCGCCGACTCCGCCGCCCGTCATAGCGACCGCCGGGCCGTTGCCGATGCCTGAGAAGTCGGCGCCGAAAGGTGCGCGGCCTCAGAAAACCAAGGTTGAGGCGAAACCAGCCGCTCGAGCTGAGTCAAAACCCGCCAAGTCCGCTGCGCCGTCAAAGAAGGAGGCCGCGCCGGGGAAGCGGACGAAGCCTGCTGCGGCCAAGCCGGCCAAGGCAAGCCCCAAGAAAACGACGAAGAAGGCTGCTGCGCGAAAGAAGTAGCCGCCGCAGTCATCTGCCGCCCGCGGGGAACATTCAATGTTGTCGCCTCCTGCAACCTTTCCGGCCGTGACATCATCGAATCGTTCGGGGGGATTCAGGATCAGCGGCGGCGAGGGTGGGAGAACGTTGAAGGCGTCCTCGCCCCGTCAGGGGGGGTGTCCTCGCTTGGGGCGAGGGCTTGCGGAAACCTTGCCGGTTCGGTAGAAAAACAGGCGTATTTGTTCGGGCTGGGGGTCGCCGAGGCGCGGTTCGGACCTTTACAGCCTGTTGGAAAAGGGTTCGCGCCCCTCCGGGTCGCGAATTTCACCGAGAAAAAAACGGCATCGGAAAGGCCGATCGTGAGTTTTTCAACGAGCGGTTAAGCGCCGGGCTGTCTCGGACCCCGCCGTCAGGATGCGGACCGGGGCGGCGAACTTCATGATGTCGACGCGATCGAGACGGACGGATGTCTGAAGCGGCGATGCTGAGTGCGGTGTCACCGTGGGAGCTTCCGGTCTACGCCTGGTGGGGACTGGCGGCGGTCTGCGCGGTCCTTGTGCTGGGTGTGTATCCGGCGCTCGTCCTGCGCAAGTACGTCGGCATCATGATCAACCTGATCGACGAGCAGGCGCCGGACCCGGGGGCGGATTCGCGCGGCGTCAACGGGATCGTCGGCGAACCGATCGAATTTTCCGCTGCGGATGGTCACCCGCTCCACGGGTTTCTGCTTCGCGGCAACCCGGACCGTCCCCGGCGCGGTCTGATCATTTTTGCGCACGAGTTCGACAGTGATCACCGCAGTTGCCTGCGTTACTGCCGCTTTCTCCAGGACGCCGGGTACGACCTCTTCACGTTCGACTTCCGTGGGCACGGGCTGTCTGCGTCAGAACCGGGGTACAAACCGCGGCAGTGGGCGAGCGACCGCGAACTTGCGGACATGACCGGAGCGATCCGGTGCATGTGCGACAATCTGGAGGGCAGGGGGCTTCCGCGGGTTCTGGCGCTTTTCGGGGTGTCGCGCGGGGCGGGCGCGGCGATTCTTGCGTCGGTCAGAGCGCCGGAGGTCGAGGCGATCATCGCGGACAGCGCCTTCTCCAGCGACACGACGCTCGAATATCTGATGAAGCGCTTCGCGACGATCTTCGCCCGGATTCGCGTCGTCGCGGAGAACCACCCGCCCACGTTCTGGCGGTTCCTCCGCTGGCTGCTTTTCCGCGAGTTCCGCCGCCGGTTCGGGTGCGAGTTTCCGTCGGTTCGCAAGGCGATGCGACGGCTCGGGCGGCGTCCGGTTCTGCTCATTCACGGCGGGCGCGACAGTTACATCC
>BOJX01000199.1 GCA_016860685.1 Planctomycetota bacterium
GCGCGACTGGCGATGGTGATGATCGGATCGCTGATTCCCGGTTGCATCCTCGGGACGCTGCTGGGGTTGCACCGCCGGATCGAGGGGTTCGGAACGTGGGTGCATGCGCGGTTCGGGGGCGGCGGGGACGGGGGACATCGGTTCGCGGAAGGGTTCCTGACCGCGAGCGTCATTTTCTGCGTAGGACCACTGACGCTGCTCGGATGCCTCCGGAATGGGTCGCAGGGCGACCCCGGTTATCTCTACATCAAGTCCGCGCTGGACGGTTTCTGCTCGATGGCGCTGGCGTCGACGCTGGGGTGGGGCGTGATGCTCAGCGTGGTGACGGTGATCGGGTTTCAGGGCGGGTTGTCCGTGCTGGCGTATCTTGCAGCGGATCCGCTGCCGGAAGTGTCGCGGTCGATGATGGCGGCGGTGGGGGGCGTGCTGATGCTGGGGACGGCGCTGATGATCCTGGATGTGAAGAAAATCCCGGTGGCGGACATGCTTCCGGCGGTCTTCCTCCCGCCGGCGATCATCGCGGGAGTCGAGGTGTTCTGGCCGGGGATGCTGCTGCCGGCGTCGTGACCGGAGCGTTGTCGGATGTCGTCGAATCCTGAACCGATCCGTCTTTCACCGGCGATCGAACATCGCCTCGGCGCCCTGCTGCGCCGGTGGCGGTGGTACGTCGTGGCGGAGGCGTCGGCGGCGATCGTCGCGGCGTGGGGCGTCGGGTTCGCGTTGCTGGTGGCGGCGGATTATTACCTGCGGCTGGGGCGTGCGGCGCGCGGAGTGCTGCTGGCGCCGTTGTTGGCGACGTTGACTTACCTCGTGCTTTGGCGGCTTCGACCCGCGCTTCGTCAGCCGCTCGACGCCTCCGACGCCGCGCACCTGGTGGAGCGGGCGGACCCTCGACTTCGATCACTGCTGGTGTCGTCCGTGCGTTTCTCGCGCGGGCAGATCGGTGATGAAGAAACGAATTCTCGAGAACTCGCCCGAAGCGTGATCGCCGAGGCGAACGCAGCCTTGTCCTCGATCGATGTTTCGGCGCTGCTTCGCCACCGTCGGGCCGCCGTTGCGTCGAGCATCCTGGCGCTGTCGGGCATGTGCCTGGGCATCTGGTATCAGGTCTGCCCGGCGTCGCTGGGGCTGGCTTTGCGTCGTTCGTTTCTGCTGTCGGCCCAGGAGTGGCCGAAGCAGACGCACCTGGTACTCGACGTGGAGGGAGACCGGATCGTCGCGGCGACGGGGGATGATCTGGAGGTGCGAGCCCGCGTGGAGGGAGTCGTGCCGCGGGACGTCGAGGTTCTGTTTGAGACGGCGGGCGGACAGCGCGGGCGTCAAACGATGACGCGCGTTGGGGACGCGGAGGTGCGACACACCTTCGTAAACCTTGAGCAGCCGCTGCGGTTTCGGCTTCAGGGCGGCGACGACCGGACGCGCGAAATCGAGGTCGTGCTCTCGGAAAGGCCTCGCGTCAGCTCGGCGTCGATCCGGGTGGCGCCGCCGGCGTACGCGGGGCTGGAGGAAACGACGCTTCCGGCGAACCAACGAACGATCCGGGCGCTGGCGGGAAGCCGGATCGATATCGACCTGACGACCAGCAAGCCCGTCGCCTCGGCGGAGTGGTTCGCGGATCATCAACCGCTGGGAACTCTCGAAGGTGCGGAGGAGCGCTGGCGGGCGCGGATCGACGTCTCGACTGGGGCGACGTATCACGTGCAGCTCACCGATCCGGAAGGACTCTCAAGCCGGCGACATGAACGTTTCGTGGTGCGGTTGATCGTGGACGAGGCGCCGACGGTCCGGCTGCTGCTTCCCGGCGTCGGCGAGCGTGTTACGCCGCAGGCGGTGCTCCCGATCCGCGTCGAGGCGACCGACGATTTCGGGCTGGGTGCGGTGCGGCTGGAGGCGGATCTGGCGGATTCTCCGGATGTTCCGGCTGCTCCGGCTTTGTCTCCGCTGGCGCCGCGGTCCAAGGTGTACGAGGCGACGGCGGAGTGGTCGCCGGCGTCCGCGGGCGCGGCGCCGGGCGACCTGATCTCGCTGGCGGCGTACGCGGCGGACCTGAATGATGTGACGGGTCCGGGCGAAGCGCGTTCGCTGCCGGTGACGCTGCGCGTCGTGACGCGCGAGGAGCTTCAGGCCGACCTCGCCCGGCGTGAGCAGGAGGCCCGATCGGAGTTCCAGCGGCTCGTCGATCAGCAGGAAGAACTGCGGCGGCAGTTGCTGACCGCGGCGGATCGGCTGACGCCGCAATCGACGCCGGCGCAGCGTGCGGAGCGCCTCGCGCCGCTGGAGCGTCGCCAGCGGAGCCTTGCCGCGGGCGTGGCGGCGGTCGGGCGGCAGGTGGAGCGGATCGTCGCGGAGATCCGGATCAATGCGCTGAACGATCTGGGCATCGCCGAGCGGATCGAGACCGAAGTCTCGCTCCCGCTCAAGCAGCTCGCCGAGGTGCGGCTTCCGGGAGCGGCAGAGCTGGTGCGGAACTGGAGCGCCGACGGGACCGACGCCTCCGAGGTCGCCGTCGATCCGGCGCAGGCGCTGGTCTTAAAGGAGATGGCGGAAGTCCTGACGCGGATGAAGCGCACGGAAGGGTATCATGACGCGGTGACGATGCTTCAGGACATCATCCGTCTTCAGAAGGAACTCAACGAGGAGACGCGCGAGAAAGCGGCCCGCGATGCGTCGGACATCTTTGATGATTGATGGCGCGGGGGCTGCAACGAACCTAAGGAGTACGAATCAGGATTCAGGATTCCGGTTCCGTGCCGCCCGGAACGCGCCGGGTCCGACGGCATCAGTAAAAAGGCCTCGCGACCGACAACATGCGCGGGTTATGCACGCGTCGGTCGCGAAGGAGGCGGATCTGCCCGAGGCGGGTCGCCTGCCCGTCCGAACCAACCTCACACCGCTGCGACGAGCGCAACGGGTTCCCCAAGGCCTCGGCGTCCCGGCAGCATAAGCGCATGCCTTATGCGCCGGGCGGCAAGGCGCCCGTTTCGAGCGATAATACCTGAGCACGTTGCGTACCAGCCTGGCAGGATCAGCGGTGAACCTCCGCAAAGGCCTTAAAGTCCGCACAAAAAACACGCAGACGGCGGACGCGACAAGAGACGAGTGTGTAATCCTGCTCACTAAACCTAGGGCGGGTGGGTAATTTTATTGCGAAGGGCTGCGCGTCGGCGCGACAGACGCGCTATCCTTGAACCTGCGGTAGCGGCCGGTATCCTCCCCGACCGTGCCGCTGATCGTGCAGAAATTCGGAGGGACGAGCGTCGCCAATGCGGAGCGGATTCACCGCGCCGCCCGGCGGGCGATCCGCGCCAAGCTTGAGGGCAAGCAGGTCGTTCTGGTCGTGTCCGCGATGGGGCACACGACGGACGAGTTGCTCAAACTGGCCGGCGAGGTCTCCGCCGACCCGCCGAAGCGGGAACTCGACATGCTCCTGACGACCGGCGAGCAGGTGTCGATCGCTTTGATGGCGATGGCGATCCACGCCGCAGGTCACGAGGCGATCAGCCTGACCGGCGCGCAGCTCGGGCTGTTCACGGACAGTGTTCACACGCGGGCGCGGATTCAGCGGATCAGCCGGGAGCGGATCGATCGGGAGCTGGCGGCGGGACGGATCGTCATCGTCGCGGGGTTTCAGGGAA
>BOJX01000200.1 GCA_016860685.1 Planctomycetota bacterium
CGCGCTCCTTCAGAATCTCCATCACGCGCGTTGACAACCCCGCGACCTCGAAGTCGTTCAAGCCCGTCGTGTCGATCTCGTAAAGAAGGCTCGTCCCGCCCGCCAGGTCGATGCCCAGCTTCAGCCGTTCCTTCGGCGGCCAGCAAAGCAGCACTCCGAACACCATCGTAAACAGCACAATGCCCCACTTCAGCGGGCGATTCTGATCTGACATACCTGAAACTCCAGATATTTCCTCATGCCGCGGCAGGCGATGAAACCTCGCGCCGGGCGTTTCCTTGTGTTGTCTGAACGTCGCGGACGCGTCACGGATCTTCCGCTCCGCATCCGTAATGATTGAACCGAGGTTCCGGGGATCCGTTCCGGAATGCTCAATTTGAAGCGGCTTTGACCGCCAGGTTCAGCGCGGGCGAAGTCATTCCAGCAAACGCACCGCCTCCCCAGGTCACCGAAAAGAGGATCAGACAGGCGGTGGACGCGACCACGTCCGTGACCGAGAGGGCTCGCACGAACGAACCGGCATTGCATCCGGCGCCGCACGGCATCCCCCCGCAGACGACGGGAACGCCTCAGTCACGCTTCCCTCGCCGCGCACCGCCGCGACGCTCACCCGGTCCGGCGACGCGATCCGCGCCGCGCGGTCCGTTCCGCCGCCGTGCCAGACAAGAATCAGGGCGTCATGCGACGGAAACCCGGCGTCCGGCGCGGACCCTGGCTCTCCACCTTCCGACCGCGGATCGCCCGCATCCGATCGTGAAGGACCGACGCCCCCGCTGGCCCACCGGGGCTGAGGACGTGACCGATCGACGTTCAGGGCAACCGCCCGCACACCCGGCGCGGAGCCTGCCGTCAACTCGGTTCTTACCCGGACCGAAGGTGCAGTCGGCGCGCGGGCCGCCACCCCGAGCGAGCTTAATGCCAAGACAATGCCGACTCCGCGCGACATGTCCGGGATTCTACGCCCAGCCGTCACGCCTGCAACGCCGCAGCGGTCCCCCGGTCCGGCCGTCAACCGGACCGAAGCTCAAAAACCCCGGACCGGTCAAAACCAACCCGACCGAGCGTTGCTCAGTCCCCGGGAGAGCCTTCCGACGTTCCGTTCCGGATGCAAACCGCCGACCGGCGACCCGGTTACGGGCAGTCAAACACGCGAACATCCGTGTCGCCGCAGGCGAACGTGACCGTCGCCGCGTTACGTCCGGAGGACACCCCGTTGAACTTCGCTTTGCCCTTTGAGCGGCTGTTGAACTCGCCCTCTGCCTCCTCGCCGGTGTCGAGACGGACCTGGAACGGCTCACCGACGACGCCGCGGATCACCTTGACGACGACCTTGCCGCCGCTGCGGCAGCGCGCCTTGCTGATCGCTTCCTCCCCCGTGCATTCCCCGCCCGCATCGCCTCGAAACGCCACCGCGGCGGTCAGCGGATCCGGACAGCGGCCGACCGCGTAGTTGTTGCATTCCGACGGATCATGCGCGCCGTCCCGGTTCGTGTCGTCGTACTGAAGCGGTTCGTTGGAGCCCGCCCGCTCGGCCCCGCTCGTCAAACCGTTGGCGCTCCACAACGCCGGCTGCGCGCAGGTCGCCGGTGTGAGGCTGTTCCCGTCAAAGGCCCGCGCGAAGAACAATCCGTAAGCGCTGCGACCGGGATAAAGCGGCAGACCCTGTCCGCTGCCTTCGAGGTTGATCTCCGTAAAGTAAACACCGCCGGGGTTGCACCCCAGTTCGCCGAAGTCAAACACAACCCCCGACTCCAGCACGTAATCCACCGGTCCCGAACAATCCGCCGGAAACGACGGCCCGGTGAAGACCCCGACGTAGCACGTCTCGCTCCCGCTCCCGCCGCAATACCAGTACCACGCGACACCAAGACGCCGCACGAGCGAGCCTTCACATCCCGCCTCGACCGTCATGTCCGCGACCGCGAACGTGTTGCAATGTTCCGTGCCGAGTACGTAGAAACCGCACCGCTCGCAGTCCGTCGGCTCCTCGCACGTGAATGCATCGAAGCAATCATAAATTGACGCACCGGCGGGAACGCCGCCGCCCGCCTCGATCCAGTCCGTCGTCTGAATCACGCGACCGTCCACGAGGCGCGCCACGCCGAAGAACCTCGACGGCTGCACCGCAATCCGCTCGGTTAACCTCATCGGAGCGTCCGACGCCGCGGCAACCGCCGGAAGGATCGCCGACACAAGGAGGGTGAGACAAGCCGCCCGGGCATCCGTCGTCATTCGATGCGAAGCGATCGGATGGGTTCGGGCATTCATGTCGTTGTTTCCCCAAGAAACCGAGGGAGCGATTCCGTGATGGGAGCTCGACCAGTGCGCCGGACTAGCAGATATTCAAAGAAATTTCAAGATTTCTCCCTTGTTCCGTAAGCGAGGGATCTGCATTCCCCACCCGGCCTAAGAGCCTGACCTGTCCCGACTCCGGCGTCTCGCGGGAGTCGCGGCGGCGGATTATTCAATTGCCGCGGCTCGGAAAAGCACTAATATTGAAGCAGGAAAAGATCACAGGTTCGAAAGAAAGGTGGAGGTCGATCGATGCCGGTGTTCGAGTACGTCTGCAACCGTTGTGGACGCGAGTTTGAGGAACTGGTGTTGTCCGCCAACGACGCCGATCGTGTGCGATGCCCGCAGTGCTTAGGCGCCGTAACGCGGAAGATCAGCGCCTTCGCCGCAGCCTCGCCGTCGTCCGGCGCCGCCTCCCTTCCGCTCCCGACGGGCGGCTGCGGACGTTGCGGAGATCCCTCAGGACCGTGCAGCATCGGCTGAGGACCGGTCGGGTTACCGCGCCGTCCGGAACGGCGGTGTCAGACAAGCCGACGGTGCGAAAGATCATTCGGAGGACCGGCGACGTCATGCGTGCAGGCAAAACTATCCTGGATGTTCCCGCTGCGGCGATGCTGGGCTGGGTGTTTCCGGGGCTGGGCCACCTCTATCTCGGACATCGCGTTCGCGGGTGGATTTTCCTCGCAACGATCACCTTGACCTACTGGACCGGGATCGCCGTCGGCGGCGTACACGGCACGATCGATCCGAAGGAGCACCCCTGGTGGTTCGTCGCCCAGTTGTGCAACGGCGGACACACCTCCGCCGCCTATCTCCTGCGCTCGACCCTGGAACCGGCGGAGTTCGTCACCGTGACCCCCGCGGCCCACTACGGACCGCAACCCGTTAAACCCCTTGTCCACTACGGACACTGGCTGTCGATCGAGATCGGCACGGTGTACACCGCCGTCGCAGGCCTGTTGAACATCCTCGTCATTCTCGACGCGATTGTCCGGGCCGACGCAGCGCTGCGCGCAGCGCCCGCCGGCGCCCACGCCGGCGCGCCGTGGAGTCCGGGATGATGCTGGCCGGTCTCTTCACCCAAGCGATTCCGATCACCGGCGCGGGGCGCATCCTCCTGCTGCTGCCGCTGTGTCTTTCCATCGCCATCGTGTACAAGACGATCCGATGTCCGCAGCCGCGACAAATTCCGACGGCGGCGCTTCCGCTCTGGATCACGATCGTCGTGGCGATGTACGTCATCGGCGCCCTGCTCTGGGCCGTGTTCAACCTGCTTTCCTGAGTGCTTTAACGCTTCGTGTCCCGGGGCGGCAGCGA
>BOJX01000201.1 GCA_016860685.1 Planctomycetota bacterium
CGCCGGGGCAGGACGCCTGGGGCGCGACGCGCATCGCGCCGCTGTCGCAGATCCGCAAGGCGATCGCCCGGCAGATGGCGAAGTCGGCGTTCACGATTCCGCACGTGACGCACGGCGACGAAGCCGACATCACCGAGCTGGAGCGTCTCCGCAAGGAATTGAGCGCCGCCGGCGGCGTGAAGCTGACGCTCATGCCG
Organism: Planctomycetota bacterium; assembly: GCA_016860685.1. Lineage (GTDB taxonomy): Bacteria > Planctomycetota > Phycisphaerae > UBA1845 > UBA1845 > JABWBH01. The sequence continues at coordinate 198 of BOJX01000201.1, forward strand.
TTTCTGGTCAAGGCGGTGTGCGTGGCGCTGCGGAAGTTCCCGGTGCTCAACAGTTCGTTCGACGAGGAGGCGGGCGCGGCGGTCTACAAGGAATACATCAACATGGGGATCGCGGTGGACACGGACCGCGGTCTGGTCGTCCCCAACATCCGCAACGCCGACCGGCTGACCCTGACGGGCATCGCGGATGCGCTGGCGGCGATGGCCAACAAGGCGCGGGCGAACCAGTTCTCGATCGACGACCTGCGCGGCGGAACATTCACGATCACCAACGTTGGTCCGATGGGAGGCACGTTCGCCACGCCGATCATCAATCATCCTGAGGTGGGCATCCTCGGGCTGGGCCGCTCGCGCCGCGCGCCGGTGTTCGGCGAGAACGACGTGGTCAAGGCGGCGACCGTACTGCCGGTGTTCCTCTCCTTCGATCATCGCGCCACGGACGGCGTCACGGCGGCGCGGTTCGTGCGAGAAATCGTGGCGTATCTGGAGAAGCCGCAGTTATTGTTGTTGTATTAGTCGGGTGAATGTCGAATGTCGAATCGCGACTAACGAATTGAAGGCGGCGAGCCCAGCCTCCCTCTGAGTTTGTTACTCGCTCCTCTGAATTCGAAATTCCTTCTCTCGCGTCTCAAAACGGATTGGGCCATCTTTTATGGTTGTCGGCGAATTCACTCAGGAAACGGATCTTCTGATCCTCGGCGGCGGACCGGGCGGGTATCACGCGGCGTTCCGCGCCGGCGAGCACGGCATCCAGACGACGATCGTCGACGAATCCGGATCGCTCGGCGGCGTCTGCCTTCAGCGCGGGTGCATCCCTTCAAAAACCTACCTGCACGTCGCCGAACTGCTCCACATGGGCGAAACTGCGGCGCCGATGGGCATCCAGTACGGGAAGCCGAAGATCGACGTCGACGCGGTCCGCAAGTGGAAGAACGACGTCGTGGCGAAGCTGATCGGCGGCCTCGACGCGCAGTGCAGGAAGTACAAGGTGGACAAGGTCTCCGGACGGGCGCGGTTCGAGGACTCGAAGACCGTCGTGCTCGAAGGCGGGGCGGTCTCGCGGATCAAGTTCCGCCGCTGCATCATCGCCGTCGGGTCGAAGTCGATGACGCTGCCGCCGGCGCTGAACCTCGACAGTCCGAAGGTGATGGGCTCGCGCGCGGCGCTGGAGCTGGAGAGCGTTCCGAAGACGCTGCTGGTGATCGGGGGCGGGTACATCGGCATCGAGCTGGGACAGGTCTACGCGGCGCTGGGTTCGCGGGTGACGGTGGTGGAGATGCTCCCCTCGATTGTCGCGGGGGCGGATGCGGATCTCGTGCGCCCGCTGCAACGCCGCCTCGAGTCGCAGTTCGAGCAGATCTGCGTCGAGACGAAGCTCGCCGGTTTGAAGGACGTGAAGGGCGGCGTCGAGGCGAAATTCGAGGGCAAGAATCCGCCGAAGACGAACACCTTCGAGAAAGTGCTTGTTTCGATCGGGCGCAAGCCCAACACCGCCAACCTCGGGCTGGACAAAACGAAGGTGCAGGTCGATCCGCGTGGGTTCATTCAGGTTGATGCGCAATTTCGCACTGCGGATCCGAAGATTTACGCCATCGGCGACTGCATCGGCAACCCGATGCTGGCGCACAAGGCGCTCTGTGAAGGGCGGGTGCTCGCCGACATCCTCGCCGGAAAGAACGAGGTTTTCGATCCGCGGGCGATCCCGGCCGTGGTGTTCACCGATCCCGAGATCGCCTGGGCGGGACTCACCGAGGCGGAGGCCAAGGCGAAGAATCTGGACATCGTGGTGAAGAAGATTCCGTGGGGCGCATCCGGGCGGGCGGTGGCGATCGGTCGCACCGACGGCATGACCAAGCTGATCTTCGACAAGGCGACGCACCGGCTCATCGGTACGGGGATGGTCGGCGTCCACGCGGGCGAGATGATCGCGGAGAGCGTGCTGGCGCTCGAGATGGGCGCGACGGCCTACGATCTGATGACCACGATCCACCCGCACCCGACGCTGTCAGAGATGGTCGGGGAAGCGGCGGGGATGGTGGAGTAATCCCGGCGGGATGCGGAGAACCGTCTCGCCACAATGACCCGGTGACGAACAACGAATGACCCAGGCGAACAAGGCGTAATTGCAAGACCGGGCCGCGCTCGTCAGGAAGCGGGCGTCTGAACCGCCCTGGCGGCCCCTGAAACGTCATATCATGTCCTTGTGGGATCGTTGCGTATACGGCATTCCGCACTTCAATGCTCCGTCAGCTTGCCAATCTGCTCGCCTCCGAGGCTCAGCTTGCCCGTGATGAGCTTCTCGTTGTCGGCGTTTCCGGCGGGCCGGATTCGACGGCGCTGCTGCACCTGCTGCTGGACCTGAATCGTCAAACCGGGCAGCAGGAGTGGATGTTGCGCCTGCACGTGGCGCACCTGAATCACGGATTGCGCGCCGAGGAGGGCGAGCGAGATGCGGCCTTCGTCCAGGCGCTCGCCGACAACCTCGAACTGCCCTGCACAATCGAGGCGCAGAATGTCGCGGACCTGGCGACGCGGGAGGGGGCGGGCGTCGAGGAGGCCGGGCGTGGAGCGCGCTACGCCTTTTTCGAGCGCGTCGCGGAGCGGATCGGGGCGCGGTTCGTCGCGGTCGCGCATCATTATGACGATCAGGCCGAGACCGTCCTGCACCGCATTCTGCGCGGGACGGGGCTTCGAGGCCTGGCGGGGATTCCGATGGTCCGGGCGATCCGTCCGGGATCGGGCGTCCGCGTGCTCCGCCCGCTGCTGCGGATTCCGAAGCAGGAGCTGATCCACTACCTGAAGGACCACGGCATCGCGTGGCGCGAGGACCGGACGAACGAGTCCGCCGAAATGATGCGCAACCGTCTGCGCCTGGAGCTGCTTCCGCTGATCGAGGACCGGGTCAATCCCCAGGTGCGCGAGGCGCTGGTCCGCCTCGGCGAGCAGGCCGCGTGGCTGGGCGAGTATCTGCACGAGACGGTGCAACGGACGTTCGAGACCTTAATCATCTCCCGGACGGACCAGCAGCTTGAATTGAACGTCGAAGCGCTCAGCCGCAAAAGCCGGATCGTGCAGACCGAGCTGATCCGTCTCGCGTATCTCTCGTTCGGACTGGGGGAGCAGGAGCTGTCGTTCACCAACCTCGTGGCCGTGCTGGAGCTGATCGCCGACCCCGGCAGCGGAAAGCGCGTGCAGCTCCCGCGAGGGATGGAGGTCGTCAAGTCGTATCACCGGCTGGTCTTCTCCCTGCCGGCGGAGGAGGCGCGGGAGGAGCTGGCGCCCGAGATTTCCGTGCATCTTCCGGGGAAGACCCGTCTCCCGCTTCGGGGGATTCAGATCGAGTGCCAGCTTCGTGACGCGGCGCCGGGAGAGTGGGAGGCGCTGC
>BOJX01000202.1 GCA_016860685.1 Planctomycetota bacterium
CGACCATCGACATCGGCGGCATTCTCAGCAACGTCGCGAACAAGTTCCTGCTGGAGGGCTTCTTCAGCGTCGAGCGCACCTGGCGGAACATCTGCGCCGTCCGCAACGTCAGCGACTTCAAGACGGTGACCAGCTACCGGCTGATCGGGAAGGACCAGTACGAGCAGGTCGCCCCGGGCGGTGAGCTGAAGCACGGCACGCTGGGCGAGCAGGCCTACACGAACAAGGCCGACACCTACGGCTTGCTGCTGGCGATCGACCGCCGGGACATCATCAACGATGACCTCGGCGCGATTACCACGGTCCCGCGCAAGCTGGGGCGGGGCAGCGGCCTGAAGATCAATGACATCTTCTGGTCGATCTTCATGAACAACGCCGCGTTCTTCAGCGCCGGCAACAGCAACTATCTGACGGGGGCCGACACGGCGCTGTCGATCGAGGGCATGTCCAAGGCGGAGAAGGCGTTCCTGGACCAGACCGATCCGGACGGCAAGCCGCTCGGTGCGATGCCGGCGATCGTGCTGGTGCCTACGGCGCTCTCGGCGATGGCCACGGTGCTCTACAAGTCGCTGGAGGTCCGCGACACGACCGCCAGCACCAAGTACCCGATCGCCAATCCCCACACGGGCAAGTTCCGCGCCGAGGTCAGCCGCTACCTGAGCAACACGCAGTACACGGGCTACTCGGAGAAGGCCTGGTACCTGCTGGCCGACCCGATCGACCTGCCGGTCATCGAGGTCGCGTTCCTCAACGGCCAGGAGGCCCCGACGATCGAAACCGCTGACGCTGACTTCAATGTGCTCGGCGTGCAGATGCGCGGCTACCACGATTTCGGCGTGAATCTGCAAGAGCCGCGCGGCGGGATCAAGAGCAAGGGCGAGGCGTAGCAGATTGGACCAAGCCACGAAGGAGTGACACAGGATGGCACAGGCAACATTCGTGCATGACGGCAGCGCGGTCGACTACACGCCCGGCTCGGCCGTGGCCGCGGGCGACGTCATTGTGCAGGGCGAACTCGTCGGAGTGGCGCGCACGCCGATCGCGGCGAACGCGCTGGGATCGCTGGCGGTGGATGGCGTTTTCGACTTCGCCAAGGCGACCGGCGGCGGGACCGCGATCACCGCGGGCGCCAACGTCTACTGGGACGACACGAACAACGTCGCCACGACCACGGCGACCGGCAACAAGCTGATCGGCAAGTGCGTCAAGGCGGCCGCGGACGCCGCCGCCACGGTGCGCGTCCGGATGAACCAGTAGGCGACCATGACGAACCTGCTCGAACAAGGCGCCGCGTGGCTGGATCAGCAGCGCTCACGCCACCTGACGCGGACGGTCACCTACCTCCGCACCGGCGACAGCGTAGACCTGCCCGCCACGATTGGTCAGACCACGTTCGAGCAGGCCGACGAGTACGGCGTACTGCATCGCACGGAGTCACGGGACTACCTGATCACGGCCGCGGACCTCGTCCTGGCCGGCAAGCAGGATCTGCCCCGAGCCGGCGACCGCATCCGCGAGACGGACGGTGACCAGATCTTCCTCTACGAGGTGATGGCGCCGGGCGGAGAGCCGCCGTGGCGCTACAGCGACGCGTACCGCCGGTCGCTGCGGATTCACACGAAGTTCATCGGGATGGAGCGCGGCACATGATTAGCGACGGAGTTCCAGCGACGACGCACCCGGCGGCCTGCCCGCACGAGCCGGCGTGCCTGAAGGATGTGCGCGAGATCCGCTCGGTCGTCTTCGGCAACGGGCATCCCGAGAAGTCGCTGCTCGTACGGATGGAGCGGGTCGAGTCTCGACTGGCGGTGATCCAGAAGCTGTCCTTCGCCACGCTCTGCGGCGTCGGCACGTTGCTGCTGAAGTTCGTCGGGGCCTGGATCGAAGGCCTGATGCGAGGATCGTGACCCATGGCCGACAGCACCATCATCGCGCTGGCCGACGCGATCGTCGCCAAGCTCCAGGACGGCACGTTCAGCCTGCCGCTCGAGGTGCAGCGCGGCTATCGGCCCGTGGTGGAGCTGCCCGCGCTGCAAGCGGTGAAGGTCACCGTGATCCCCAAGAGCCTGGCGATCAGCGCGGCGACGCGCGCCGACGGCTTCTACGACTGCGCGATCGACATCGGCGTGCAGCGCAAGGTCGACGTCGACGATCCGGCAGCGATGGACGAGCTCATGAAGCTGGTCGAGGAGATCGGCGATCACCTGCGCTACCACAAACTCGACGGATTCGCCGTGGCGGCCTGGCTGGCGCTCGAGAACGAGCCGGTCTTCGCACCGGAACACCTGGAGCAGTACCGGCAGTTCACCAGCGTGCTGACGGTCACGTATCGGGTGCGGAGGTGAACGGCCATGCCGCTGCAGTGGTTCGCGGGTTTCGAGGCCTCCGACCTCGCGGAGCTGGTGAGTTTCACCGCCGCGACGGTGGGTGCGGCGTACAAGCGCAGCGGCTCGTACGGCTGCCGACTCACGGTGCCGACCGGCACCACGCTGGTGAACGTCGCCGTGGCCAATGGCTACGACGCCAATGGGAACCCGACCACGGTCAGCCGGACGGCGTACACGATTGGATTCGGCCTGCGCGTGATTGCGCTGCCGCAGACGCCGGGCCAATGGGAACACCTGCTGTTCATCGGATCGGGCGTGACCCATCGGGCGTCGCTGCGACTGGGCGAGGATGGCACGCTGCGGCTGCACATCGGCGCGGTGGGCTCGCCGCACCTGGCGAGCTTCGGGCGGGTCGACCTGAACCGCTGGTACTTCTGCGAGCTGGCGGTGCTGTTCGACCGGTACACGTGGCGGATGGACGGGAGAGTCGTGGTGCAGGGTCTCGGCGGGCCGGGCGGGTCGATGAACGTGGCCTACCTGGGCAAGCGCTACAACCTCGCTTCGCAGGGCTACACGGTCGAGGTGGACGACCTGTACACGTGCGACGACGCCGTGTTGTTCGGGCCGACGGTACGCGTGGCGCGACTCAATGCGAACGCGAACGGCTCGCAGTTCGGGTGGTACCCGTATCCGCCGGATGAGCCGCCGCCGGAAGTCGTGCCCTGAGGTGAGCCGTGAATTACTGGGAATACGTGGGACAGGTACCGCAAGATGGCGACAGCACCTACCTCGACGGCAGCTACCCCGGTGCGGTGTTCAACGTCGGCGTCGCCGATGTGGCGCTCGCGCCTGGCGAACGCGTTGTCGCGGCGGCCGCGGCGGTGTGCTGGCGGAACAGCAGCGGCGGCAATGGGCGTGTTACGTTGCGGGTGGGCGCTAGCGAACAGGCCACAGCCAACTTCAACCCGAGCGGTGCGTACGACACGGTCTTCGTGTTCGCCCGCAACTCCCCGGCGACGGCCAAGCCGTGGACCCGGGCGGAAGTCAATGCCGCGCTGGTCGGGGCGGTCGTCAACACCGGCTATGGCCTGCGGGCCACAC
>BOJX01000203.1 GCA_016860685.1 Planctomycetota bacterium
CCCTTCCCGGCGGATTTGTATTCTCTGCCGTGTTTCCGGGACAAGTGTGTCCTTCATCTGATGGACGCCCTTCGGGTTGTTTTCGACGGAGGCCCCGAGGTCGTCGCCGGAACAGTGCATGACGCCGGCGTGCTTCTCGCAGGCCGGGATCCCGTTTCTGTTGATGCCGTCGGATGTTTGTTGATTAATTCTGTGCGGACGCGGGAGCGTTTGCCGGAACTTGGCCCGCTCTCGAATGTCATCCCGTATCTGGCTGACGCCCATCGGAAGGGTCTGGGGGTCGCCGCCCTACAAGGGATAGATATCCAAGACGTTTGAGCCAGAATAAAGTGTGGCTCGGGCGACCCGGCGTGAATCCACCTCTTGGGCTTGTTGTGACATTTCTTGAATTTTTTCTTGACGTCCCGAATGCGGGGCGTTAGCATCCTACGCAGAGTGTCGGGAACTGTAGGGATCAGGCAGGCATTATCAGATACATCGGTACGATCGTAATATCTGGATATCCGTACCCGGTTCTGTTTGAGCCATCTTTGATTCCTTCAACACGCTGATTCCCCTTGGTTCCCGCCTTGAGGGATACGCCCGCGCGAGGCAACCGTCGCGACGGGCGCAAGGGGCGTTGTGCGGTTGACGGGAGAACTCTGAAGCGTGCGGCGGGTCGTCCCGTCGTCATTTCGTCATCCAGGAAACGCACGCTCGCTCGCCTTTTCGTCCGAGTTCCGATCCGGATTTGTCCACGCACCTGAGTTGTCATCATCCATCGTCCACCCGATTGTCGGGCGGCGGGGAACGATGAGGGATCGAAACGAGCGAAAAGGGATCGGCGAGGAGCGGCGTTTCGACCGGTCTTCAGTACGCATGTCTTAAATGGCGCTGAGTCAAAAGCGCGGGGCGGCGGTGATCGACCGGGCTTTTCAGGAGAATTGTTTTACAATGAGTATGAAGGATTTCAGAAAGCTTCGCATCCGCGGGTTCACGCTCATCGAGCTGCTCGTCGTGATTGCGATCATCGCGCTGTTGATCTCGATCTTGCTGCCCAGCCTTTCCCGGGCCCGCGAGTTGAGCAAGCGCCTCGTCTGTGCGTCGAACCTGAAGGGCATCGCTACGTCCTGCAAGGTGTACGCGAACGACAACCGTGAGTCGTGGCCGATTCCGCCGCACTCCGCCAAGGCTTACGCCAAGGGCGGCACGGGCATGAACTACATCGCGCAGGTCGGTCAGACCGCGGCGCTGCGCCGGTTCCAGACCTTGGCCGACGAAGGCAACACCACCGGGTCGACGCTCGTGTCGGTCACGCGTGCGTACTGGATGCTGGTCCGGGCCGGCGACGTGACGGTCAAGCAGTTCCAGTGCCCCAGCAGCGGCAAGGAACCGGACGACACGCAGGAACTCGATTTCTACTACGACTTCAAAGGCATCGAAACCATCTCTTACGGCTACCAGGTTCCGTTCGGGCCGCGCGACACGCGTCCGACCGAGGCCGCGGACGCCCGCCAGGCGATGGGCGCGGACGGTACGCCGTGGTATGCCAACGCGACGAACCAGCCGCGTGACTGGGGCAATCCGCCTCTGGATGCGGACGACTCGCCGCGCGAGTGGCGTCGGTTCAACTCGCCGAACCACGGCGGCGCCGGCGTCGGCGAAGGTCAGAACGTCGTGTTCGGCGACGGGCACGCCTTGTTCCACAAGGTGCCCATCGTCGGCATCGACAACGATAACATTTACACGGTCATCGACTTCGCGGGGATGGGCGGCGATCGCGGTCGTTGGCACGGCAAGACCCCGGCGCAGCACACGGCGTTCGCGGGGGATCCGCATCCGGGGCAGAACGCCTTCGGTACGCAGGTCACCGATTACTCGTCCACCGACTCGCTGATCTATCCGTAGTTAGCGATTGACGGACCGTCTGGTCTGTTACCGGGCGGCACGTGGGGGCGACTCCGCGTGCCGCCCGTCTTTTTCGATTCCGGCGTCCTTCGGTTCAGCATCATCTTTCAGACTTGCCCCGGAGCGGCGATAATGCCGTGGTGATGTCCGCGTCGGCCGAGCATCCCGTAGCATTGGCTTTCGACGTGGGCGGCGACCCGCTGGCCAACGCCGACCTGCGCACGCGGTTCACTTTCGATTTCGTCCGGGAAATCAGCCGCCAGACCGACGCGCAGCGCCTGCTTCACCTTTTCCGCGACCGCTTCGGACAATTCACGCCCCGCGACCGGACCGTGTCGCTGAGCCGGCGCGAGCTTTCGTCGCCGTGGTATCGCATCACCCGGTGCACGGACTGGAAAGAGGACATCAACCCCTGGACCCAGAAGGATCGCCTGCCCTTGTTGTCCTCCGGCCTGCTGGGCGAGCTCCTTTACGCGGGGGTTCCGGTGGTGAACGATGACTGGCGACCGGACCCCGCCGATCCGGCGTACGAATACCTTGAGGGAATGCGGTCGCTTGTCGCCATCCCCCTCTTCGACGGCGGCGAGTCGATCAACATGGTGGTGATGATGGCGCGGTCGCCGGGCCAGTTCGATGTGTCGCGGCTGCCCGACCTGATGATGACCTCGAATCTCGTCGGACGCGCGACGCAGACGCTCCTCCTGGCGGCGGAAGTCCGCAAAGCGCATGAGGCGTTGGACACCGAGGTTCGCCGAATCGGCGAGCTTCAGCGGGCGCTGCTTCCGGCGGCGATCCCGGCGATTCCCCGCGTGGGCGTCGCCACCTACTACGCCGCCGCCGCCCGCGCGGGCGGCGACTACTTCGATTTTTTCGATCTGGGTGATGACCGCTGGGGGCTGCTCATCGGCGACGTCAGCGGACACGGTCCGTCCGCCGCCGTCGTGATGGCGATCACGCGCACGCTCCTGCACGCCTTCTGCCGCGACGAGCATCACCCCTCGGCGATCCTCGGCTACCTGAACGAGCGCCTGCTCGAGCAGGCCGACCGCTACCCCAACACTTTCGTCACGCTCTTTTACGGGGAGTACGACGCCCGCACGGGCACGATCCGCTACTCCTCCGCCGGACACAACCCGCCGATCCTCATGCGCGGCGGGCGTTCGCTGATCGAACTCAACGCCGCACAAAGCCTCCCCCTCGGGCTGTTTCCCGACGCCAAGTACGCTGAAGCGGTGGACCGCCTCGACCCGGGAGACAATCTCCTGCTTTACACGGACGGCATCACCGAGGCGATGAACCCGCGCGGCGAAATGTACGGACACGAGCGCCTTCTCGAATGCCTCCGCCAGCCGGAGTTCTCCGCGCAGGCGGTCATCGACTGCATCACAATGCGCCTCGAGGGATTCACGGAAGGTCGCCCGCCCTCCGACGACCGCACGATGGTCGCCCTGCGGATCCGGGAGTGATCCACGCGCGTCAGCGGATGAACATGAACTCGCGGGTGTTGATCAGCGCCCAGTGAACATC
>BOJX01000204.1 GCA_016860685.1 Planctomycetota bacterium
GTCGCTCCGCAGCGCACCGACCACGTGCAGCGCCTGCTCGTGCCGCTCGACGCGATCGGGAAATCGCTGCGCGAAGCCGACTTCCGCCGTGCGTACGGCGCGCAGGTCGTCGCGATCGAGCAGCCCGACGGATCGCTGCAATGCCCGCCGAACATCGACGCGCCGCTCAATTCCGGTCAGCGCCTCCTGGCGATTGTGGACCACGCGGGGACGGGCGGATCGTGAAGGGCAGGCTCGCCTGATTCTCTCTGCGCTCCGGTACGGTGCGGATGGGGCGTGGTGCGGACCGGAGGTCCGCGATCCAGTCCGTGGTTCGGTCGGGGGCGCGGTCCGTCCGGGCTTCGCGGAGCGTCAGCGAGGGTTCTTTCTCGGTTTGACGTTGATGACGCCGAGATCGATTTCGCCGTCCCAGATGCGGAAGACGTCGATCGTTTTTCGGGCGGCGTCCGGATCGGCGCGCAGGATGAGGTGGAACGAGCGTTCCGGCGGGACGGGAACGTTGGCGGCGGCGACCGAAGCGAAGCTGCAAGCCCGGCGCTCGATCTTCCCGACGATCAACTCTCCCAGCGAGGACCGGGCAACCAGCGACGCGATGACGTCCGGACAGGGCGAGGGCGATCGTTGATACTGATACGTGACCGGATGTCTCGCGCGGACGTCGCACAGGTCGGTCCCCCGGCGCAGGCGGGCGGAGAGGTTCATGCTCAGGGCGGATTTTTCGAGGAATTCCTGAAAGCCGGCGTCACGAATGAGTTCGAGCGGGTCGGGTGCGTCAGGTTCGACAATCTGAAATTCCGCAGCGACGCGCACCGTGCGGCTCCAGAACGCGTTCTCCGACGGATAGAAAGGCCGGGCTGCGACATCCTCCCAATTCAGGTCGGCGGCGCCCTCGCGCAGCAGGAGAAACTCGAGGTCGCACACAAGGACCGCGGGTCCGAACCGATCCGTCGAGGCGGCGATCTGGTGACGGGCGATCTTCGTGACGGAGCCCGCATCCGGCAGAGCGCCGAGCATGACGCGCACATCAGGAACGAGGGTGGTGTGCTGCGCGTCTTCCCGGCAGGCGGGATCTGTGATGGCGCAGAGCACGACGCGGACGCCGGCGACCCAGGGCAGAATCCCCGATCCGTAAAGGGCACACCCCAACTCAAAGGGCAGCGGGTCGCCGGGGCGAATGCGCGGTCGAACGAGAACGTGCGGCTCGAACATCTGCGAGAGGAAACGTTCCTGCTGGGCGACGGACATCGACCGGGACTCGTGAAGCCGGGCGAGCAGATCGCACCACTTGGCCAGGTGTTGGGCGGAGTCGGGGCGTGACTGCTTCATCAGCCCGGCCTCGATGGCGTCCGACAGGCATTTGCGATTAAGCATGCCGGCGGATTGCCGCGAGATCAGTTCGTCGAGCGCGCGCTCATCGTCCGCAGAGGCTTTCGCGATGAGCCAGGATGCGGGGAAGTGCGAATACAGATCGATGTCTGATCGGAGCAGCGCCCGCCACCCGGTGAATGCGGCGCCGGCACCGAAGGACAGGGCGCCGACCCACATCAGCAGGGGACGCCGCACGCGAGCCCCCTTCAACGGCGACGCATTGTCAAACTCGGCGCCGCATTCCGGACAACGACTCGCGGCAAGCCCGGTCAGGTTGTACCCGCAGCGCCGGCAGTGCGGCGCGTCGTTCAACCGACGCCCCACCCAGCCTCGCAGAAACAACACGGCGCCGAACGACACGAGCGCCGGGACCAGCGCGCTGAACCCTGCTTTCCAGGACATGCGAAGTCTGCCTGCAAGCGACCTTCGGGAACCAGCCTCCTCAGACGTGAGAACTCATCATACCGGATCGCTTGCGTTGGCGGTAGGTCCGAATACGCTCTGATCCGTCATGTCCTTCGATCCTGTCCAGCTTGTGCGAGGGCTTGTTCCGATCCTGCATCGGGAGCGGAACTTCATCGCCGTGGGAAAACCGGCGGGCGTGGATGTCGGACAACTGCCGGGGTTCGACGCGCCTGGACTGGCTGAACTTCTGCCGCGGATTTATCCGGATGAGACCTTCGGGGAGCCGGTGAACCGGCTCAGCCGGTACGAATCCGGCGTTCTGATCTTCTCTGCGAATGAACGATTCCGGGAGGGAGTTAAGTCGTCCTGGAACGCGGAGAAAGTCAGACAGGATATCGTCGTCGTGGTACGTGGGCGGATGAAAAAACGCTCATACACGTTGACGTCGCTGACAAAAGGAGCGGCGACGAACGTGGTGGCGAACGAGAAAGCCGTTGCCGGCAGGAAAGGAAAGGGTGAAGTTCGGCGATCAGTTGCACCCGGCCGGACCCGAACCGCAGGATCCAAAGCGAGGGGTTCCGCCGATACGGCGCCCTCCGGGGCGCGGATCGACGTCGAGGCGCTTCACGTCGGGGAAAGGCGGAGCGTGGTCCGATGCCGGACGGCAATGCGGTCGATGCATGCGCTCAAGGCGGGTCTGCGGGCGGCGGGACTTCATCCGCTGGGGGACACGCGCGGAGGAACGCGGGGTTTGCGTGACCGTCCGGAGCGGGCGTGCGTCCACCTGAGACGGGTCGTTTTTGAACATCCGGGGACGCGGCGGGTGTTGACGCTGATCGCCCCGGACCCGCCGGGGTTCGCGGAAGCCGCGGACGGCGTCGAACCGCTGGAGCGGGTGTTTGACAAGGCGCTGGCGCGGCGGATCGAGTGCCTTCTCGATGACACCACCGACGCGTTCCGCGTGCTGTCCGGGGATGCGGAAGGCTTGCCCGGCGTCAATGTCGACAAGTTCGGCGACGTGATGGTGATTCATCTGCTCGACGGGCGGAACACGCCGAACCGCGCCACGCGCGTGGCCCTGGCCCGCCTCCTGTATCGGACGTTCGACGTAGCCGCCGTGTATCAGAAGATCGCGCCGAAGGATCGTTCGCATCTGCTGGCGGAGGAGGCGGAAGCGCTGGTGACGGACCGGCCCCTCGCGGGACGGCCGACGGATCCGATCGTTCGCGTGCGGGAGCGGGGGTTATGCTTCGAGACGCACCCCCTGGATCCGCTGGCGGTCGGGATTTATCTCGATCATCGGGAGAACCGGGCGCGGGTGCGCGAACTGGCGGCGGGTAAGCGCGTCCTCAATCTTTTTGCATATACGTGCGGATTCTCCGTCGCGGCGGCCGCAGGTGACGCGGCGGAGGTCGTCAGCGTGGATCAGTCGCGGAAAGCGCTGGCGTGGGGGAAGATCAACTTCGCTTTGAACAACCTGATGCCGACTCCGGATGCGAGGGGTGCGGAGACGACCGACGACGACGACGCGGTCTCGGTTGCGGAAGGTTCGCAGGACGACGCAGCGCCTGCGTCGTCCGTCCGTTATGCGTTCTATCCTGACGAAGTGTTCGATTTTCTTCGCCGCGCCGATCGGCGT
>BOJX01000205.1 GCA_016860685.1 Planctomycetota bacterium
AACGCAGGAGGTCCGTCCGTTCTGGCCCGCGGCGTTGATCGTCCTCGCGGCCGAGGCCGCTCGCTACAAAGGCCTGCTCGACTTGCGGCAGTCCGTCGAGCGCTACGCATTCGTGCTCGAGGTCATCGGCCTGGTGTGGTGGATCGGCGGCGGCGCGCTGTTCCGCCGCGTCTTCTGGATCCTCGCGTTTCTGTTCTTGATGGTTCCCCTCCCGGGGCGCGTCCACAACGCGATCTCGAACCCCCTTCAGGCGCACGCCACCACCGCCGCCAACTTCGTGCTCGACCTGGCGGGCATCGTCGTCCGCCGCGAGGGCAACATCCTCACGCTCAACGACCGCGTGCAGGTCGGCGTGGTCGAGGCATGCAGCGGACTACGCATGATGACCACGTTTCTGATCGTTGCGGCCTTCCTCGCCCTCTCAATCCGCCGTCCCGCGTGGCAGAAGATCGTCCTTGTGATGTCCAGCGTTCCCGTCGCGATCGCCTGCAACGTCGTCCGCGTCGTCGCCACGGCGTGGCTCCTCCTCGCCACTGATGGCAGCCGCGCGGTCGAGAAATACTTTCATGATTTCGCGGGGTACGCGATGATGCCGGTCGCCGTCGTGTTGCTGGTCGGCGAACTCTGGCTGCTGTCGAAGCTCGTCGTGGAGGACCGGCCCGTCCCCGCTCCCGGCGCCCCCCGCTGAGCGCCGCGGGCCGGCGGCTTCATGACGGTTCCGCCGCGGCGGGGGTTTGCCCCGCGGATCCGACACCCTCCGCCTCATCGGGCATCGGCGCAAACTGCGGCGCGTTCTGCGACGCCTTGATCCAGTATTCGTACGCCCGGGCCACCGCAACCCCCAACAACGTCTCATCCGGATACAAACCCAGTTCGTCCGGTTCTCCGGCCTCGATGCCCGTCAGAAGTCCCAGCGCCGTCCGCACGTGGTCTACCGCGTAGACGTGGAACTTTCCCGCGCGGCACGTCTCGACGACGTCCGGCCGCAGCATCAGGTCCGCTGCGTTCGATGTCGGAATGATGACGCCCTGGGTTCCCGTCAGCCCCAGATCCCGGCAGGCGTCGAAGAAACCTTCGATCTTCTCGTTCGCCGCGCCGATCGTCAGAATGTTGCCCACCTGATCGATCGCCCCCGTCATCGCCAGATCCTGACGAAGCGGAATGTCCGTCAGCGCGCTCAGCAGGCAGCAGATCTCCGCCCCCGACGCCGAATCCCCGTCGATCCCGCCGTAGCTCTGCTCGAACGCGATCGAGGCGTTGAACGCCAGCGGATGCTGCGTACGCAGCAGCGTCCGCAGCAACCCGCCGAGAATGTAAAACCCCTTCGTATGAATCGCGCCCGACAGATCCGCCTCGCGGTCGATGTTGGTCACCCCCGCAGACCCCGGTCCGATCGTCGCGGTGATGCGCGCGGGGAATCCGTAAGTGAGCGGTCCCGCCTGCATGACCGCCAGTCCGTTGATCTGCCCGACGGCGCTGCCTGACACCGCAATCTTGATCGTGCCCTCCGCGATCGCCTCCCGGAACCGCCGCGAAGGCATCTCCGCCCGCCGCTTCGTCCGCCGCACCGCCTCCCCGACGTGTCCGTCCGACACGGAAGTACGTCCGCTCTTGCCCGCCACGAACGCAGCCTCACGAGCGATGTCCGCCAGCCGCCCGAACCGCGTCGTCAGCTTCCCGCCTTGGCCGGCGATCCGCGCCCCGTGCTCAACGAGCGCCGCTACCGCCCCACGCTCAAACGGCGGGAGACCCTCCTCCCGCGCGATCCGCGCCAGAACGCGCCCGTATTGCATCGCGCTGTCCTTCGATCGCGCGATAACCGTGTCGAAATCGGCCAGCACCTTGAAAAGGTTCGGAAAGTCGGCGTCGTAAGCGTCCAGCACGGCGTAGATCTCCGCGTCGCCCAGCAGGATCACTTTCACCGCCACGTCGATCGGTTCGGGCTGCATCGACGGACCCCACCACGGCAGCGTCACCTCCGGCGGGACGATCTCGAGACGCCCCGTCTTCAGCGTCCGCAGCAGCACCCGCCACGCCCCCGGCTCGCTGAGAATGTCCCGGGCTTCGAGAATCAGGTAGCCGCCGTCCGCCCGCAGCAGTGATCCGGCCCGGATCAGCATGTGATTCGTCCGCCCCACGCCTTCCCGGTCGAAACGACGCTCGATCACCCCCAGCAGGTTCGACATCGTCGGCACGGTCTCGACGACGATCTCGCACCCGTCGTCGCCGCCGCGCGAGATCAACACGTTTACACGGTAAAGCTGCGTGAAGTCCTCCTCGTCTTCGCGCGGACGTGCAAGGCGGCGCACCGCGTCGTCCACCACCTCGCCGAGGAACACGCCGACGTTCGGATCCTCAAAACATCCGAGGATTCGCGAGACGTAGGACTTCAGAACGTCGCGGACCTGTCGCTCACGCAGTTGCGCCAGCGCCTCAGCATGTCGTGAACGCGCCGCGCTGACCTGCTCCATCACCGTCGCAAGCTGCGCCTGAAAGGCGTCGTGCTTCTTCTGAAACTCCGCGGCCTCGGCGTCTGAGATGCGGCCGGACTGCCGCAATTCCTGCCACTGCTCCGGCGGAACCGGACGCCCCTCGACGATCGGAAACAACGCCGCCTGCGACACCGGACCCACCATCACCGTCACCAGCGCCAGCCCGCTGTCCTTCAGGGCCTGCTCGAACGGCGCGATCAGCGCCGCCGCCTCACGCTGCGACGCCTGCTCCAGCGCCGTCTTTTTCGCCTCGAACGCTTCGCTTCGCAGCGCCCCGGGCAGATCGACGCGAATGAACTCGGACAGCTCCTCCATCGCACGCCGGAACGCGGGCGCCTGTCCCCGCGGCAGCGTCACGAGCCGAGGCCGCTCCGGCGACGTGAAGTTGTGAACGTAGCATCGGTCCCGCGCCGCCGGGCACGCCAGCCGAATCTGTGTCAACATCCGCCGGACCAGCGTCAGACGCCCCGTCCCGGTCAACCCGCGAACGAAGATGTTCTGCCCGGCCGCCGCCACCTCCAGCCCGAACTGCAACGCGTCGATCGCGGATTCCTGACCGATGACCCCCTCGATCGGCTCCAACTCCGCCGTCGAGTCGAACGTCAGCCACGCCGGGTCGCAGCGCCAGCGAAGCCGGTCCGCCGCCAGCGGGTCCGGCGAAGTCGCCGCTTTCAGTTCAATCACCTCCGCATCCGCATGTGCTTCACCGCTCATCCGGTTCTCCCTGGCGCAGAAAGCGTGATCCGCTCCGGCACAAGGAGCGTAACCTCGAGTCCCCGTCGTCGGAATACCGCGCAATGAAAAGCCCTCCGGAATCACCTCCGGAGGGCACTCAGAGACCAGATTGAGGCGGGCGTTCAGCGCGCTTAAGGCTGGGGCTTCGTTTCCGCCGGCTTCGTCTCGCCGCTTCC
>BOJX01000206.1 GCA_016860685.1 Planctomycetota bacterium
GCCGCGTCAGCAGGCGGGCGGCCCACGAACCCACGTTGCCGTATCCCTGAACGATGAACGTCATCCCTTCGAGCGACAACCCCTTGTCTCTCGCCCACTCCTGAATCGTGTAGACCACGCCCTGCCCAGTGGCTTTGTCGCGTCCCACGCTTCCACCGGCCTCGATCGGTTTCCCCGTCACCACGTGGATGTTCCGCTGGCGCTCATGTGGAGGCACGGTTGAGGCGTAGGTGTCGAGGATCCAGGCCATGATCTGGGCGTTGGTGTTCACATCCGGCGCGGGGATGTCGTATTCCGGACCGATGTTATCGCCCAGCGCGTAGGCGAACCGCCGCGTGATCCGCTCCAGCTCGGGCGCCGAGTACCGGGACGGGTCCATCTGGATCCCGCCCTTGGCGCCGCCGAAGGGAATCCCCGCCACGGCGCATTTCCACGTCATCCACGCGGCCAGCGCTCGGACCTCGTCGAGTTGCACGTCCGGGTGGAAACGCAATCCGCCCTTGAACGGACCGAGCGCGTCATTGTGCTGCACGCGGTAGCCCGTGAACATCTCGACGTGACCGTTGTTCATCTTCACGGGAAAGTTGACCACCAGTTCATTCTTGGTCTGCGCGAGGATCTTCCGCACGTCGGGATCGAGGCGCATCAGGTCCGCGGCGTGGTTGAACTGGGTCGACACGTTCTGGTACAGGCTCTTCCCCTCCACGACCGGCGATCCCGACGGCGGGACCGCGGCGTCCGCGCGACGCTGCGACCCGTTGTTGCGGGAATCGCCGGACCGTTCCTCGCGAATCCTGGTCTGCGTGTCGTGAATTGCAGTCGTCATGGTGATCCGCTCCTTTCCGCCGACTCAAGGCATCGGGTCTGACGGGGTTACTCAAACTCATCGCAACTGAAGACGCCGCCCTCGGGAACCGGGAAGACGCAGCCTTGACGCTTCGCGCACGTTCGACACAGTCCGGGGAACCACTCCCGGTTGGCCATCGCCGCCCGCGCACTCGACCGATCAGTCGCGGCTTCGGGCGCTTCGCGCTTCGCCGCCGGCTTTCGCGCGGGCGTCGAGGGCGGCGCGAACTTCGGCAAGACCCGGGTCACGGTTTCCGCGCCAAGCGCGCCCAGCCCCGGAAACCACTCACGGTTGGCGGCGAGGAACCGATCGCTCGGTCGATCGCCGCGCGGCGCGTCCTCAACGGTTCGATAAGTGAAATCACGGTCCTTTGCGACCGACGGTGCTGAAAGGGGGTTGGCTGGCATCGGTAACCTCCTTATGTCGAGTTCAGACTTTCTCAGCCCCTGCGGGCGCCTCGCCCTCAGCGGCGCCTTAAAGAAGGGCACGAACATGGCCAGAGAGTTCGCCAACGGTTGGCGGAGGGATGTTCGCAGCGGGAAGATCCTAACCTCAATTATTTCAGATGGTTATAATCCGTATCACTTGGGTGGAGGTCTTGCGATGCCTAGTGTGGATTGCATCAGAAGGCGGGGAGGATCGCCCCGCCGGGGAAGTTCGCCTCGCCCGCCAAGCTGATGTGGCGGCATCCTGTCGAGCGATAACCTCGGTTGGAAAACCGCTTCAGTCGGAGTTCCGGGCGTCTTCCGCGATTCCGAATCGCTTCAGGCTCTCGCGGAGCGTCTTGCGGTCGATTCCGAGAATCTGGGCGGCCTGCGTCTTGTTGCCGCGCACGGAGGCGAGGATTCTGCGGATATGCGCGGCCTCGACTTCAGCAAGCGTGCGGGGCGCGGCATCATGCTCGGGAACGGAGAACCGCATCAACGAAGGGAGATCGGCCGCGTCCACCTCTTCGTGGTCGGTCATGACGACCAGGCGCTGGATGGCGTTCTCCAGTTCGCGCACGTTTCCGGGCCAGTGATACTCACGCAGGCAGCGCCACGCGCGGTCCGAGAGGCGCGGCGCCGCCTTCCCGGCTTCTCGCGCGAACTTTGACAAAAAGCTTCCGACGAGCGCCGTCAGGTCGTCCCCTCGTTCCCGCAGGGGGGGAAGTTCGATCGTGATGACGTTCAGGCGGTAGAAGAGGTCGTCGCGGAAGGCCCCCCGACGGACGAGGGTGGCGAGGTTCTTGTTCGTCGCGGCCAGCACGCGGACATCGACGCTGCGCGGGCGCGTCGACCCGACCATCTGAACCTGCTGATCCTCAAGCACGCGCAGCAGCTTCGCCTGCATGCCCAGGGGGAGTTCGCCGATCTCGTCGAGGAAGATCGACCCCTGATCGGCGGCGATGAAGAACCCGGCGCGTGACGTCACGGCGCCGGTGAAGGCCCCTTTTACATGTCCGAAGAGTTCGCTTTCGATGAGACCTTCAGGAATCCCCGCGCAGTTGACCGGGACGAACGGCGCTGCGGCGCGGGCGCTGTGGTAGTGAACGGCGCGGGCGATCAGTTCCTTTCCCGTACCGCTCTCGCCGGTGATCAGCACCGTAGCCGACGTCGCGGACGCCTTCTCCACGGCCCGGTAAACGCGCTGCATGGCCGGCGAGTCTCCGATCAACCCCAGGGCGGCCCCCGACGAACGTGTCTCCGGAGATGCACCAACGCGCCGCAGTCGCTGCTTGTCCAGCGTTCGCCGCACGGCCGCGAGCAGTTCGTCGTCCGTGAACGGTTTGGTGAGGTATTCCTCGGCGCCTTCCTTGACGGCTTCGACGGCGCTTTCGATCGTTCCGAAACCGGTGATCATGATGATAGCGGTGTCCGGAGCATGTGCACGAACATGACGGATGAGATCAAGGCCCCCGACTCGAGGCATCCTGAGGTCGGTGATGAGCAGGTTCGGCGCTTCCTGGGTGAGAATCGGGATTGCTTCGTCAGCGCCGCGCGCTGTAAAGACCACGTAACCGGCGGCGCAAAGGTTCCGCTCGATCACCTCAAGCGTGTTCGCCGAGTCGTCCACGGCCAGAATGCGGGTCGCCGGTTCGCTCATGACAGGGTCGCGCTCTTCGCTTCGCGCTCCGGGGGAACGGACGGCAGGCGCACTTCGAACCGCGTTCCCTTTCCCGGTTCGGTCTGAAACCCGATCTCGCCGCCGTGAAGCGTAACGATTCCGTGAACCACGGACAGCCCCAGTCCGGTGCCCTCTTCCGGCGGTTTGGTCGTAAAGAAAGGTTCGAAGACGCGTTCGGCGATGTCGGGGGGGATACCCGTCCCGCTGTCCTCGATCACCAGGGAAACGCCGTCGGGGCGGCGGCGCGTCTGAATCGCGAGGCGCCCTCCGCCTCGCATGGCCTGGA
>BOJX01000207.1 GCA_016860685.1 Planctomycetota bacterium
TCCTCGTCGCTGCCGCCGATTTCGCCGATGACGATGACGCCCTGCGTCTGCGGATCCTTCTCGAACCGCTCAAGAAGGTCGATGAAATTCAGCCCCTTCACCGGGTCGCCGCCGATCCCGATGCACGTGGATTGCGCCAGATTCCGCGTCGTGCATTGCCAGACCGCCTCGTACGTCAGGGTTCCGCTGCGTGAGATGATGCCCACCGCCGGTCCGCCGTTGCTCGCCGGCTTGTGAATGTACCCCGGCATGATGCCGATCTTGCACTGCCCCGGCGTGATGATTCCCGGACAGTTCGGGCCGATCAGGAGCGATCCCTTCGCGTCGAGGTGCGCGCGAGCCTTCACCATGTCGAGCGTCGGGATGCCTTCGGTGATGAGGATGATGAGCTTGATGCCCGCGTCCGCCGCCTCGATCGCCGCAGCCGCCGCGAACGCCGCCGGGACGAAGATCAGCGTTGCGTTCGCTCCGGTCGCCGCCACGGCGTCCTTGCAATGATTGAACACGGGCAGGCCGTGCTCGGAGGTTGTTCCCCCCTTTCCAGGTGTGACCCCCCCCACCATCTTCGTTCCGTATTCGAGGCACTGCTTCGTGTGAAACGCCCCGGCTTTTCCGGTAATGCCCTGACAGATGACCTTCGTGTTCGCGTCAACGAGAATGCTCATGCCCCGTCCCGTGCTCCTTCCGAGTCCGACCCAGAAAAGCGCCTGCCCGCACCGACGGCGAAGGCGCCGACCGAAGGCGGAATCTAGCACAGGCCCGGCAAAGTTGCGAGTCCGAGCCGCCGTCCGCATTGACAATTCCAGCTCGGCGCGTTCCTCTTCAAAGGCGATGTTCTTCGACCTTCAACCTGGCGGATCGGCGCCCGACTCAGGCGGGGCGGACGCCGCACGCGCCCAGGCGTCCGCCCGAGACCTTTACCGCCTCGCCATCTCCTTCGTCGTCCCGCGTCCGATCGCCCTGGTCTCGACCGTCGCCGCCGACGGTCGCCGCAACCTGGCGCCGTTCAGCTTCTACAACTGGGTTTCCGCCAACCCGCCCGTGCTGGTGGTCTGTCCGGCGCTGAAGCGCGACGGAACCGCGAAGGACACGCTGGCCAACATTCTTGAAACCGGCGAGTTCGTCGTCGCGTCCGTCACTGAGGATCTGGCCGAACGCATGAACCGCTGCTCCGCGTCCTTCCCGCGCGGCGTGGACGAGTTCGCCGAGTCCGGACTGACCCCGGCGCCCGCGCGGAAAATCAGGCCGGCGCTCGTCTCGGAATCTCCGGTGAACCTGGAATGCCGTCTTCGGCAGCACTTCAGTTTCGGTGAACACGGCGGCGCGGGGCAGGTGATCTTCGGCGACGTTCTGGCGATCCACGTGGAAGACACAATCCTCAGCCCGGACGGCTTCGTGGACGAGAACAAGCTCCGCGCCATCGGGCGCCTCGGACGTAGCAGCTACGCTCGAACGCGCGACCGCTTCGACCTCGCCCCGCCGCGCGTCGAGTCCGGATGACAGAGCACCATCGCACTTCAAGACCGGCCGTCACCAGGTGAAAGGCGGCTCGTTGGCCACGTAGATGAAAATCCCCACCAAGGCAATCATCGCCGCCAGCGCCTGAAACAGAAAACCCACGTTAAACCTCCTTAACAATGCGCCCAACTCGCCCTGCGTCGCTCAAACGGCTTTCCGTGCCCGGTTTTGTCAGCGAGACCTTGATCCCCTCGCCGGTCAACGAACCGTGGGATGATGCGCGGTTCGGGAGCGGCGAGCAATGCGTTCCGGACAAGCGCCCTTCTCGATCCGCCGCGGACCCGGATCCGGTGGCCGCCCCTTGTCCGCCTGCCGATAAGCGAGAGACCGCTCCGCTGGAGTTTCCGCCGGCGAGCGCGTAGACTTCGGGAGCGAGGATAAGATCGGCAGATTCCGCCTGAGTACGAATCCGTGAAGTTCATCCGTCGCCACTGGCGCAGGTTCCTGTATCACTACGTCCTGCACGCAGATGACACGCCGCATCAGATTGCGCTCGGCGTGGGGATCGCGATGTTCGTCGCGCTGCTGCCCCTCATCGGGATTCAGACCGTGCTGGCGATCGCCCTGGCCGCCGCGTTCCGCGCGAACAAGGCCGTCTGCTTCCCGATCGTCTGGATCACCAACCCGGTCACGGCGGCGCCCATCTACGGCGCGATGTGGAAGCTCGGCACCTGGATCACCGGGTCCGCCGACCGCCGCGCCTACCAGCAATTCCTGCTGGCGATGGGCCAGCACGAGGGTTTCGGCCGCCTGCTCGAACCGTCATTCTGGAGCGAGTTGTTCAGCTTCATGATCGACGTCGGGGCTGATTTGTGGGTCGGTTCGCTTGTCGCGGGCATGTTTTTCGGCCTCCTGTCATACGCCTTCAGCCGGTGGGGCGTGGTCGTTTATCGCCGACGGATGAAAGAGCTTCGCACCCGTCTGAGAGAAGCCCGCCGGCTGCTTCGGGAGCGTCGCCAGCAATCCCGCGGGAAAACCGTCCTTCCCAACGCCGCCGGCGCTGTCAAGCCCTGATCGCCGGGGTTCCCCCTTTTTTCCGCTTGCCACCTCCCCATCGACCCGGACAATACACCCGCCTGACTCGCGTCTCGGACCCCGGTTGTTTCATGCAACCGGCGGAGTCGGGTTTACGACGTTTCGGCGAAGCTTCGAGGCGGCGGCAGGGCGCCGCTCCCGGACCGCTTCGTTGCCTGGTTTGCAAAGGAGGCCTGACGCGCATTGACGTTCGCCCTGGAAATCGTCGTTATTCTCGCGCTGGTCATCGCCAACGGCGTCTTTGCGATGGCCGAGATCGCCGTTGTTTCGTCGCGCAAATCCCGTCTTCAATCTCTCGCCGACGACGGCGACCGCCGCGCTCGCGCCGTGCTTGCGCTCAAAGCTTTGCCGGACCGCTTTCTCTCAACCGTTCAGGTCGGCATCACCCTCATCGGCATCATCGCCGGCGCTTACGGCGGGGCGAAGATCGCGGGCGGCGTGAAGGACATACTCATCCGAACCGGCGTGGGGGCGGAAGCGGCCGGCGAAGTCTCCTTCATTCTCGTCGTGGCGTTCATCACATTTCTGTCGGTTATTCTCGGTGAACTCGTCCCGAAACAGCTGGCGCTGACCGACCCCGAGCGCTGGGCCCGCATCCTTGCCGGTCCGATGCGCCTGCTCGCTACCGCCGCCTCCCCCGTCATCTGGATGCTCAGCCGATCAAGCAACC
>BOJX01000208.1 GCA_016860685.1 Planctomycetota bacterium
TGCTTTTCGGAGCGGAGTATACCTTCCCGATTTACGGCGAGTCGCTCCGGGGGGTGCTCTTTACCGACATGGGCACAGTCGAGGAAAGCGTCTCGATCCGGGACTGGCGGGCGTCGGTGGGCGTCGGCGTACGTCTGACGCTGGACTTCCTCGGTCCCGTGCCGATCGAGTTCGATCTGGCGGCCCCGGTGCTGAAGGGACCGGACGACGAGGAGCAGGTCTTCAGCTTCTTCGTCGGAACCTCTTTCTTCTGATGATGAAAATTGCGGGAGATGGCGTATGAAACGGATGCTGATGATTGTCGGGTTGGCGGCGGCGTGCGCGGCGGAGACAGCGGCGCAGAACAACGTCGGCGTGATTGACATCGCGCGAATTTTCAAGGCCTACGAGCGGACGGCGTACCTCGAGGAGGAGTTCGTGGCGAAGGAGAAGTTCCTCAACGAGGAGGCGGAAAAGAAGCGGGCGCAGATCGAATCCTCGCGCCGCGCGCTTCAGGAGGCGTTCAAGCCGAACACGCCGGAGTATGACCGGAAGGTCGCGGAGCTTCAGGAAGCCGAGATCCGCTACCGGGTCTGGACCCAGATGGAGACGGAAGCGATCAAGACTGCGCATAAGCGCTCGTTGATGGAGATCTACGCCGACGTCCGCGCCGGCGTGCAGAAGGTCGCCGAGGAGCGCGGCGTCGATCTGGTGGTCACTTACGACCTGCTCACGCAGGACGCGCCGGACTCCGCCGCTCTGCGCCAGCAGATCCTGCTTCAGAAGGTGATTTATTGGAACCCCTCCCTGGATCTGACGGATCCGGTCATCAAGGTCATCAATGACGCCTTCCGCCTGCGCAACACGCCGGCCGCGCCGAGGGAGTCGAAGCCCGCCGCCGACAAG
The DNA here is from genome assembly GCA_016860685.1 of Planctomycetota bacterium. Taxonomy (GTDB): domain Bacteria; phylum Planctomycetota; class Phycisphaerae; order UBA1845; family UBA1845; genus JABWBH01. Next base: position 886 of record BOJX01000208.1, read on the forward strand.
CCGACGGGTGAGAAAACCGGCGGTCCGGCGCCGGCAAAACCGAAGTCACCATGAAACTCCCAGTCACGGCTGAGGAACTGGCCCGTGTTACCGGCGCAACGGTGCGCGGCGACGGCGCGGTGCTGCTGCGCGGCGTCGCGGCGGTCGCCGAGGCGGGACCGGATGAACTGACGTTCATCACGCAGTCCCGCTACGCCGGTCAACTTGCGGAAAGCCGGGCCGGCGCCGTGCTCGTACCGCGCGGCTTCGGACCGACTCCGATGACAGCGCTGCTGTGTGACCGGGTGGACGCGGCGCTGGAGGCGGTGCTCGGAGCGTTGAAACCGGAGGTGTGGTCGCCGCCCGTCGGTACTCATGAACTGTCGTGGATCGACCCGGAGGCGTCCCTCGACGCGGGCGTGCGCGTGGGCCCTTTCGTCACGGTCGGACCGGGAAGCCGCGTAAATTCCGGGTCGATTCTGCACTCCGGGGTTTTTGTCGGGCGCGACGTTGCGATCGGGAAGGACTGTGTTCTGGGGCCCAACGCTGTCGTGCATGACGGGTGTGTGCTGGGAGACCGCGTCGTACTCAAGGCGGGCGCCGTGATCGGAGGGGACGGGTTCGGGTTCTACTTCGACGGGAAGGCGCACCGTCGCGTCCCTCACGCGGGCAACGTCGTCATCGAGGACGACGTGGAGATCGGCTCAGGAACCTGCGTCGATCGGGCAAAATTCGGATCCACGTGCGTCGCCGCAGGCACGAAAATTGATAATCATGTTCAGGTCGGACATAATTGCCGCATCGGCCGGGCGACGGTGATCGCCGCGCAGACCGGCCTGAGCGGAAGCACGCGGATCGGCGACTACTGCGTCCTGGCGGGTCGGTCGGCAAGCGTGGACGGAGCGACGATCGCGTCGAGGTCGACGGTCGCGGCGGCCTCGGTGGTCGTCGATCAGACGTCCGAAGGACAGTTCGTGATGGGGTATCCGGCGAAGGACGCGGCGCTGGAGCGGCGGATCCTCGCTGCGCAGCGCCGGCTGCCCGACCTGCTGACGGAGATCCGGGATCTGCGGAAACGGTTGGAGCGCCTTGAGGCATCAGCACACGATCAGCCGGGAAGTCGAGATTGAAGGGCGCGGACTCTTCACGGGAGAGTCCAGCCGTCTCCGCTTCAAGCCCGCCCCGCCGAACACCGGAATCTGGTTCATCCGCACGGATCAGGCGACGCCGGTGCGCATCGCCGCGCGCGTCGAGAACGTCTCGAAGCGCGCCCGCCGCACCACCCTGAAGAACGGTTCGACGCAGATCGAAACCGTCGAACACTGCTTAAGCGCCTGCGCCGCCCTCGGCCTCGATAACCTTCAGATCGAGCTGCGCGGCGCCGAAGTGCCCGCGATGGACGGCAGCAGCCTCCCCTTCCTCGATCGTCTCAAGGATGGGGGTATTGAGGAGCAGGAACCCCTCGTCGATGCGTACACCGTCGCCGACATGATCCGGGTCGCCGAGGAGGACGCCGAACTCGTCGCCCTGCCCCCCCTGAAGCGGAATCAGGAGCACCTGGAGATCTTCTACGACCTCGATTACGGCACGGACACGCCGATCGGACGGCAGACCTACCGCGTCACCGTCACGCCGGAGGACTTCGAGACGAAGATCGCCCCCGCGCGCACTTTTGTCCTCGAGCGCGAGGTCAAGCAGCTTCAGGCGATGGGCTTCGGACTGCACCTGACGTACCAGGACATCCTCGTGTTCGGTGAAGACGGACCGATCAACAACGCCCTGCGATTTCCCGAGGAATGCGTCCGGCACAAAATTCTCGACCTCGTCGGAGACCTTTCCCTGCTGGGACGGCCGATCGTCGGTCGCGTGTTCGCGAGGAAGTCCGGGCATGCGCTCAATCATGCGATGGTGCGGGCGCTTCTCGAACACGAGCGGCAGCAGGAGGAGTCCGCCCGCCTGAAGCGCCCGCCGGTCTACGACATCCGGCACATCCAGCGCCTTCTTCCCCACCGCTACCCGCTGTTGATGGTCGACCGCATCCTCGAAATCGAAGGCTCCCAGCGCGCCGTCGGTCTGAAGAATGTCACGATCAACGAGGAGTTTTTTCAGGGGCACTATCCCGGAGAGCCGATCATGCCGGGCGTGCTCATCATCGAGGCGATGTCCCAGCTCGGAGGGCTGCTGCTGTCTCAGGAGCTCGAACACAAGGGCAAAGTCGCGGTGCTGCTGAGTCTGGACAAGGTCAAGTTCCGCCGACCGGTCCGGCCCGGCGACCAGCTCCTGCTCGAGGTCCGCTCGATCCGGGCGCGCAGCAACGTCGGGCACGTGCAGGCGTCGGCGCGTGTCGCAGGCGAGCTGG
>BOJX01000209.1 GCA_016860685.1 Planctomycetota bacterium
GAACCCGCCGCGGGGCGTCCGCATACCGCAGCCAGGGAACGCGCACCGCGAATTCCGGGGTTCTGTCGTCGCGGGTGTCCGCGATCGGTGCGGCGGGGGCTTCGGCCTTGAGTCGCAGGATGGCGGCATCGGCGCGGGATTCCTCGGGTCTGCGAGGGGTGCAAGACGGGCGGCAAGGCGCGATGCGCGCGAGATGCTCCGTCAGGACGGAGAGGGGCAGAGTACCGAGATTCAGCGCGCTTTGAATGAGCGAAGCAGATCGGAGGTCTCCGTAAACGAAGGTCTTGATCGCGTCGCCGAACTCCTCAAGCAGCGAGAAAAGTTCGAGATCCTCGTTGAGCAGTTCATCCGCGCAGGCGACCAGCACGATGCTGTGCCCGGCGCGCTTCAGGAGACTGGCGGAAGCTAGCGCCGCGTAGACATCGGTCACGGATTCGACCGGAATTCCCGCGGCGGCAAGATCAGCGGCGACGCCGTCAGTCGTCTGATGAGGACCGGCGGCGAGGTGAACGATGCGCGGTTCGCCTCGCAAAGGGTCGGTGTGCATCGAATACGCCCCGTGGGTCACCCCTCGGACATCTTACCCCGGTCGCTGGCGCGGTCAAAACCGAAGGTCAGACGCCGCGGCAGCAGCCGAAAAGTTCGACGTGCAGTCGCGGGCAGTAGCGGAATCCGCGGGACTTGCAGGTTTCCGCGACCCACCGGCCTCGCTCCAGAAGACTTGCCGCTTCGGTTCCCTCGGGCATGAGCAAGACGTTTTCCCGGGGCACGTCCGGCAGTCGCTGCAACATCCGGTCGATCTCCTCGAGATCCTGCTCGCGCTCGACGACGAACTTCAACTGAAAGTCTGGCGCGGTGCGGATGAACGCTTCGATGACGTCTGGTTGAAAGCGGTCGCGCTCATGCGCCTCGGCGAATTTCCCGCCGTCGCGGGCGAGAGGCGTTGAATTCGCCAGTTTCGGGCTGAGGCTGGCGAGATCGCACATGACGGGTTTGTAAACCGTCGCGGCGGTCTCGATCGTGATGTGGCGACCGTCGTCTCGGAGACGGCGCGTCAGCTCGACGACATCGTTCTGCAGCAGCGGTTCTCCGCCGGTGAGGACCACGAAGCGCGTCGGGTAGGGCGCGATCCGATCGAGGATGGCGTCGATCGTCATGTCCTCCCCCTCCGGCGTCCACGAGGCATAAGGCGTGTCGCACCAGGTGCAGCGGAGGTTGCAGCCGGTCGTGCGGATGAAGGCGCTGGGGATGCCGAAGAGTTTGCCCTCGCCCTGAATGCTGAAAAAGATCTCGCTGATGCGCATGATCTGCCTGTTGCCCGCCGGGTCAGGGCGTTGCGGAGTTCAGATCAAACCGGATGACGCAGGATCCCGCGACCGGCGCGCCTGTGCCCGGCGCCCGAAGCGTCACAAGGTACGCCGCCGATTGCACCACCGGAAAGCGCACGCGGGAGAAGGACGAACCGTCGAAATACAGCGTCGCCCGGTCAACGACGACTTCACCCTCCGAAGTCATGACGCGCAGGTCGACGCGATCGACGTTGTCGGACGAGAGTCCGGAGATTTCAGCCGTCTGTCCGGACACCGCCGTGAAGCGCAGGATCACCGTCGGCTGCTCCACCGTGAAATCCAGCGTCAGCTCCTCGCCTGACTGGATGTCCCGGATCTGCGGAGCGGGTGTTTTGCTGACGACGATCCGGTAATCACCGAAGGCGGCGTCGTCGGGGCTGACGACGAGACGATGAAGCCCGTCTTCAACAATGTCGAATCCACGCAGGGGCGCCGCGCCTCCTGTCCCTGGGCGATCTTCGGCGGCAAGCCGCCGACCGGCCGGGTCATAAAGACTCATCTCGAAAGCAGTCCCGTCGGCGCCGCAACAGGCGACGTCCGCCAGGATCGTCTCTCCGGCCAGCGCCTCAACGAAGACGACCTCCGCGCGTCGGAAAAGGTCGAACGTTCCGGTGACAGGCTGGTCAAAATTGAACAACGCCGGGTCCGAGTCGAACTGGATGCGAACCCTTGAAACCGCGTCCTCCCGATCGGTTAACGCGACCAGTTCGTAACGACCGCCGCGAGGGAGATTTGTGATGTGAAAGCCCTCGCCGGACATGAACGCGAGGGGCTCTCCGTCGACGGCGAAACCGACTCGTGCGCCGGCGTCGCCGGTGAACAAGACGTCTGCGCCTTCGCGCTCGACGCCCGACACTTGGAAGAGGCAGACCGGGAATTGCGGCGACAATTCCTCCGCCGCCGGAAGCCCGCTCGAAAGCGCCCGTCTTCGCAACGCTCGGTCCAACGTGATGTCGAGAGGCGGTCCGTCGGCCAACCACGTCAGAACGCTGCGAGGGAGGCTGCAGCGTCCGGTGGCCGGATCGATCGCCAGAACGTGCGACGGCTCCGGTTGATCCGCAAGAGTCATTTCCGCGTCGCCCGTCGAGACGTCGCCGGAGGCCCGCAGACCCTGATCAAGACCGACCTGCATGACGTGGATCGGCGCAGATGCCGACCTCGTGACCGGGCTGCGGTAGGATTGAAGCGCCTCGTCGATCGCGTGGCTGGCGGCATCGAGGCGATCGAGCATCTCGTCGTGGGCGTCGGCGGGCGACCGCAACGGGTCGAAGGCCACGAAACTCTCAAGCACATCGAGCACTGCCTGCTCAAACGTTTCGAGAGAGGATTCATCGATCAAGGTCGTGCCGTCGAAGAAGGGAGACACGGCCTTGAACGAGGCGTCCAGTTGGTTGAAACGGGGGAGATGCTCGGCGAAAGCGGCGCTGAGCGCGTTAGCCGCTTGAGCAGCACGGGCGGCGCGGAGGTCGGTCTGCTCGTCGGCAGCGTCACACGCGGCGGCGTCGGCGCACGCGTCGGTCGCGGTCCGGATCGCAACGAGCAGGGGTTCGGTCTCGTCGAGGCGGTGGTACGTGGCCAGCATGCCGGCGACGTTTTCACGGCAGACTCGGAAATCCCCCAGCGCCGTCGCCGCCAGCGCCTGCGCGCCTTCGACGGTGCGCTCGTGATCGAGCATCGCTCGTGCGAGACGTTCAAGCGTCGCCCGCGCACCGGCAACCGTGTCTGTGCGCAAGGACCGGATGATGCGCCGGGCATCCGTCCACGTCGCCACGCAAGAGGCACCGGATTCCGTGCAGGGTTCGTACACGTGCACTCGGATCGTCGTCGCGCGCGCAAACCACCCGGCACG
>BOJX01000210.1 GCA_016860685.1 Planctomycetota bacterium
CGTCGCGCAAGGCGGCTGGCCGCGCCTCCATGTCGGTCAGCGCGGACTCGCCCAGCCACAGATGCGCCAGTTCGTGGGCCAGCGCGAACATCTGCCCGGCCTTCGTATCGGCCCCGTTCACGAACACCAGCGGCGCGGGGCGTCGCGCAGCAACATGCGGTAGTGGATCTGTGCTGCCGGGAGCGAACCGGGCAACGACCCGAATCCGCCGCGCGATCGAGAGCATTGAGCGACGGTGCGGCTGGTCGCGGAAATCGGAGCGTGGTCATGGCTTGCCCAGCCGCGTGACGTCTCCTACCCGGAGCGGCCGCATTCCCAGGGCCAGGAGGTGCGTGTTGGCTGGGTCGTCGAGGGTCCTGATCGGCTTGCCGCAGGCGATGATGTCGTTGCAAAGGCGTTCGAGCTTGCCGCCAGGCGAGGCGTGCGCGATGATGACTTCGTCGGCGAGGTCTGCCACGAAGCGATTTCGCTCTTCCGCCAGTTCGGCTGTCGCTCGACGCTGTTTCGCGCGGAAGGGCGAGGCGATCAAGAGGCTGTTCTCAGCGATGGCGGATTTCCACGCGGCCGGCTGGCGCATTCCCTCAATGCCTCGCGCCGGGCAGACGATCACCGGATGCTTGCCGCGCAGGAGCGTTTCAAGGCACTCCCGCTCCATAGACGATTGAAAACCGCCGATGACAGTCGCGGCCGAATTCCGAAGGGCCAGCGCCAAATCGAGCGTCTTGACGATAATGGTTCCTGGGCATCGGCGCGAGCAGAGGAGCCCGACCTTGCGGGTGTTGAGGAGCGCCGAGTTACCGATGGTCTTGACGTCTTGATTCGCCGAGGCATCCATTACGCACGTCGTTAGCTTTCACATCGCCAGGACCGGCAGCGAGAGCTGGCCCCGCGCTGCGCCGCTCAGCGGCCGCGATGGTGTTGGCATGTTATCATACGTGCGCCCGTTCAGCTCGCGACCGGCGAGGTCCTTGCGAACTCCGCCCCATTGTTTGAAGAAGAAGGCCACGTCCGCCCGTCGGCACTGGCGGCGTATGGACTCGACCCACGCCCGCTTCATAGGACGCGCCCCCGGCCCGGACTCGCCGCCGACAATCACCCAAGAGATGCCGTCGAGCGGCAGGTCGTCGAGCGGGCCGATCAGCGGCTCGCATGATAGGAATCGAACCTGAGCGGGCACCGCGCGCAGATCGGTGACGCGGGATAGCACGCGGTCGTCCTCGATGCTTACGCCCATCCAGACGTTCGGTGGCCAAGGCAGCCGCGAGGCCAATTCGCGCAACCGCTGGCTGCGTTTTGTGAGCACCTGAAACGTATGCTGCGGGCAGGCTTCCATCGTCCGAAACACCCGCCGGATGAAATCGACGGGAACCTTCTCGTGAAACAGATCACTCATGGAGTTCACGAAAATCAGACGTGGTTGCCGCAGACGGCGTGGCAGGTCCACCAGGTCGTCATGTAGCGTCACCCTGAACCCGTTTGCGTAGCGCGCGCTGCCCATCGCCTGGAGTCGCTTGGCCATCCGCTCAGCGTAGCAATAGCGGCACCCCTCACTGACCTTTGAACAGCCGGTCACCGGGTTCCAGGTCATCTGGGTCCATTCGATGCTCGAATTCGTGGCCATCCGTGCCTCCCTATTGCTTCAGAATGTCCTGGGCGATCTTGACCGCCGTCCCCGAACCCTTCGGGGCCCCTGCTGCAAAGCACAGTAGATAGATCGGCGTGTTTGTCGAGTTGATCAAGGGCAGTGGATTGTCAGCGACCTTCACAAAGATCGTCTTGAGCCGATTCACGAAGAAACAGCCGATCGCTTCGAGCGTGGCGTCCTTTCGCTGGCTCTCCTCCGCGCCAAACAGCGTCTCCTCCTCCTTCTTGGGATAGAAGGCCTGCTCCCAATCCTTCGTGCCGAAGATCCGCGTCAAGGCGTTGGCCCATTCCTCCGGCGGCGGGCCCGCCTTGGTCAACAGACGGTTGACTGCCACGCCGAGCGGGAATAGCAACCACAAGTCTACCGCCTTCGTCTTCGCCAACGAATCGAGCGTGGCCCAGTCGACCTGCATACCGTACGGGTCGAGGAAGACGACAGCGCGGTGCTTTTTCCAGTCCGTCTGCTTGCACCACTGTTTGAGGAAGGCGTTCGCGTCGCCCTGTTCGATCTGTACGGCCTTGGTCGGGAACTCGTCACGCAAGGCCTCCAACTCCGCGACTCGCCCGGCATCGCGCTCGATGAAAATGAAGCGGTGAAATGAGGGCCCGACCTCGAGCGCAATTCGGGCGCTGCCCTTTCTGAACGACTCCGCCTCGGGGTCGGCGGTCTCACTGGCCGCCGCGCTCTTGTCGCCCCGCCTGGTCGGCCCGACGCGGTGCCCGGTGCCGGCGAAGGCGTCGACGTAGATCGTTGTGAAGTACTGGGCCTTGGGGTTTCTCGTGAAGATGGTCATGTAGGCGCAAAGGTACTTTCGCAGCCGCTCCAGCTTGTCGGTCGTCCAGTCGCCGCCGAATTGGTGCTTTGCCATAGAACCTCGATACATTCACTCGGCCGATCCAGTACCTTCTAACGACTACTCGGGCTTCGCCGTCGTCGGCAGGCACGCCTTAACGAGATTGCAGAAGGAGTCGAGCTTCGTCAGGTCGAGCTGATTCGTCTCGTGCAGAAACAGCAAATGCTGCGGTTTGCGGTGATCTGAGCCGGCTTTCGGCATGCCCAACAGCGTCTCGGTATCGCCCGGAATCGTCGTGATCGCGGTCGTCAGGTCGGCGTTCCTCGTATCCTGGATCAGTTGATTCACATCCGCGTGTTCGTCCTTGTTCCCGTCGTCGTCGTGCAAAACGGAGTGCGGGATGCCCATGTGAATCAGCAGATTCATGAATCGGTGGACATTGAACTTCCCGATAGAGTCCAGGACGTGCATGCCGTCGGCGGGGCGCGTGATCCGCCCCTCGTCGATCAGCTTGTTAATAAACGCCTGCTCGGTCGGTCCCTCGACGATCAGCACATGGTTTGCGAAGAAGAGTCCGCACCGGTCGGGGTTCAACCACAGGAAGTACTTCACCGCCTCCATCTCCGGCTTGAGATCATCCGCCTCCAACTTCGCCTTTAACCTCGGCCACTTTGCGGCGACCTGATTTATCGTCTGGTTCGCATCGACGATCTTGTCCCATGCCGTCGGGTCAATCTGATG
>BOJX01000211.1 GCA_016860685.1 Planctomycetota bacterium
GCGTTGGTTGAGGAATACAAGGGCGGCGCGTGCGTCGTGACGTGTGCGCCGGTGCAGGCGACGGCGAGTTCCCCGCGTCAGATCGTGCAGGTCTGCGCGACGGGAGGCGAAGTCGCGTGCGCCAAACTGGGGCAATCGGGCGACGGAAAGGTCTGCACGGTCGTGTGCGACGGAAAGGTCTGCACGTTCACGTGTGACGGCAAGGCGTGCAAGGCGGTCTGCAACGAGTCCGGTGCGGCGCCCGTGGCGCGTTTGACGAACGCCACGACGGGGTCGAGTTGCTGCGCGGATACGCAGAAGACCTCACAAGTCAAGGTGGTCACGACCGGACACGCCGGATGCGCCCCAGGGTGTGCGTCGCATCCGACAGCCAACCCGCTTGAGACGGTCACGATCTCGCCTCAGGCCGGGGCGGCTGCGTGGACGCCCGTGCAGCCGGTCAAGACCTCTGGTCAGACCACCGGTTGCGGTCAGGCGGCGGGTTGCTGTGGAAAGTGCTGCTGTTGTTGCATCGCGACCTGCACTGGGACCACGACCGGAAACGGCGTGGTGACCTGCGTGCCGGTGTTCAACGGCGCGACGGTTGCGGCGGGGTCGGGGTCCGGTGCGGCAGTGACGCCGGCGTTCGCGTATGTCACGGTGAACGATGACGCAAGCGCTCAGCCGCGGGTGACGTGGGTCGGCGAGGGGAATGCGGCGCAGAGCATGTCGTCCGGGGCGTGGCTGGGCGTGCAACTCGGGGATGTATCCGATGTCATCACGGCCCAACTGGGACTGGAGTCCGGGCAGGGGGTGACGATCCTCAACGTGGTCAAAGACAGTCCGGCGGAAAAGGCAGGGCTGGAGCGTTTTGACGTGATCTCGGGAATCGATGGGAAGCCGGTCTCCGGGGGTGTTGCGGACTTCGTTGAGAAGGTGTCGGCGATGAAGGCGGGGGATCGTCTTGAACTGACCGTGCATCGCGGGGGCAAGACGCACACGTTGACCGCGGAACTTGCGGAGCGTCGTTCGGAATATTCCTGGAAGTACGATCTTGCCCCGGATGTCACGGCGGAAGACTCCGTTAATGTGCGTGGCCGGGTCATCCGCCCTGACGCGTCGGGTGCGTGGATTGTTGAGGATATCGAGGATCTGAAGGAGCTCGACGACCTGCCGGACGTGTTCAAGAAGTACCTGCCGAAGGGGCAGAGCACGGTTCAGCGGTTCTGGTTCGGTGACGAGAGCAAGTCAATCCGGATCGAGCGGACGGTGGACGGGGAGAGCCTCGTGGTCGAGCAGTCAAACGACGGCGAGATTCACGTGGTGCGCAAATCCGCGGGCGGCGACGAAAAGACGTCAATCTACGCAAACCGCGACGAGTTGCGCAAGGGCGACCCGGAGGCCGCAGATCTGCTCGAGGGTCAGGGCGTTCACGTCTACACCGACGGCCAGGGTCTGCCGGGCCGGTTCTTAGGCGGAGCGGATCCGCAATATATGCAAGAACTGCACGAGCGCCTCGCCGAAGCGGAAAAGGCGGTGCAGGACGCATTACGAGATGTTCAGGAGCGGTGGAAACGGTTTGACGACGACGGGGCGGCGTGGCGTAAGCCGATGACCCGGCTGCATGAGATGCTTCAGGATCGCAGTCTGCTCCGTGACGGAGCGGCGGCTGGACGGGCGCGGCAGTCCTTTCGGGTCAACCCGGACGGGTCGATCGAAGTGGTGATCCGCAAGGGGGATTCGGAAGTGACGCGTGTGTTCCGCAATGAGGAAGACCTTCAGCGGCGGGACGGCGCTTTGTATGAACGCTATCGCGACGTGATGGAGCGCGACTAGGCGCGCGACTGACCCGGTAAATCGGGGAGGATTGATCGGGGGCACACACCCCACACCCGCGAGCACCGGGGGGGACGCAATCCCCGGTGCTCGTCTTATTCATGCCGAAGTTTGATCGTCGCCGCGCTCCCGGGCGGGGGCGGCGCTCATTCGACGCGACGGACTTCCGCGCCGACGCGGATCAGACCGCCTGCGAGAATGTGCCCGTGAACGCCGCCTCGGCCATCCGGTTTCAGCGCGTTCAACAACCCCGCCTGCGCCGCGTCCATCACGGCGCAGGGCTTCGTCTCGCCCTCGACGCGCACGAGCACGTTGCCGAGTGCGATCGTGGTGCCGATCAAGTCGCCGAGCGACGGCGCGTCGACCAACACGTTGGCCCGGCGGGTGTGCCACGGAAGGTCGCTTCCGAGCTCCTCGTTGGCTTTCCTCCACTGCGGCTGCGAGATCAGGGTGACGCCGCGACGGGGGCTGGACGGATTGTCGCCTGCGAGACCGCCGTCGGTGGCGGCGAGGACTTCGTCGAGTTCTTTCATCGGCGCGCCGGGTCCGGTGCGGACCGCAATTCCGACGACGCGTCCGATCCGAATTTGCTGAGGCAGAGTGTCATTCATGCGCGGTGTTTCCTGAGTTCACCGGATGTTCTCCGGCAGGTCGAGCAATACAAGAGGAAATCCCCGTCGTCATCCGGCAAGGCGGCGATCGTATCACGAATACGCGGCGGATGCAGGTGCGGATTTGCGTGAACACTCAGAGTCAGGCATAATGCTGCTTCCGGTCAGGCCGGGCCGCAGGGGTTGCGGCAGGTCGGGATCGGCAGACGGGCGGACACATGCCGGGAACCACCGAAGCCCTCCTGAAGCTGCAGGAGGTTCAGCTAGAGATTTCGGAGTTGCGCCAGGAGGAAGGAGGGCGGGAGCAGCGGATCGCCCTGCACCGTCGGGAACTGGCGAAGATCGAAGCCCGCCTGGCGCAGATCGACGCCCAGATCCGCGACGTGAAATCTCAGGCGAGCCTCGCCGAACTCGACGTCAAGTCCCGCGAGCAGAACATCTCGAAGCACCGCGAAGCCCTCAAACAGACCCGCACCAACAAGGAATACAACGCGATCCTCACCTCGCTGAACATGGAGGAGGTGGATAAGGGCAAGGCGGAGGCGCGGGCGCTGGAGTTGATGTCGCAGGTGGATCAGCTCGTGGCGCAGCGCGGGACGATCGATGCTGAGCGCCAGCAGGTGCAGGACCGCATCCGGCACGTGGAGGAGGCGCTGCGAGCCTACCTTGAGAAGACCGCGCCCCGGCGGCAGGAGCTTTCGGCGAGGCTGGCGCAGGCGT
>BOJX01000212.1 GCA_016860685.1 Planctomycetota bacterium
CCCTGTCAACCTTTCACGCAACGCCGTCAGGACTTCGGGACCGACCTCGTTGGTTCGCGTGACAATCAATGCGTGCGCTCTCCGCAAACCCTCGACCGGCTCTCGCAACAATCCCCGAGGAATCAGCCGCTCGAACCCGAGAGGGCACGTCGCGTCGATCAGCACGAGGTCCAGATCGCGCCCGAGACGGCGGTGCTGAAACCCGTCATCGAGGACAAGCACGTCAGCGGCGTGATGTTCGATCGCGGTCCGCGCCCCACGGACGCGGTCCTTATCCGCCACGCAGACGACCCCCCGACAGGCGCGTCGGATCAGTTGTTGCTCGTCGCTTTCGTCGCCGCCAACCGCGCCGTATCCGCGCAGAATGACCGCCGGCTTCAGTCCGTCCGCAGAAAGACGGCGAACCACATCGACGACGATCGGCGTCTTTCCCGTCCCGCCGACGGTCAGATTCCCGATGCAGATGACCGGAGCCTTCACGCGAGCCACGCCGATCCCCGCGTCGAACCTGGCGTTGCGGGCGCGGACGGCTGCACCGTAAATGTGAGACACTCCGGCCAGTACAGCACGCACCGGCCGCGCCAAGACCGGAGCGCCCTCCCCGATCACGCGTCGATGAAAGCTCTGCAACGTCATCAGTATCGCGCCGCCGGCGCCTCGCCGACGGGCATCCCCGCGGAATGCTACCGGATTACCGCGCGGAGCACATGCTTTGTGTCCGGACCCGTGTCCGCTAGCATACCGCCGGCGTGGATCGGCGCTGATGCCCGCGCGGGGATTTCGGCGCCGTTCCCTTGGAAACTCTGGGTCATGAGCAAACCTGTCACCCTGCGTAGGCAGCGCCGGAGCGCCGTCCCCGGTTCTCGGAAGCAGCACGGGGAGAGCTTCGGCCTTCCCTGGCGTCGGGCTTGCTGGGGCGTTGTCGTGTACGCGGCCGCCACCGTCGGCGCTCCCGCATCCTCGCTTCAGGATCCGCCTCAGGACGCAGTCTCGCCGCCGATCGTCGCCGTCCTGTTTGAGGGCATTGAGCGCACGAGCGAGGCCTATCTCCGCGAGATCGTGCAGGCGCGCGTCGGCGAGCCTTTGAACACCGACGCGCTGGACCGGGATGTCGCCCGACTTGTCCGCACGGGCCGATTTGATTCCGTCCGTTACGAGACTCGCCCGGAAGGCGGGGGCGTCGCCGTTGTGTTCACCCTCGCCGAGCGGCCGGTCCTGAAGTCGATCCGGTTCCAAGGCAACTCGAAAATCCCCGACCGCGACCTGAAGGGAAAAGTTCCGCTGAAGGTCGGCGACCCGATCGACCCCGATGCGGTCAACGAAGGACTTGAGGCGATCGCCGCCCTCTACCGCGAGAAGGGCTTCGGACAGTTAGAGGTGACCGTGGAACGCGAGGATATCGCCGAGGGCCGACTTACCTACCGGATCGACGAGGGTCCGCAGATCAAGGTCCGGAAGATTCTTTTTGAGGGTCGAGCTTCGCTGAGCGAGCGCGAGTTGATGAAGCAGATTCAAACGCGCACGGCGTTCTGGTTCTTCCGAGCGGGAACGCTCGATCCGCCCCAGCTTGAGGCCGATGTCGCCAACCTCCAGCGGTACTACCGCGAGCAGGGCTTTCTCGACGCGAAGGTGACGCACCGTGTTGAGAACCTCGAAAAAGAGGGTGACCGCCGGATCGTCTTCACGATCGAGGAGGGCACGCGCTACCGGATCGAAAGCCTGCGCTTCGAGGGCAACACGGTCTTCTCCACCGAGGAGCTTCAGAGCCTGATCCGAAGCCGGGAGGGCGCGTACGTGATTCAGCCGATCCTCGAGGCCGACCGGACGCTCATCGAAACGCGTTACGGCGAGATCGGCTACATCGAGCGTCACATCGAAGCGGTTCGCGTCTTCTCGGAAACGCCGGGACAGGTGCTGGTGACCTTCCGGATCGTCGAGGGTGGTCAGTTCCGCGTCGGGCAGATCGTCGTCCGCGGCAACACGCAGACGAAGGACAAGGTCGTGCTCCGCGAGTTCCGTCTGTTTCCGCCGGACGACCTCTGGAACCTTACCGAGGCACGGGACGCGGAGACGCGCCTGCGGCAGACGCAGATCTTTCAATCCGCTCGAATTCTTCCGGTCGGCGACGAACCGGGCGTCCGCGACGCGCTGATCGACGTGCAGGAGGCTGACCGGGTCGGAGATCTGATCTTCGGGTTCGGCGTGACCAGCAACAACGGTCTGGTCGGACAGTTCGCGATCGACTTCAAGAACTTCGACATCTCCGACACCCCGAAAAGCTTCGGAGAATTCTTCCGGCTTCAGGCGTTTCAAGGCGCTGGCCAGCGGATGCGGATCGAGGCCCAGCCGGGAACCGAGGTCAGCCGCTTCCGGGTTGACTTCACCGAGCCTTACCTGCTGGATGCGCCGCTGCGGTTTGATACCGGGTTCTTTCTCTTCGAGCGCGGGCGCGACGGGTATGACGAGGGCCGCGTCGGAACTTACGTCAGTTTCGGGAAGCGGCTGGAGCGCGGGCTGCTGAAGGGCTGGACCGGCGAGATTGCCTTCCGACTCGAAGACGTCGAGGTGGACAACGTCGATCTTCTCGCCGCGCGGGACATCCGTGACGTGGAGGGAAGCAATCTTCTGACCAGCGTGAAGGGCGCCTTGGTGCTGGATCGGACGGACAACCGGTTCATCCCGTCGAGAGGAGACCGGTGGCGCTTCAGCGTGGAGCAATTCGGAATCCTCGGCGGCGATCATGTGTTCACGGAACTGCGCACCGGGTACGTCCGGCATTTCCCGGTGTACACCGACCTGCTGGATCGCAAGCACGTCTTTTCGTTGCGCGGTGACACAGCGGTGCTGGTCGGAGACACGCCGGTGTTTGAGCGGCTTTATGCGGGCGGGATCGGGTCGCTGCGCGGCTTCGAATACCGCGGCGTGGGTCCGCGGGAAGGACTCGACGACAACCCGGTCGGCGGCGATTTCATGCTGCTTTTCGGAGCGGAGTATACCTTCCCGATTTACGGCGAGTCGCTCCGGGGGGTGCTCTTTACCGACATGGGCACAGTCGAGGAAAGCGTCTCGATCCGGGACTGGCGGGCGTCGGTGGGCGTCGG
>BOJX01000213.1 GCA_016860685.1 Planctomycetota bacterium
AAAAAAAACTTCTCCCGCAGGCCGGACAAATACGATAATAAGAGTGTCCGAAACAACCTCCTCCTTCCTCCTGGGATTCGCCAGTGCGGCCGCAAGCCGCAGTGGCGAATTCCCTTTCATGGCCCTCCTGGACCGCGATGAATGCCGCCCGGGCGTCACCAAGGCGTTCCGGTGATCCGGGTCAGGTGAAGCGCCGAGAGTTCGCCGAGGTAGATCAGCGCGGAGTTGAAGTAGAGGATGCCGGTGGCGGACTGGGTGCTGCGGCGGCGGATGCAGTCCCGCGTCATGAAGGTGAAGACGCCGGCGACGAGGATGCCGACGCCGAGCCGCATGATGAGCACGACGGCGTCCAGGGCGGTGATTTCGGACCCGAGGGGTTGAGCCGCCGACCGGGCGTGAACGAAAGCCGTCGCCAAGGTTGCAGCGACGAACCCGGTCCGGGCGAGATGGGTCGTCAGAAGGATCGTTCCGAAGCGCTGGAGGGGGGCGATCGTCATCCGCGTGGCGGTCAGATAGGCGTGTCCGAGCAGCCAGGCACAGGTGACGGCGCCCAGAAGAATCGCCTGTGTGACGATTCCGAGGGCGTGCAGGGGGGAAATGATTTCCGCAAAAAGACCGGCGGAGGCGGTTGGTGCGGAGGGGGTGAGGGGGAAGCAAACTGCCGAAATCCCCGCGCACCCACCGAACGCGGCGCCTGCCCGAACCCACCTCTTCCGGTCCGCGGCCGCGCCAAGGATCACCCCGACGGCGCCGAGCGCCGCCGCCCCCGAAATAAACAGTCGTCCCGTATTTTCGGAGGCGTTTCCGCCAGCCCGCGACAGGAGCGGCCACGCCAACGCCAGGGAGGTCAACGCCAGAGTGATCAGGCCCACGAGGCGCAGGTAGGCGCCGGCAATTTCGTCGAGGCGCCCCAGCGCCAGGACGATCAGCATCCCACCGGACAGCAGCAAGGCGAAATCATTGAACATCGGACGAATCCTAACGCAAGAACGAGCCGCCCGGAACGTGCGGTCCGCGCCGATCGGCGCGCACCCTACTGCGGCGCTTGCAGTTCGCGTGCCATTTTGCGAGAGTAGTGTGCTGCGGTCGGGGTTTCCCGCCGCATTGCGCGGGCGCCCGGGGATCGCCGCACACGGTGCTCTCGGCCCCGGCTCGTCGGTCCTTGCTGAGAGTCTTCGCGCATGCTCGAAGAACTACAAAGGTGCGCCTTAATGCTGGTATGCATCGCGTTGACCGCGCCGGTCGCGTCGGCCTGCACCGAGAGCGATGAGGCGTGGCCGCAGTGGCGTGGTCCGGAACTGACCGGCGCGTCGCGGAGCGCGAAGCCGCCGCTGACGTGGGGCGAGGAGCGCAACGTGGCGTGGAAACGCGCGCTGCCCTCGTGGGCGGGGTCGTCCCCGATCGTTTCCGGCGAGCGCGTCTTCGTCACGTCCCCGTCCGCTCCGCAAGCCGAGGCGGACGGCGACGTCGCCCGAGTGCTGCCGAACATGACGCGACGGAACCCCGGCGGTCCGGACCTCCTCCTGCTGTGTTTCGATCGGCGTGACGGCAAGCCGGTCTGGGAATATCGCCTCGACGACGGAAACCGGCTTTTCGGGAAGCAGAATCTGTCCTCGCCGTCGCCGGTGACGGACGGGAAGACGGTCTGGGTGCTGAGCGGGACGGGCGTGCTGGCGGCTGTGGATTTCGGGGGAAAGGAACTCTGGCGGAAGGATCTTGCGTCGGAGTGGGGCGCGTTCCTGCCGGCGTGGGGGTACGCGTCGTCGCCGGTGTTGTGGAAGGACCGCATCCTGATTCAGGTGCTTCAGGCCTCGGGGGAGTCGTACCTGGCGGCGCTGGACGCGGTCAGCGGCAAAGTCCTCTGGAAGGAGGGGCGCAAGACGGACGCCCAGCGAGAGTGTCCGGATGCGTACACGACGCCGACGATCGCCCGCACGCCGCAGGGGGACCAGGTCATCGTCGTCGGGGCGAATTACGTCACAGGACACGATCCGCAGACGGGGCGTGAGCTTTGGCGCGGCGGGGGGCTGAATCCGCAGCTTGCCGGGAACTACCGAATCGTCCCGTCGCCGGTGGTTGTCGCGGATCTGGTGATCTCTCCGACGCGTGTCAAGCCGATGCTGGCGTACCGACTTGGGGGGACAGGCGATGTGACCGGGAGTCATCTTGCGTGGAAGTACGAAGGCAAAGGTGCGCCGGACGTGCCCAGCCCGGTGACGGACGGAACGCGGGTTTACCTGGTCGATGACCGAGGCGTGGTCGTGTGTCTTAAGGCATCCACGGGCGAGGTGCTGTGGGGGCCTGAACGCACCGCCGACGGGACGGTGAGCGCCTCGCCGGTCCTGGCGGACGGGCGGGTCTACATCACCAACGAGATCGCGACCACGACGGTGCTGGCCGCAGGCGACGCCTTCAACGTGCTGGCGACGAACACGCTGGACGACGGTTATACGATTTCGACGCCGGCTCCCGCCGGCGCCGATCTTTTCATCCGCACCTCCGCTCATCTCTACTGCATTCGTCATCTGCCGGGAAATTGATCCACGAACCCCGATGTCAAACCCCAGCCCCGAAATCATCGCCAGCGTGGAAGTTAACCGGACGGGACGACTGGCGCGGCTCGATCTGTCCGACCTGCGGCGCGAGTACGCGGCGTTGACGGACGAATGCGCCCGCGCGGTCATGCTGACCGGGCTGGATCTGGATGATGTGGAGTTCCTTCCGGAGGTGCTGTGTGTGACCGACGGACACAGTGCGTGGGCGCCAGTACGCTGGCTGGCGGACCGGGAGCGGCACTTGGAGGATCTCCGGCGAACCCTTGCGGACCGCGCCTTGGACGAAGTCGAAGTTGAGTCCCTCAGAATTGTCGCGGTCCGGACGACGCCCCCCGCGCCGCCCGCGTGACGTCGCGATCGTAGCCCCGACGGTCCCGTCCTGAACCGCACCTCCCGCCGCCCGATCCGCTCCAGCCGCATCGGGCACAAGACAAAGTTGGCCGGCGGTCGATGAGGCATTAAGTTAGGCGGAGTCAGAGATTCGGGAGGCGAGAAGGGGTTCGTGAGCGGGATGCTTGCGGGATTGCGGCTGACACA
>BOJX01000214.1 GCA_016860685.1 Planctomycetota bacterium
CTTCGTCGCCACCTTCGGCGCTCTGGCGGAATTGCTCGGTCAAACCCTGCGCGGATGCGGACCGGCGCTGCTGCGGAAGAAGAGCCGGCTTGGACGCGAATCCCTGCTTGATCAGATGGTGCGGGTGGGCGTCCGGAGCATCGGCATCGTCGTACTGGTCCAGATTTTCATCGGCATCATCATCGCCCTTCAGATGGCGCCGACGCTCCAGCAATACGGGCAGCTCGAACGCGTCGCGGACGTCGTCGGCATCGCAGTGGTGCGTGAGCTGGGTCCGCTGATCACGGCGATCGTACTCAGCGGCTTCGCGGGGGCGTCGATCGCCGCCGAGATCGGCTCGATGGTGGAGGGCGAGGAGATCAAGGCCCTGCGGGCTCACGCGATGAACCCGGTGCGGTTCCTCGTCGTTCCGCGGTTTCTGGCGACCGTGGTGATGCTGACCGGTTTGTGCGTCATCGCGGACATCGTCGGCGTCCTCGGCGGAATGATCACGGCGGTGCTGGTGCTGGACATCGGCGCGCCCGTGTACATCGAGTTCACGCGGCAGGCGCTGAAGTTCTCGGATTTCTACGGCGGACTGGCGAAAGCGGCGGTGTTCGGCCTGACGATTTCGATGATCGCCTGTCATGAGGGGTTCAACGTCAGCGGCGGCGCGGAGGGGGTGGGACGGGCGACGACCTCGACGGTGGTCAAGAGCATCGTCGCCCTGATCGCGGTGGACGTGGTGTTCACGATCATCTTTTATGTGTTCAAAATCTGAGCCGGTCTCGGGTTTCGGCGCTGGGGTCTCGGGTTTCGGGACACGAGGATGTTTCACAGGATCAAGACGGCCGGCGGCGCCGGCGCAAAGGACAAGCAGACGGCAGGGCGAAGCAGGTGGCGCGCAGCTCAACGATGGATCCTGACGTGGTCATCTCGATCCGCGACCTGGTGAAGACCTTCCCCGACCGCGAGGGGCGGGACGTGAAGGTGCTGGACGGCGTGTCGTTCGACATCCGCCGGGGCGAGACACTGGTCATCATGGGCGGCAGCGGCTGCGGAAAGAGCACGCTGCTGAACTGCCTGATCGGCGAATACCGCATCAACGGAGGCTCGACGCTCTACCGCACCAGCGACATGGACGCGCCGGTGGACATCGCCGGTCTGACGGATGCGGAGCTGGATCAGGTCCGCCTGCGCTTCGGCATCCTCTTTCAGAGCGGGGCGCTCTTCAACTCCCTGTCGGTGGCGGAGAACGTGGCGCTCCCGCTGCGCGAGCACACCTCGGTGGATCCGTCGGTCATCGACATCATCGTGACGCTGAAGCTTCAGCAGGTGAAGATGCTGCCGCACCGCGATAAGATGCCGTCCCAGCTTTCCGGCGGACAGAAAAAACGCGCGGGCCTGGCGCGGGCGACGGCGCTCGATCCCGAGATCCTTTTCTACGACGAGCCCAGCGCGGGGCTGGATCCGGTGACTTCCGCCGCGATCGACGAGTTGATGATCGACTTCTCGCGGAAACTGAGCATCACGAGCATCGTCGTCACGCACGAGATGGACTCGGCGTTCCGCATCGCGGATCGGATGGTGATGCTGGAGAAAGGACGCGTGCTGCGGATCGGCACACGGCAGGAGTTCGAAATCCTTCGGGACGCCGACCCCGCGACGCTGAGCACCGACGAGGATCGCCTGCTCAACCAGTTCCTCAACGGCGCCAGCAGCGGGCCGCTGACGGACCGCGACGGATTGAGTATGTTCGAGAAACTGCTGATCGAGGGGTGACGCATCGGGCGGCGCCCGCCCCGGACGGGGGCGGCGAAGGAGACGGCTGAACGAGATGCCCAGGGAAAAAGAGCACTTCAAGCTCGGCCTGACCGTGCTGATCATGCTGGGGCTGACGGTGGGTTGCACGGTGTTCATCGGGCAGGGCGCGTTTGCGCGGCGGTCACCGGCCGCGGTGCATTTCTCGGCGGACTCGCCGCTGCCGCTGCTGAAGGCAGGCTCGGCGGTCCGCTACGGCGCCCGGGACGTGGGGCGGATCAGCGCCGTGAACCTGATTGAACGGGCGGGACCGGACGGACCGGCGCCGATCACCGAAGTGCTCATCGACCTGGATCCCTCGCTGGACCTGCGCCGCGACGCGACGGTGTTCGCGGTCGGACCGCTGCTGGGCGGACCGGGGCTGATCGAGGTCCGCTCACGCGGCAAGGACCCGCAGAAGGCGTCGCGGACGGCGCCTCTGACCGGCCGCGTCGGCGGGCTGACCGCCGAGTTCGCGAAAGTTGCGGGAGAACTCGACGCCGACGCGCCCGACAGCCTGCTCGCGCGGATCAAGACCCAGCTCGACGAAACCCGGGAGGATTCGATCATCACGCACCTGCGACAGACCGCCGCTGAC
Source organism: Planctomycetota bacterium (assembly GCA_016860685.1). GTDB lineage: Bacteria > Planctomycetota > Phycisphaerae > UBA1845 > UBA1845 > JABWBH01. The sequence goes on from BOJX01000214.1 coordinate 2,378, forward strand.
CTCAGCCTGGCGATGCAGCGCGTGCGCGAGCAGACCGACCCGAACGAACGCGAAGCTCTGATGGCGAAGCTCCGCACCACCGTCGAGCACGTCAGCGCCATCGCGGCGAACGTCCGCGCTCAGACCGAAGCCGCGTCGCCGGATTCGCTGACCGCACGCCTCGTCACGGCGGTGGACGAGCTGAACGTCGCCCTTGGGGAAGTCAGCGGGATGCTCAAGGACAACCGCGACAACGTTCGCTCGACCGTCGCACATCTGAACACCGCGTCCGAGACGCTGGCGCTGCGCGTGCTGGAGCCGATCGCCGGCGAGCTGGACCGCAATGACGGGATGACCGCGCTGGCGAAGGTTCACGTTCTTTTCGACCAGCTTCAGGGCATCCTCGCCGATACCGGCGAGGTGGCCGAGACGGCGCGCCAGACCGTCGTCCTCAACAAGCCTGCGATCAGCCGCACAATCGACAACCTGAAAATCATGAGCGATCACCTGGCGCAGACGAGCAAGGATCTGAAGCGCAACCCCTGGCGCCTGCTCTACCGCCCGTCCCTAGAGGACACGGCGGAGTTGAACATCTTCGACGCCTCGCGCGAGTTCGCGG
>BOJX01000215.1 GCA_016860685.1 Planctomycetota bacterium
GCGTAGTCCAGCCCGGTCTGATATTTCAGGATGAGGATGGCACGGTGTTCGAGGCTGAGGTCCGCGAGGGCGGCGGCCACGTCTGTCTCGGCGGGCGCGGCCGTGCCGTTGTCCGTCCGTCCGGTTGCTTCGGGTCGAGAGGCTTCAAGGCGTGTCCGCTCCCGGTCCCGGCGGCGGAAGAACTGGAGCGTCTCGTTGACGGCGATGCGGTAGAGCCAGGTTCCCGCGGCCGCGCGGGCGTCGAAGTTCGCGAACTGCTGGAATGCGCGGAGGAACGTATCCTGCGTCAGGTCAAACGCGTCTTCCGGACGGCCGGTCATGCGGAGGGTGAGGGCGTAGATGCGGTCGGCGTGCTGCTCATAAAACGCCCGCTGAGCGGCGCGATCGCCGCGCCGACATCCCTCAACCACCGCGGCTTCGTTCATCCGTGGATGTTACGGGCGCCGCCCGACGATGTCACTGACGGAACCTGAGGGCGCCCGCCCGAGGGTTCCGGCGTCAGGCGGTCGCCGGCTTTCCCTCATCCGTCCCGGCGGCGAAGATGCCCAGCGGGCATGAACGCAGCGAACCCAGTGAATCCTTCGTCCAACGTAGACCGTGACCGACCGGCGGTGCTTCAAAGGAGCGCAACGCGGCGCCGCCGGTTCTTCGCGCGGTGGGCGTTACCGGTGATCGCCCTCGGGTTGGGGGTGGCGTACCGGGTCGAGCTGTCGGTCGGGCTACCGGTCGGATACGACGAAGTGTTCGTGATCGCGGTGGGCCTGCTGGAGATGGGGGCGTCGAAAGCGGCGTTCTGGCTGGACGTTCCGATGCAGCGGAGCAGCGCGTTGGCGCCGCTGTGGTGGTGGGTCGAGTACCTCCCCTTCAAGCTGCTGGGCGACGTGACGCAGTCCGGCGTGCGGATCATGCCGCTTCTTTGCAGCCTGACGATCCCCGTGCTGGGCTACTTCGCTTGCCGGCGACGGTTCGGGCGGCGCACGGCGCTGGGGTTCGCCTTGTTTCTTTCGCTTTCGGACGTGCTGGCGTACTGCACGGTTCGGGCGGAGTTTTTTGAGTCTCTGCTGATGCTGGCGGTGGTTCCCCTGGTGTGCGGCGTCGGGCGTCCGCAGCGCGGGGCGGGCCGGGGTGTGCTCTGGGCGGTGATGTTGTTGACGTTCTTCGGGAAGGCGTTGTTCATCATCGGGTTGAACGTCGCGGCGGAGGGGGTCGTGCTTGCGTTCGCGCGAGGACGTCGCGCGCGACAGGCGGCGTCGCTGCTCGTCTCGCTCGGAATCGCGGCAGCTCCCGTGGCGCTGTGGTTCTTCGCGGCGCACGAGCACTACCAGCACGGCGTCATCCGTCATGAGGCGATGCCCGAGGCGCGCGGCGTCGGCGAGCTGATCCGCGGCATCACGCTCGGATACGGCGAGGTGAAGCGCCACGTCGTCGGCACTGCGGCTGACGCGGCGCTGGTCTACCTGGACGCGCGAGTCTGGCCGACGACGGCGCTGTCTTCCGGACTCCTGGCGCTCGGTCTGGTGTGCGGGGCGTCGAGCGCGCTGCGGCCCCTCCGCACCAGGTGGACGCGCTTGCGGCTGGCGCAGACGGGGCTTTCAGTCTGGGCGGCGGGCGGCGCGGCGTACGTGATACTCTCCGGGACGGCGGGCGCGCGGTTTCATCTGATGTACCTTCCGGCGGCGTGGTTGCTGACGGCGGCGTCCGTCACGCGCCTTGCGAAGCTTAAGACCGGTCAGAAGTGCATTCTGGCGGTGAGCGCGCTGCTGCTCGCGATCCCCTCGCTGGGGTGGGCGGAGTGGAGTGCGGAGAGCTGGAGCCCGCATCGGGCGGTCCGGACGGCGATCGTGTTGGGGGTCGTCCTCGTCGCGCTCGGTGCGCTGGGTCGTGCGACGGCGAAGTGGACGGGAAATTCGTGGGCGCTGCCGGCGGCGCTGATCGGCGGACTGGTCCTGCTGGTCGCCGGTCCGCTGCGCTGGGGGCCGGTGGCGCTGTTTGAACCGATGTACTCGGCGGAAGCGGGCGACGCGGACCGACCGCCTTATACGGATGCGCTGCTGGCGGTCGACGCCCGGTCCGCCGGAAGATCAAAGCGCATTGAGCGGCGGCCGGAAACGCTCGAGGTTCTGCTCTCGAATTACTTCAGAACGCTTCAGGAGCCGGACATCACGAACGCGGTGCATTACGCGGACCGGGCCGTCCTGAACAACCCGGAGGACGTGCTGGCGTGGACGTACCTCGGTCTGGCGACGGACCTGACGGACACCTCGATCGAGGAGCGGCAGGCGATCTGGAAGAAGGCTCTCGACCTGAAACCGGACAGCGCGTTCCTGCGGCAGCGGCACGAGGCGGTCATGCGTGAGACGGCCGATGACTGATGCGGCGCGATCGCCGTCCGAGGCCTCCTCGCTCGCCGCCACCGCTCCCGCGGCGACAGCGGCTCCGCCGGCGGAAACATCGTCGCTTCAGCGCGCCGGGGTCGCATACGGACTGGCCGCATACGGGATGTGGGGATTGGCGCCCGTGTACTTCAAGTCGGTGACGAGGTACGCCCCGCCGCGCGAGGTGCTGGCGCACCGGATCCTCTGGTCGGTGGTGCTGCTGGTCATCCTGATGACGGTGCTGCGGCAGTGGCGGGCGGCGCGGGATGCGCTGCGCAGCGCACGGACAGTCTGGATGCTGGTCGGATCGACGATTCTGGTCGCGGCGAACTGGTACGCGTACATCTGGGCGACCGCTAACGGGCGGATTGTCGAGGGGAGTCTCGGTTATTTCATCAACCCGCTGGTCAACGTGCTGCTGGGGACCGTGTTTCTCGGCGAGCGTCTGAGACCGAAACAGAAGGCGAGCGTCGCGCTGGCAGCCTGCGGCGTGGGCGTGATGACGGTCGGGATGAAGGTCGTGCCCTCGGTGGCGCTTTTCCTCGCGGGAACGTTCGCGTTTTACGGATTGCTGCGGAAGCGGGTCGCGG
>BOJX01000216.1 GCA_016860685.1 Planctomycetota bacterium
TTCAACCGCATTCTTCTCGTCGGAGACACCGGGTCCGCCGCGAAAGTGGGCACGCCGGTCGTCGCCGGCGCGAAGGTGACGGCGAAAATTCTTGAGCGCCTCAAAGGCGACAAGATCACGATCCAGAAATTCCGCCGCCGCAAAAACTACCGCCGCAAGACGGGTCACCGTCAGCAGTACCTGCGCCTGGAAGTCGAAAGCATTACCGGCTGAGCGTCATCTTTCGACGACCGGCGAACCTTCAAGCCACTGATCTGACCGACCTACGAGGTACAGCGCGCGCTCGGCGCATTCCTAGGACACCAGCTTCCTCGCCGCCTCCAGACGGTCGCCGACGTCGCTCCAGTCGATGACGTTCCAGAACGCCTCAATGTACGCACCGCGGTTGTTCTGGTGCTTGAGGTAGTAAGCGTGCTCCCAGACATCCAGCGCCAGGAGCGGAATACAGCCCCAGACCGTCTGATTCTGGTGCTTCTCCGCACCGAACACGAGGAGGCGTCCGGAGAGCGGCTCGTAGGCGAGGATGCCCCAGCCGCTGCCCTGCACGCCGGCCGAGGCTTTATTGAAATGCTGCTGGAAGCGGGAGAAGCTGCCGAAGTCGCGCTCGAGCTCCCGTGCGACAGCGCCCTTCGGCTCGCCGCCGCCGTTCTTCTTCATGTTCTTCCAGAAGACGCAGTGAAGAATGTGTCCGGAACCGTGAAACGAGAGGGCATTCGTGGCGTCCGACACGCCGTCGACGTTGCCCCCCTCTCGCGTCTGCGCCAGTTTTTCGAGCGCCGCGTTCAACCCCTTGACGTAAGCCGCGTGATGTTTGCTGTGATGCAGCTCCATCGTTTTCGCATCAATGTGCGGCTCCAAGGCGTCGTAGGGGTACCCCAGCTCGGGGAGAGAGTATGCCTTGGGCGGTCGGACGGCTTGCGGCTCCTGGGTGGGGATCGCCTGCGCATCGAGCGAAATCCAGCCCCCCGCGGTCAAAGCTCCCAGCGATCCCAGCACTTCACGGCGACTCGGTGACGACATCGGATGCCCCTTTCAAATCGACGGTTTCAAACTCCGGCAACCGCTGGCACGCCGGTTGCCCCGTGTTTATTATGCTCGCCCGCCCGCGGTTGGGTAGAGGCGCGTCGAAAGATCGGCGTTCAGGCGCGACCGGGCGGGAATCATGAAGGGGAGTTTGCCTTGCCTGCGGAGATGACCGACACAACGACGGGGGCGCTGCTGCTGACGGCGGCGACGGTGGGTTTCCTGCACACGGTGATGGGTCCGGATCACTACGTGCCCTTTATCGCGATGTCGCGGTCGGGGCGCTGGTCTTTGCGGCGGACATTCTGGGTCACGACGGGGTGCGGGGCGGCGCATGTGCTCAGTTCGGTCCTGCTGGGCGCGGTGGGGATCGTGTTCCGCGTGGCGTTGGAACGACTGACCGGGTGGGAGGCGCTGCGCGGGGACTGGGCGGGCTGGATGCTCGTCGGGTTCGGCGTCGCGTACATGCTCTGGGGGCTGCGCGTCGCCGCCCGGGATCGCCACGCGGCGCATCACCACGCGGCAGGTGAACCGGATAAGCCGGGACTGGCAGAAGGCGGCGCGCCCCCGGCGGCACGGCGCAGCGCGGTGATGACCGGGTGGACCTTGTTCACGATCTTTGTGTTCGGACCCTGCGAGCCGCTGATCCCGCTGATGATGGCGGTTCCGTCGGGGGACCGGTGGTGGGCGGCGACGGGCGTGGCGGTGGTGTTCGGCGCGGCGACGGTGGGAACGATGCTGGTGATCGTGATGGCGGCGGCGCGGGGGTTGCGGTTCGTGCGGATTCCGGGGCTGGAGCGCTTTGCGCACGCGGGCGCAGGGGCGGCGGTGGCGGCGTGCGGCATCGCCGTGAAACTGGGGCTTTGACGCGAAGGCGCCGGTCGTGTGCTGAGTTGCAGGTTCGTCGTGTGAGGAATGATGCAACGTGCTGCTCCCGCAGAGCAGACCGAGGTCCGCGGCTCGGGGAGGCGGACCGGAGGTCCGCAGTCCGAGCGCGGCAGGTTCACGCGGGCAACGAGCGGATCGGGGCGTCCCGCGGGGGAAAGGAAAGGGTCATGTCCGAACCAGCAGGGCAGATCACGATCGACGACTTTCTGAAGATCCAGCTTCGCGTGGCGAAGGTGCTGGAGGCGACGCCGCACCCGAACGCGGACAAGCTGCTGGTGCTCAAGGTGGACCTCGGGACGGAGCAGCGGCAGATCTGCGCCGGAATCCGCGCGTATTACGCGCCCGAAGATCTGGTCGGCAAGCTGATCGTCGTCGTCGCCAACCTGGCCCCCCGGATGATGCGCGGCGAGGAGAGCAACGGCATGTTGCTCGCGGCCAGCACCGAGGACCGGTCGCAGGTCGTCGTCGTGGGTCCGTGGACGGACGTGCCGCCGGGCAGCGGCGTCGGCTGATCCGCGTCAGTGCGCGGGAGGCGCCTTGTCTGCGTTCCCCTCGATGTGCAGGCGTTCGTACGCCCTCGCCTGGGCGATGACGGCGGCGAGATGATCGAGGTCGACCGTCTGCGCTCCGTCGCTCCACGCCGAGTTGGGATCGAAGTGCGCCTCGATAATCAGGCCGTCCGCCCCCGCCGCGACCGCCGCCCGGGCGAGCGGCGCGACGAACTCCCGCCTCCCGGCCGCATGTGACGGATCCGCAACGACCGGCAGGTGAGACAGCGCCTTGACGGCCGCGATGGCGCTGACGTCGAGCGTGTTGCGCGTCTGATCGGAAAACGTGCGGATGCCGCGCTCGCAGAGAATCACCTGGCGGTTGCCGCCGGAAAGGAGGTATTCGGCGGCCATCAACCACTCCTCGACGGTCGCGGAGGCTCCGCGTTTCAGCAGCACCGGGTTGGCGCACCGGGCGAC
>BOJX01000217.1 GCA_016860685.1 Planctomycetota bacterium
TCGATGCAGCAACCCGTGTCGATCACCGCGATCACCGCGTTGCGCCCGGTAATGCCCAGCTCGTTCCACACCCGCGGCGCGCTCATCCGGTCCACTCCGCATTCCACCGCCAGCGGCTGCGCCTGATTCTCCGACACCTCATACGGCAGCACATCCTCCAGCGGCAGCGCCCGATCCCAGTTCAGGTAATCCACGTCCTCACGCGCCGCCAGCTTCAGCGCCATCCCGGGCGTCACGCGTGCTCCGATCACGTTCGTAATCCACAGCGCGTGAATGTACTCGCGCCCGACCTCACCGCGACCCTGGCCTTCGATCAGCGTCGAGAGCACGCCCGCCTGCGAGCGACGCGCCACGCCCTTCAGCACGTCCATCACCGCCCGGCGGCGCGCGTTCTTGTCCGCGATCAGCCCCGAAAACGCCAGGTCTTCCGGCGTCGCCCGATCCTTCATCACGATCGACACCGGGATCAGCTCGCCCGGCTCCGCGTTCGCCACCACCGACAGCAGGTCGGCGCGCAGCTTGTTGCTCAGGTTCGCCGGAATCCCGTCTTTCGGCAGCGCAGCCGCGAACGCCGAGAACCCGACGCTCGCCGCCAGCCCCGCACCCAGCACTTGCCTCAACCCTCTCATTGATCTCCCCTTTCCCAAAGCGTGTCCGGAACCCTTGAGGATGACGGCGCCGCGTCCCCCTTGAATTGCGCGGCGCCGACCAAGGGTCGGCAGGAATCCCCTCGACCGTGCGGACCGCTCGACCCCCCTCTCGGGGACTTCAGGCCGAGCCTTGCACGGACCCCGATAGTGTACCGCGCGGTCCAGCCGCACCCAACCCGTTACGGGCGGGCCTCCACCGCGAAATCCGACACAACCTCCGGAACCAGCGTCGGATCGAGAATGTCCCGCCGGTAGGCGTCCACGCCGTACGTGGTCACCCGCAACCGCTGCGTGTCGCGATCCACCTGGAACTCCGTCCACCCGAACGTGTTGACCGAAAAATATCCGCCGGAAAGCAACGTCGCCGGAATGTTCGAATCCTGAAGCCCGATCGGGTCGTACCCGAAAAGCGCGAGCAAGCCGTTCAGCGCGTCCTCGATGAAGCCGTCCTTCAGACGTCGCGGCAACTCGTCGTAATAAATCCGGACATTCGGCTCGAGGATCCCGAGCTGGATCGCCTGATCCACGATGACCGACCCCAGCACCGGATCGAACGCCACCGCGCCCGTCGTGACCTCCCAGCTTTCCACCGGAATCTGCGGTCCGAGAATGTCATCCGTGTACGTCAGGTTGTTGACGATCGTGCCGTGAATGTCCGCCGCGATGAACACCACGTTGCGGATGTCCTCGTCGCGAATCATTCGCAGCAACGTCGCCCGCTCCTCCGCATATCCCTCGTACCGGTCCGATGAGAGGATCGGTCCGAGGTTCTGGATCGGCTCGGGGATCAGCACGAACTTCCACGTGACGCCCCGCCGGTGGGCGTCGCGCAGATCGCGCTGAAGGTCGCTGAACTGTTCCGCCCCCAGCATCGTGCGGTCGCGCTGCAGCGACGCCAGCAGGAAATACGCCGTGCTCAGCGGGTCTTCCAGATTCACCTCCCAGTCGAGGTTCATGTCCCGGAAGCTCCGCGCATCCAGCAGGAAGACCGCCGCGTCACGCCCGAACGTGCGATAACGGTAGAGCTTTCGCTTGCCCGCCGTCCGGCAGTCGCCCGTATCCCCGTAATACTCGTCGCGGATCGGATGATAATCCTGAAAAGCGCGCAGACCGCCTTCAAAGAACACCGTCTCGTTGATGTATTCTCCGGTCAGCCCGAACAACGGATGCGTCCACGGCGCCGCCCCGCCCGCGAAGTTGTCCGTCACCTCGTGATCGTCGATCGTCGCGAACCACGCCGTCGAGGCCCGCAGGTCCGCCAGCGAGTTCAGACCCAGAAACGGCGAGTACACCTCGGCGTACTTGAGGCGGAACTGGCTCAGCCGCGTCGCCTGCGCCACGCCGATCAGCGCGGGCGACTCGTAATCCGCGTAGATCGTGTCCCCCATCGCCACGAAGAAATCCAGATCCCGCCCGGCCGCATTGCGGATCGACGGATACGGTGCGAGGTCGCCGCGCCAGTCCCCCGAGACGCCGAAACGAAGTCCGTGAAAATCCGCGTCGCCGTGCGCCGTGCGGAACCGCCCCAGCGCCCGCCCGCCCCCCGCGTCCGTCACGCGCGTGTAATACTGCGTCCCGGCCGAAAGCCCAGCCGCCTCAACCTTCACGGGAACCAGCGGATCGCTGATCGTCCGCTCGAACCGCGTCGCGCCGGCGAATTGCGGGTCCGTCGAGACTTCGATTACGACCGGACCTCGCGAGGCCCCCCGCGCCCAGATCACCGCGGAATCCTCCGACACGTCCCCCGCAGCCGCCTGCGTTTGCGGCGGGATCGATCGCGGCGTCCCGCATCGCACGCACAAAAGCGCCGTGATCGCAAGCCCCAGCCGCGCCCGCCTACCGATCGTCCCGTTCCACCCACAACTCATTCCGACGCGCATACCACCTCGCATCAGATTCGACCTGCGCAGCCTCGCGGTCATTCTGCCGGCGCTGCATTCGAATCCCCGCGATCAGCATCGCCGCTCCGCCCAGGAAGGCAAGCACCGAGTACGCCGGCGCGAAAAACAGCAGCACGACGCCCGACACCACCGTCAAACCCCCGACGATCATCAGCAGCGTCTGAAGCGGCAGGAAGATCAACCCCAGCAGGATGATCGTCATCGGAACTACGATCGGGAGCACGTATACAAGCACGGGAAAACTCCTTGCATGCGACAAGTGATCCTGCACATGCCCGTCATGATACCGCTCTCCCACGCCTGCATGAACTTCGGTTGCGCGG
>BOJX01000218.1 GCA_016860685.1 Planctomycetota bacterium
CGACATTCGTCGCGTTAACCCACGCAACGACGGACGCCTCTCGCGTCGCCAGCGGGAGGTTCACGCGCCAGACCTTCGTCTCGCCTTGGGCGTTGCTCCAGGAATCCGGCTCGGCGCCTGAATCACGCGACACTGGCGTTCTCTGCGTCGTGGACGTCGCCGACTCGGGCCACGCGGCACAGAGTACGCCGTCGAACCGCACGCACGCGGCCGCAAGAATCCGCTCGTCGCGTTTGACCAACGCCGCGAGATCCTCCTGCGACGGCAACCGGGTGGCGCGATCCGCGTGGGCGAGCGCGCGCTGAGCCGCCGCCGTCGCATTCTCGCGGTCGTCGCGCACGCGGGCCAACCCGGTAATGACGGCGAATGCGGCAACCGCCGCCAACCAGAGAAACCCGGATAGCGCGATGACCCGTCGGGCCACGGCCGTGGTCAGATTCGTCCGCGCGTTTCGGTGGATCATGCACTCCCCCAAGCTCTCCAGGTCTTCGCCGCAGTTAAAGCCTACGATCGGACGTTTTCTCGGGTGAACGCTTCAGGGGTGATCGGACCTCGGAGGGGTGAAATCCGCGCTCCGGGTCGAAGTGTCGGATAAAAGACCTCGGACAGTCAGTCCAGTCCGTGGAGGATGAAGGGGTTGGTCCGCCGCTCGCGTCCGATCGTTGTGGCGGGTCCATGTCCGGAAAGAACACGGGTGTCGTCCGGGAGCGTCAGAAGATGATTGCGGATGTTACGAATCAGACGCGGACCGTCGCTGGTCGGGAAATCCACCCGGCCGACGCTGCCCGAGAAAAGCGCGTCTCCGACGATCACGACGCCTTCGCCCGCGCAGTACAGCGCCCGCCCGCCGGGGGAATGCCCGGAGACATCGAGCACGACCCACTCTGTCCGCCCCAGCTTCATGACGGAGTCGGCGGGCAGGTCCAGCGGATCGGTCACCGCTGTCGCCAGGCCGGGGCCGATCCAACCGGAAAGGTTGTAAACCGGGTCAGATAGGGCGCGCCACTCCTCCCGGGCCAAGTAGACGGGAAGAGGGCCGAGCGCGGCGCGGACGTCATCGACGCCGGCGATGTGGTCGAAGTGCGCGTGCGTCAGGACCACCGCCTCAGGATGCAGCTTGTCTCGTCGTACACGGTCGATTATCCGCTCGGCATGAGGCGGCAGCCCCGGATCCATCAACCAGCAGACGCCGGAATCCGCTTCCGCAACCACGTAGGAGTTTTCCGCGTAAACCGGATCCTCCGTGACATGAATGCGCAACGACATGACGGCGGTCACCTGGTTCCGGCGGAAGTCCGCCGGTCTGATCGAATGTAGATCGCGGCGGATTCGGGCGCTGGCGGAAGCGCCTCGAGCCGCAAGGCGTCTTTCGCCGGAAAGGCGCAACGAAACCGTCGCGGCGGCGCCGCCTCAGGATCGAGCGTCAGGATTCCACCCGAATACCGCTGCCGGCCCGTCAGGGTCGCTTCCCCCCCGGCGCCTTCCTCGGTGCAGGTGAAGCGTCCCCCAGCGATGGTCAGACGGGTGATCATCTTCGGAGGAGCGTCTGCGCTCACATGCAGGACGCGCTGAAGGCGCCAGGAACCTTCAACCTGGCATCCGCAGAGGGAGCAAAGTCCCACGGCGAGCGCTATCAAGGACTGCATGTACCGCACGACGCACCTCCCGACGGGGCGAAGTCCGCGCCACCCCAGGTCGCACAATAACGCCCCCCGGTGCGGGTTCAAGGCGGCCTGCGGGCGAGAGGGCCGCCGCGTGGACCCGCCCCGTTTGCGGCTTATAATCAGAATTGAGTAGCAGATTCCGAATAACTGTGACCGGTCCGGTCACATGAGAACCCACGTTTGAAGCAATATGTCCAAGGATGATTTTTACGAGACGCTCGGCGTGCCTCGGACAGCCGGCGCGGACGAAATCAAGCGCGCCTACCGGAGGCTCGCCAAGCAGTACCACCCGGACCGCAATCCGAACGATCCAGGTGCGGAGGCGAAATTCAAGAAGGTTCAGGAGGCTTACAGCGTTCTTGGCGACGCGAAGAAGCGCGAAGACTACGACCGTTACGGTCGCGCCGGGGTAGGACAGGTGCGGACAGACCCGGGCGGACGACAGGTGTATACCTGGGGCGACGGCCACGCGGTCAACGTGGAAGATCTGGAAGATCTTTTTTCAGCGTTCGGCGGGGGCGGGCAGGGGCGTCCGGCGAGCATCTTCGATCAGATTTTCGGGGGCGGAAACGGCCGCGCGTCGCGGGAGGGCCGCCGCGGGCGGTCCACCCGACCTCAAGCGGGCGCGGACATCACCCACGATACCCCTTTGTCCTTCGAGCAAGCGGTGCGCGGCACGAAGCTTCAGCTCGTTGTCACACACCCCGACGGACACGCGGAGAACATCGACGTGCATATTCCGCCGGGCGTGGTGGACGGGCAGCGCATCCGCCTGAAGGGACGCGGCGAACCCGGAGTAGGCGGCGGTCCGGCCGGCGACCTCTACCTCACCTGCCGCATCGCGCCGCACCCGAACTTCTCCCGCGAGGGAAACGACCTGATCGTGACGGCGCCGGTGACAATCACGGAAGCCGTGCTGGGAGCGAAGATCGACGTGCCCACGCTGGACGGATCGGTTTCGGTGACGGTTCCTCCGGGGACTTCAAGCGGGACGAAGTTGCGCGTCCGGGGACAAGGGGTTGCCGCAGGTCGGGACTCGGCGCCCGGCGATCTGCTGGTCGTCATCAAGATCGTGGCGCCGAAGTCGCTGACGCCGCAACAACGGGAGCTTTATGAGGCGCTGCGGGCGCTGGAGCAGGCTCCGCCTCGCCGGGGGGATGCCTCGGTCCGCGCATCCGGGAGCGGAATATGATCCGCCGCTG
>BOJX01000219.1 GCA_016860685.1 Planctomycetota bacterium
ATCCGGCATTTCGAGAAGACCGCCGGGGAGATTTCGGCGAAGCCGCTTTTCCTGGAGGATCTGTCGTTGCGGCGGCGGGCGCTGTTCAAGCTGCTGGGGCGGCCCGCAAAGGCGCCGGCGATGCAGGTAGACGACGTCGCCGTCATCCTTTACACGTCAGGGACGACGGCGAAACCGAAGGGCGTGCAGCTCACTTACGGAAACCTGGTGAGCAATTGCCTGGATGCGCAGCAGGCGCTGGCCTCGGCGCTGGACGGGGAGAACCGCTTTCTGAACGTGCTGCCTCCGTTTCATGTGTTCGGACTGACGGCATGCGTGCTGCTGCCGGTGTTTCTGAAAGCGACGGTGTATGCGCTGCCGCGGTTTCATGCGGTGGAGGTGGTGAAGACGATCGCGGCGAAGGGGGTCACATTGATGGTGGCGATCCCGAGCATGTACGCGGCGATCCTGAAGCTCAAAAGCGTGTCGCGCGAGACGTTCAAGACGGTGCGGATCGCGATGAGCGGCGGGGAGCCGCTGCCGGAAGCCGTCGCGCGCGGATTCGAGGAGCGCTTTGGAGTAAAGATCCGCCAGGGATACGGACTGACGGAGACGTCGCCGGTGCTCTCGGTCTGCACCCTGGAGGCGACGAAGGACGGGACAGTGGGTCGTCCGATCCCGAACGTGGAGGTTCGGATCGCGGGTTCGGACGGAGCGGCGCTGGGCGCGGGAGCGGACGGAGAGATTCTGGTGCGCGGTCCGGGGGTGATGAAGGGTTACTTTCGCAATCCGGAAGAGACGTCGCGGGTGATCGACGCGGAAGGCTGGTTTCACACGGGCGACATGGGGCACCTCGACGAAGACGGGTACCTGACGATCACGGGCCGGTTGAAGGAGATGCTGATCGTCAGCGGCGAGAACGTGTACCCGCGTGAGATCGAGGCGGTGCTGGAGCAGCATCCGGCGGTGCTTCAGGCGGCGGTGATCGGCGTGCCGGATGAATCTCGCGGCGAGGTTCCGGCTGCGTTCGTCCTTTGCGCCGAGGGGAAGGCGCCGACGGAGACGGAGCTTCGCAATTTCGCGCGGCAGTCGCTGGGGGGGTTCAAGGTTCCGCGGCAGATTCGCATTTCGCACGAGTTGCCGGTCGGTCCGACGGGGAAAATCCTGAAGCGGCGTCTGCGGGAGCTGTTGTGAGACGGTTGCCCGAAGTCTTAGGCGTCATTCTTCGTAGCCTGCGTCGCCGAGGTCATACGGATCGACCCGGGTCAGGTGGGCGAACTCAAGGATGAGCGTTCGTCGAACGCCGTCGCGGAAGGTGACGGTCACGTTGGTGTGCCGACCGAAACGGGCGAGGGCGTCGATGCGCCCGAGACCGAGGCGCGGCTCGCGGACGAGCGTCCCGACGGACCAGTGCTCGACGTCCGACGGCAGCTCCCCGAAATCTGCGCGCGAGTCGGCGGCGGCGACGCGAATCCAGTCCGCGCGGTCGCGCGGCAGATCGGCGAGGAAGGGCGAGCGGTTGCGGCGTTCGGAGCGTCCCTGCAACATGCGATGCTTCGCCCAGGTGATCGTCAGGCGCTGCATCGCGCGGGTCATGCCGACGAAGAAAAGGCGACGTTCCTCCTCCTCGTCCGTCTGAAATGAACCGGGCGTTTCACGACGGAGCGGAAGGACGCCGTCCTCCAGCCCGGCGATGTAGACTTCCGGGAACTCAAGCCCCTTGACGGCGTGAAGGGTCATCAAAGTCACGCATCCGGCTTCGTCGCGGAGAGCATCCACGTCGCCGACGAGGCTGGCGTACTCGAGCCAGTCCCGGAGGGTGGCGGCGGGTCTGCGGCGTTCGAAATCCGCGGCGGCGCTTTGCAGTTCGCGGACATTGTCGGCGGCGGAGGCGTCCTCACGATCCTCGCCTAGATAGAGCGCCGCCAGCCCGGTGCGCCGCAGCACCTGATCGACGCCGTGACTGGGGGAGGCGTCGGCGAGGTCCGAGAGGGATCGCATTAACGCGGCGAAGTCACGGACGCGCGCGGCGGCGCGCCCGACGGGTGTGAAGTCAGAGTCCTCGGCGAGGACAAACGCGGCGAGCGACACCCCGCGGGCGCGGGCTTCATCTTCGAGGCGCTGGAGAGTCGTGCCGCCGATGCCGCGCGCGGGAGTGTTGATCGCGCGAAGCAGAGCCTGCTCGTCGCGGGGGTTCAGCAGGAGACGCAGGTAGGCGAGGACATCCTTGATCTCCTTGCGGGCGTAGAACTCGACGCCGCGGGCGATCTGGTAGGCGACGCCCGCACGGAGCAGGGCCTCCTCGATCGCCCGGCTTTGCGCGTTCATGCGGTAGAGAATCGCGATGTCACAGGGGCGTGCGCCAGCGGCGACGCGCGCTGCGACGTCTTCGGCGATCCAGTCCGCCTCGTCCGAGGCGTCGTCATGTTCAACGACACGGACGAGGTCGCCGTCGGGATTATGCGTCCAGAGCGCCTTGTCGGGACGGGTGCGGCTGGCGGCGATGACGGCGGCGGCGGCGGCAAGAATCCGCTTCGAGGAGCGGTAATTCTGCTCGAGGCGGACGACGCGGGCGTCGGGAAAGTCGCGTTCAAAGGAAAGGATGTTGCCGAGATCCGCGCCGCGCCAGGCGTAGATCGACTGATCGGGGTCGCCGGTGGCGCAGAGGTTGCGACGGGAGCGCGTGAGCAGCCGGGCGATGCGGTACTGAGCGGCGTTGGTGTCCTGATACTCGTCGACGAGGACGTAAGGATAGCGGCGTTCGAGGCGGTCGCGCAGGTCGCCGTCTTCTTCGAGGAGGCGGGCGACGCGCAGGAGCAGATCATCGAAGTCGAGGGCGTTGCACTCGACGAGCCGCGCCTCGTAG
>BOJX01000220.1 GCA_016860685.1 Planctomycetota bacterium
CAGCACGCCGTATTCCTCCGGGTACGCCGTCGCCAGGAGCACCCGCCCCACGTCATGCATCAGTCCGGCGAGGAAAAGCGTCTCCTGATCCGCGGCTTCGAACTGGACCGCATGTCCGATTTCCTCAGCGACCGCCCCGACGGCCAGACTGTGCTCCCAGAAATACTGAGGCACCAGTCCGCTGCGCTCCGCGGAGGTGAACTGCTCCATCGTCACCAGCGCGGCGACAATGTTACCGATGCTCGAAAGTCCGATCCGGTGAACCGCGTCGAGCAGCGTCTCGGCGCGCTTCTCGGACCGGAAGAAGCTGGAATTGGCGAACTTGAGGATCCGCACGGCGAGCGCCTGATCCTGCCGGACGACTTGCGCGATCTCATCCAGGGTCGTCGAGCGGTTGTTGACCAGCGACAGAATGTGGTGCAACACGGGCGGGATGGCCCGTAGCGACGTCTCTTCCGCGATCCGCTCGAGCACTTCGGGGCGGCGCTTCGGCGCCGGGATGGCCGGGGCGTCGTTGGCTTCGGAGCGCGGAGGAGGCGCGGCGGCGGAGTCGCCGGGAGAAGGTTCCGAGGCTTGAACGGGAACCGCCTCGAGAAGCGCCTTGATCTTCGCCAGCAGCTCCGGAAACGAAAACCGCCCCTTCAGCAGGTATCCCGCCACTCCGCACGCAACGATCTGCTGAACCGTCGATCGTTCGGCGTGGACGGTGAGAATAATGACGGGAATATGACGGGTGTCCTCGAGCGTCCGCATGACGCGAAGACACTCCAGACCGCTCATGTTCGGCATCTCGACATCGAGGATCACCAGGTCCGGACGGTGCTGCTGCGCGAATTTCAGGGCCTCTCGGCCGTCACGCGCCGGGAGGGTTTCATACCCGGCGTGCCGCAGGGCTATCTCGATCGGCTCGCGGACGATCGCCAGGTCATCGGCAATGAGGATGCGCTTCATCGTCAAAGCTCGACGGTCCCCTGTCGCCTTCCGCTCCGCTCCGGGGCCGGAGTCTGCCCCGGAAAGGGGTATTGCACGCACCGGATCGACGATGATCCGGTCAACGAACACATGCGACTAAGGCGACTACCTGAAACTTACATTTGGCGGTCCTGACCGGTCGCATTCCCGTGCGACCCTGATAACCTTTGACGTTCAGCGGAATTCGTCGACCCTTTCATGACTTTTTCGTCATTTATCGGGTCGCCCTGAGTCCGGATCACGAAAGGGAATCACTTTGAAGTCCTCCGCCCGCATTCCCGCCGACCCACGAATATTGCGCCTCGTGGCGATGATCTCCGGCGGAGGGCGAACGATGTTGAACCTGCACCGCGAGTCGGTCGCCGGCCGCATTCCCGCGCGGCTGGCGCTGGTCATCTCCTCGCGTCCGGACGCACGCGGCCTGGTCCTCGCCGCAGAACAGGGAATCCCCACGTTGCTGGTCGACCGCCGCGCCTTAAGCGACGACGCCTTCCAGTTCGAACTCGCCCGCGCCGTGCGAGCCAGTTGCGCGGACCTCGTCTGCCTCGCCGGGTTCCTGCACCTGTGGCGCATCCCCGACGACTACGCAGGCCGGGTCATCAATATTCACCCCGCGCTGCTTCCCGAGTTCGGCGGCAAGGGCATGTACGGACGCCACGTTCATGAGGCCGTCCTGGCGGCGGGACGCCGGGAATCCGGCTGCACCGTGCATTTCTGCGACAACGAGTACGATCACGGACCGGTCATCTGCCGACGAACCGTCGCCATCCCCCCGGGATGCTCCGCCGATCAACTTGCCCGCCTCGTGTTTCACGAAGAACTGAAGGCGTATCCCGAGGCGATCCGGATGCTCGCGTCCGGTCAGGTCAACTGGCCCGGTGCGCCGCGCCGCGCCGAGGCGTAACCGCGCTTGGTCGCGATCTTGCGGAGAACCCGCCGGTCCGCCGCGGCCCCGGATGCGTCGATCACGCGCGGGCGAGGGATCGCCGGCGCTGAGCGATGTTCCGCAGCAATTCGTCAAACGAGTCCGAGAAGAGCTTCACGCCCTCCGCAAGGAGCTGGTCCGTAACGTGCTCGATCGGAATGCCCAGCTCGCTCAGCGACGACATCACGCGCCGTGCGTCTTCCTGTCCACCCGCGAGCGTCACCGCAGGGCGGCCGTGGTCCAGAAACGCCTCGATCGTGGCGGGAGGAAGCGTATTGACGGTCTGGGGTCCGATCAGCCCGTCCACGTAGATCGTGTCGGGATACCGGGGGTTCTTCGTACTCGTGCTCGCCCACAACGGCCGCTGCACCCGCGCTCCCGCGGCCGACGACGCTGAAAACATGCCGCCGGAACCGAAGGTCCGCTCGAACGCCGCATACGCCAGCCGCGCGTTGGCGATCGCCGCTTTCCCCGGAAGCGCGTCGATCGGACGCCCTTCCGCGCCCAGGGCTTCCAGCCGCTTGTCCACCAGGCTGTCCACCCGGCTGACGAAGAACGATGCCACCGACGCCAGCCGTCGCACATCGCCGCCTCGGGATCGAAAACGATCGACCCCCGCCACGTAAGCCTTCATCACCTGCGCGTACGCCGCCAGCCCGAAGATCAACGTCACGTTGACGTTGATCCCCTCGGAAAGCAGCGTCTCGATCGCCGGAATCCCCGCCGGCGTCGCCGGAACCTTGATCATCAGGTTCGGACGGTCCACCTCGCCCCACAACCGCCGCGCTTCTTCCACCGTCCCGCGCGGATCATGCGCCAGGTGCGGATTCACTTCGAGGCTGACGTAACCGTCCACGCCGTCCGTGCGATCGTACACCTGGCGAAGGCGGTCCGCCGCGTCGCGGATATCCGGCAGAACCAGCGCCTCGTACGC
>BOJX01000221.1 GCA_016860685.1 Planctomycetota bacterium
TCTCCCGCGACGACAACCGGCGGATCACGGAGATCGAGGAGAACTTTCTCGACCCCGGGGCGGCCGATGATTACCGGACGGAGCGGGTGACCTTCACCTACGGCGACGGGCACGTCGTCGCCGGGGAGCGCGACAGTGGGGCGTGGACCGAGTTTGACAAGGTCTACTGGAGCTTCCTGTCCGGGGTCGCCCTGGACACCAGCGACCCTAACCGGCTCGTTCAGGAGGTCCGCACCCTGGTGGATGAGGGCTACAAGGGAAACTACGCGGTCACCTACAACAAGGAATATCGCTACGACCCCAACGGCAACCGCCTGGCCCTGATCGAACGCGACAGCAACGATGATATCACGGCCATGACCCGGTACAATTACCTCTACGAGCAGGTGAACTGCGGCGGGGATGCGATCACCGAGCCGCCCGGCACGCCGGACACGGGTTCGGCGCAGTGGATGGACTACGACGGACTGGGGCGGGACCAGCTTCTTTCGACGCAGAAGCTGACCTTCAAGGGCGAGGAGCTGTCGTCCGTTGCGGTGGAGACGTTCACGTATTCGCAGGCTCACCCGCACATCCAGTCGCGCGAGCGCACGACGTATCTGTTTGACGAGGTCGAGGAGGCGTGGTGGGTGCGGATGGTCGAGACGACGGATTACGAGTACCCGGTGAACGCGGCCATTCAGATTCCCCTGGACCGGCTGCAGGCGGTCCTCTACGCCTACGAGGTCTACGAGCAGGGGAAGGAGGCGTGCGCGCCGGGCGACGTGATCGACTCCGGCGCCGTCGGCGAGAGGTATGCCTATGACGACCTGCTGGGCCGGCGGTCCGCCACGTGGACGTGCCAGATCTCCGGCGACACCACGATCGACTGGGGTCCGGAAGGCCCGTGCAAGGCCCGCACGCGGAGCTTTGATTATTACGGCCTCAGTCCGCGCGTGGCGATGGTGCGGAGTTCGCCGTTCTTCCACGTGGGCTGCGAGCAACCGGAAGGCGAGTCGAAGCAGGGCGATCCGCCGTGCAGCCCGTATGAGAACAGCGGCCACGGCTTCGAGGAGTCGTACACCTATGGCCCGGTGGGCGTCCTCGTGCGCTCCAGCGAGGGCGGCGACGCGGACGGCGGGAACAACGATCACCACTACGTCCTGGCCGACCTCTTCGGCGGGACGACGGGCGTACTGCTCGACGGCGGGGAGGGCGACCGGTCGCCCTCGTTCCAGCACTTCGACGCCTTCGGCGTGCGGGCCCAGACGACCGGCGAATGGTCCGAGAGCCAGGAACTGTCCCGCTACCGCTGGCGCTCGCAGGAGGGGTCCGAAACCGACGACCTCAGCGCCACGCCCGTGGAGGACGTCGAACTGACCACGCCGTACCTCGTCTACATGCAGACCCGCCACTACGACCCCGCCCTCGGCCGCTTCATCATGGCCGACAGCATCCCGATGGGCGCCTTCTCCCCCCAGGGGCTCAATCGCTATGCGTACTGCACGAATGATCCAATAAGTTCCACGGATTCTAGCGGTCAGCTCGCCCAATATGTATTTGGCATCGCATTCAGCCTCGCATTCCTCTTTGGATTCACAGCGGGGTTCTACCTTGGTGATTTGATTAGGCCAAGTGGCCCATTAGCCAACGCTCTTTACAGTCTCTTTGGGGGCGGGGTAGGGATATTCTCTTGCGCGATCCTCGATAAGCAAATGCAGGTGACCACTGCTCTGGCCGCGCTCCTGGAATCAATAGGTGCGCTGAGTGCAATGTCGGCTCTTGGCATGATGAGTGATGCGTTCACGAGAGGAATGTTCCTGGCGTTTGGATTGGGGCTTGTTCTCGGATTCGGGTTAGGTCTTGCGGATGCCGCGAACAGCTCCCAGGACTGGCTTGGGGTTCCTTTTCGTTCGGAAGAAGACGCCATCTTTCCGATGCGGGTTTTGACTCTTGTGGAGCGTAGTTCTTGGAACGGCCCGGTCCCGACGCGCTTAGTGATGAGGCAGTGTAATGCTAATGCGAACAGCATGCCATGCCGGATACATGTTGGGCGTCGTTCTTTCACTGAGGCCATCTGATGGAGGCTCGTATGCGCATTCCAGCGGCTCCCCCACGATGGCGTTTGTGGGTCAGTTTGTTGATCGGATGGGCTGTCGGAGGGGGTATTGCCTGCCTGGTTTGGGTAATTGTTGATTTGCCATTCTGGTGGTTCTTCGTGCTTCTTCTGCTTCTCTCCGTTGCGGTTTTCCCATTTATCGCGCGCTATTACGGGTATGACAGAGATTATCAAACCTTGCTAACGCGGCTAAGACATGACCTACTGCGAGTGTGCATCTACTGTAGGCAGCCGCTTCGGCATTTGGAGCCGAATGGCATTTGTCCGCAGTGTGGAAGAATATATAACATCGATGATGTTGTTAAGAGCTGGGCGTGTTGGTGCAGTGCCAATAACGAGTACCTGCTCGCGATGCTTGGCGATAGTCGACAAGAGAAGGAGCCACCAGTAGTGGGTACGGGTGCAGGTTAAGAGTGATCGCTGCGGCGGCAAGTGACCCAGTTCTTGAAAGTGCGGCGCATCGCCGCCTTCCGCTGCAGCGCGGAGGACTCGACCAGCGTCAACTGGGGACCGAACGGCGTGTGCAAGGCGAAGAGCGTGATGCACGACTACTACGGCCTCAGTCAGCGTGTCGCGGCGGTGCGGCTGTCGCCGTGGCGGTACAACGGCCTGTCGTATGACAACGTCGGCGACGAGTTCCACGAGTCGTACAC
>BOJX01000222.1 GCA_016860685.1 Planctomycetota bacterium
CATGATAACCCCGCTCGAGGGAGGGAACCGTTGCACGAACCTGCCGGATTCGCCGAGGATGTCCCGGCGGCCCGATCGAGGAAGCCCCATCTCAGTCAAGAATAAGGACGACAACCGATGGCGGAACTGCCGCGCGGTCCGCGCATTTTTTCGGAACGAAGTTCCGGCGGCCAGTCTGAGGGTCTGAGAACGTGCGTGAGAATCCCTTAATCAGGCCATCAGGCCGGTGCGCCGGATTCGAGGACGCGCGAGGATTCAGGCGCTCAGCGCTCCGCCGGACGCGGTCCCGAGGAACCCGGCTTACCCGGCGAAGCGGCCGCAGGACCGTCAGGCATCGCCCACCCCTTCCGCACACAAAGGCGACGGGCGAGTTCTTCAAGCCCGTCGTAGACGTAAGTGTCCAGCCGGAGCATGAAAGGCTTGTGCGATCCGTGACGCACCTGAAGATCCAACCAGCCGTTAACGCCGAGTTGACCCGCGTCGAGGTGGAGAATTTCGTCAAACGCAATGTGGCGGTGCCCGCGCAGGGAAAGCCCGGTTTCGTCCAGCACCGCCTTCGTCATCAAGACGCGCACGAACTGAAGCCCGAACCCCGCCGCCGCCGCCAGCAGCGCGAACCCGATCCACCGCTGAAGATACACGTCGTCGTGCGGACCCCGGACCCACGCGATCTCCTTCACGACGGGATCCGACGCGATCACCTTCAGGCTTCCGGCCGGCCCGAACCAGCGTATCTCGTCGCCGTTCCGCCAAGGCGCCGATCCCAGATCCTTCTCAAGATCCGCAAGCGGCGTGCCCGCGCCGTAAATCTTGACGCACCGGGGATGCACCGTCTTGTTGATCGTCAGCGCCTCCCGCGGACGCGGGTCCAGCACGTTGCGCAGCGCCTCCGCGTTCCGCGCCGGGTACCCGATGTACCCGTCATAAAGGAAGTAAGCCGCGAACGCCGAGAATAGCAGCAGCGCGAAAACGACGCGCAGCTTCCGCTCCGACGTCGTGGAAAGAACCAGGGTTTTGCTGTCGTCTGCGGTCACGCGATGTCCCCGTCCCGGCGTCCCCCGCCCGCCGAATAAGTGTCGGCGCGGCAAAGGAAAGTGCAACCCTACGTCCGAGGTTCGGCATTACGACTCCCGAGGGGGCCGCCGCGTAGCAGGGCAACCGCATTCTGAGATCTGCCGGCACGTCGGGCGGCACGGGTCCGCAGCCGCGGACCCGTGTCCGGAAGGAACGGGCTTTCTGCTCCCGTAGCAGGGCCAGGCGAGTACACCAGGTCATGCCACCCGGATTCGAAGTCAGAATGCGGTTGCGCTGCGCCGCGTGGGGAGGCGTCAAGACAACAATTGAATTTGCCGCCCGCCTGCCCGATAATAGGAGTGGCGGAAGTCCGTCGACCGGTTGTCCGGAGAAGCACTCGATGAGCGCTAGGCTTGGCGCGATCTGCGATGAGTTCTACGTTACCACGCGACTGTTCCTCAAGCTCGACATGCCGCTCGAGCGCGAGACGGTGCTGCACTTCTTCGACCGCCTCCGCAAGGAGTTCCCGGACCTGTCGCGCTTCCGCCGCCGCGAGGACGGCAGCCTCGTCCTCGAGGGCGACCGGTCGTCCTCGTCCGGTCGCCGCTGGTTGAGGCTGGATCCCGCCAGTCTGCGCTTCGGCATGTACGACCCCCCGGACGCCGACAGCGTCCGCCGCTTCGCCGACTTCATTCTCCAGCAGGCGCCCTATCACCTGACGTTCAGCGAGCTGGACTTCGACCACATGGACGTCATTTACGGATTCGATCTCGAATACCACGGTAATCACGACCAGCTTCTGGCGGATACCCTCTGGCGGGATCATCCGCTCGGCGGCCTGCTGTATTCCCACCGGGCGGCGCACGTGCTCGACGCCCAGCCGTACCTGGGCATCTCGATCACGCCGGAGTGCGACCTTCAGGCCTACGTCGAGATCAAGTCGCGCACGAACACATTCGAGATCCGCGCCGGGGAGTACGAGCCTCAGCCGATCAGCATCTATCTGACCGCCCGGCAATACTGGGGCGTGACGAAGCTGGAGTCTCCCGCCTCGGTGCAGGCGCGATTGTACGATCTGGCGGACGAACTGGCGGCGGATTTCGTGGTGCCCCAGATGGTGAACCCGATCGCCGCCGCAATCAGCGGCCGCGCCTGATCCTTCCCGCAACGCACGATCCTCGGCCGCGACGGATCGCCGGATTGTCGGATCATCAGACACAGAACGCCGTTGCTCCGCGGTCGCCGCGGAACCCCGTCTTGCTCTGCTCCCCCGCGTCGGCTCTACTGCCACCCGGTGTCCGGTCGCGGACCGGCGCGGCGGTTTCAGAGCGTCACCTGAATGCGCGTGGACATCTACATTCGCCTGGCGGGGATGATGCTGCTCCAGTATGCGGTCTGGGGCGCGTGGCTGCCCGTCGCCGCAAGGCTGCTGGGCGCGCCCGTGTCCGACGGCGGACTGGGGTTCAACGGCCGCCAGGTGGGCTGGATTCTCGGGCTGGGGGGGTCGATCGGCGCGATCTGCGCCCCCTTCATCGCCGGGCAGTTCGCCGACCGCGTGTTCAGCACGGAGCGGGTGCTTGCGGTCCTGCTGGCGGTCGGCGGCGCAATTCAGTGGACGCTCGCCTCGCAGACGAGCTTCC
>BOJX01000223.1 GCA_016860685.1 Planctomycetota bacterium
TCCCTTCCCTTCCCTTCCCTTCCCTTCCCTTCCCTTCCCTGTTTTGGAGTCACTTGCATGTATTTGCGTGTCCTCCTCATATCGGCCGCGGTTGTCGTCATGGCATGCCCGTTCAGCACACTAGCGCAATCCGCGCCGACGTGTCTTCCGGGAGACGGATGCGGTCCTCCGACTCCGCCGAAGAACGCCGACTCGTGCAGTCGTTGTTGTAACACCAAGGCCGCGTGCATGACCTGTTGCGGGTTGCTTCCTCCGGGTAAGCTTGCCGAGTGCCAGCAATGGTGCGATACCGAGTGGCCGACAGGTTGAGATGAGCTCGCATCAACGGGACGGAGCTCCATTGGCGTCCAGAGTTTTGTCGAAAGAAGCTTGGTGGTTGCATCGTAGCGGGATGGGTTGGATGGGGTCTAGGTGTCATCAGTGACAGGCCGGGGGATATCAATATCCTTGGGTTTGTTTGTGTTTTTTTCAGGCGCACACGAGTTCAAGCGGCTGTTATTAACCCGGTCATCAAATAGTTTACATCTCGCATCGCCGTGAGGCAGAGATTCCCGCAGGACTCAACGATGCGAGAACTTCGGAGTGTAACCTATTTGATGACCCCATTAATAAAGTTGTGCCAGGATTCCCGATTTGATTGCAAACACAGGAGGGAAATTATTCAATGCCCAGAATTGGAGTCTTGCCCACCCTGATGGGAGTGTTGTTCCTGATCACCTGGGCTGGGCTAGGTTTTGTCGAAGGTGCGGCTCGATGCTCCCCATCCGACCGCCAGTCTCCGGCGCGTCCAGTGGAGCTTCGTGCAGAATCGTGGCTTAACGGGCTTGCCATCCGGCCCATGGACGAACGCCCATGGGTGGTGCTGTTGTTTCATCTACGCCCGCCGAAGGACCGCTCCGCCCAGTATGAGGCCGAGCTTCGCGAATCCGTCGAACGCCTGAATCGTCTCGCGAGGGCAAGGTCGGACTTGGTCGTGGTGGGGGTGACTCCCGAAAAGGAAGAGGCCGTTCGGCGCTTCATCGGGGAATTGCGCGTAGAATTCCCGATCGGCGTTCGGTCGACCGCTCATCGCGCGCTCGGCGTCAGCCGTTTTCCAGCCATCATTCGTTTCGAGAAAGGCGCCTCTCTCGAGGAGGTGAGTCTGTCCAGACTCAGCGCCTACGAGATGATTCCGCTACCCGACGGCGAATCTTCGATTTACGAGTGGTCGACGGATCGCATCATGGAGCTGCTGCGCTCGCAGAAGGGGGAAGGCGTAGACGGGGAATTGACTGATGAGGCTCTTGAGATACTGAGCGTGCGCATCGACACGGAGGAGTTCATCGCATTCTGCGATGAAATTGAACCTCTGGGATTGGGCGCGCCGGCTTGGGTCGGGCGCGTGCGGTACCACCGTCACCTGGCAGACCCGACGGTTGAGCAGAAGCAGCCCCCGGCCTCAGCAGCCGCCGAAGCCTTGGCGGATTACAGAAGTTCTTCGATGGATCCCAAGTGGGCGACTTACAACATGGTTGCTTCGAGAATCGAGAACATAACCGAATGGTCTCCTTCGGAAGCCATGCAGATCTTTAATGATCATCTCTCGACATCCCCCAACGATCTGCTTATTCGTCATGCTCTTGCAGCAGGCCTCAGGCGCTGCGGCGACAAGATGCTTTCGTCACTGAGGAGCATGATCGACAAGGAGACCGACGCGATCATAAAGACCAGACTCATACTGAGCCTGATCGAAGCTTCGCCGCCGGCGGATACAGCCACCTTGGAGTTCATCGAACTTCAACTCCAAACGGAATCCAACATCCGATGGGTCCGTCCGACACTGGAGTTCGCGAGGGATCGCATCCGCACCAAGGGCAAGCCATAACAAAGGAGCCACCCCTCGGAAAAGGACAAAAGTCGAGCTCGGTCTCGAGGATTTCTCCGGGGCAACACCTCGATCGTCGATTTCCCGGTGTAAGCGCAAGCTCTGGCGAGCTTGACAATGTGCTGCTGGAGTCAAATGAGGACTCACGGACTGTCCTTATGGCCCGCTTCATCAAAACCTCAACGCGACAGCGACGCCAACCTTCAAGCGTGGACGGCGCTGCAGAATGCGTACTGGGGAGAGTGGTAGCGTGCCGCCCCAGGGTTCCGCATCTTGCACAGGCTGACCGACCGCCGCACCGCCGAGGGGCGTGCTCTGCGCCCGGGCCGGGGAAAAATCCTGAGAATTTCCGTGACGGCCCGATGATGACGTGGTATGTTATCAGTATAGGCGTTGCGGAAGGTCGCCTGACAGGGATGCGGTTTCGGGATCGCGTGGTCCCTTCCTTTCCCTTCCTTTCCCTTCCTTTCCCTTCCCTTCCCTTCCCTGTAGCCTCGAAAGGAGATGGTGATGTCACGTAAGTGTCTGTCCTTGTTCCTGCCTGGGGTGGCCTCCTTGGGTTTCGCGTTGCTGGGTGCGTCGGTGCTGGCCGCGGCGCCGGGTGGGGCGGTGCAGCAGCGGCGGGGCGGCGACGGGGAGAACGTGCGCCGGATTTCGGGGCGAATTGTGGCGGAGTCGTTCACGATCGGCGCGCATGAGGTAGTCGAGGCTGTGGACGACGTGGTGATCGAGTGCAGCGGTCCGATCGTCATCCGGGGGACGTTGCGCGGGGCGA
>BOJX01000224.1 GCA_016860685.1 Planctomycetota bacterium
GCACCTGGTGGTGATCCCCGGAAGCGCATTCGGGTCTGATCGTCATATCCGCATGTCGTTCGCCACGTCGATGGCGCAGATTGATGCCGCGGTGGACCGGCTGGAGGCGTTCCTGAAGTGAGCGGGCGCTGCATCCTCGCGTTGGAAGACGGGACGGTGTTCACGGGCGTCGCCTTCGGCGCGACCGGGACGCGCGTCGGAGAAGTCGTGTTCAATACGGCGCTGACCGGGTATCAGGAGATCCTCACCGACCCGTCCTACCGCGGGCAGATCGTGACGATGACGTACCCCCACATCGGCAATTACGGCGTGAACGAGGCGGACGTGGAATCCGCGACGCCGCAGGTGTCCGGGTTCGTCGTTCGTGAAGCGGCGCGCCGTGCGAGCAATTACCGAGCGACGCGAACGCTGGATGAGTACCTCAACCGGCACGGGGTGGTCGGCATCGAGGGGATCGACACGCGGGCGCTGACGAAGCTTCTGCGCGTGCAGGGTGCGATGAACGGCGTGCTGACGACGGAGGAAAGCGATCCTCAGACCTGCGTCCGGCTCGCACGCGGTGCGCCGTCGATGGACGGCGCGGACCTGGTCAAGGATGTGATGCCTCGGGGCGCCGGGCTCTGGACGGAAGGGTTGGATGCGACGTTTGTTCCCTCTCGTAACGCCGGATCGAAGCGTCGGCGGGTGGTGGCGATCGACTGCGGAATGAAGCGGAACATTCTGCGACACCTGGTGGACGTGGGCGCGGAGGTGCGGGTTCTCCCGCCGACGGCGTCGGTCGAGGAAGTGCTGGAATCGCGGCCGGACGGCGTATTCGTCAGCAACGGGCCGGGAGATCCGGCGGCGGTGACGTACGCGATCGCGCTGCTGAAGGCGTTGCGCGGTCGCGTTCCGATGTTCGGAATCTGTCTCGGGCATCAACTTCTCGGGCTTGCGCTGGGAGGGCGCAGCTTCAAACTGAAGTTCGGACATCGCGGCGCGAATCAACCGGTTCTGAACGTGGGGACGGGGCGGGTCGAGATCACCTCGCAGAATCACGGGTTCGCGGTGGAGGCGAGTTCGATCGAATCGTCCGGGGCGACGGTCACACACGTCAATCTCAACGACCGAACGCTGGAAGGGTTTACACATGCGGGTGAGGCGCTGCTGGCGGTTCAGTATCACCCGGAAGCAAGCCCCGGACCGCATGACGCAACCTACCTTTTCGATTGTTTCGCCCGCATGATGGACACCGGGCGGGCGCCGACGGCGCAGGACATGAGCGACGCTCAAGCGGCGCTGCAACACCGGCGAACCCCCGCCGCCGCGACATGAACGTTTAAGCCTCTGACCGTCCCTGTTGCCGCCGTCTCGACCTGATTCCGCGGTCGATCCCCCAGGACGGATCGCAGTTCAGTCGGGGCGAAGCCCTCGTCGATAAACGTGATGTCTGCGCTTCCGGGCTGTCCGGAGCGGGGAAAGCGCATACGACAAGGGTTGAACGTGGCGGCATCGACGACTTCGGTGGAGAACCTGTTGCGGGGAGAACTTCGCGCAGACGGGGAACCTCGCCCGCGGATCTTCGTCCACGTTGGATCAGGCTACGTTGCGGTTCTGACGCTTTGTGTTGTTGCCGCCGTGGCGGGACAGCGCTGGGAGCATGCCCGCGACCGGTCGTGGCGGTGCGACGAACTGCCGGCGGTTGTGCAGCGGACCGGGCTTGCGGGACAGGCGGCGAACGAGGCGGCGGCACGTGCGTTCTCGCCGACGATGTACACGTTCCGACACGGTATCGTCCGAGCGCTCAAGCCGCCCACGACGCCTGCATCGGTGCAACCGCTTGCGTCGTTCTGGGCCCACATTGGTTTTCACGCAGCCGGGTACTCGATGCTGGCGGCGCGGTTCATGCCGTGGTTTTGGTCGCTGATCGCCATCGCGTGCGTCGGTGTGATCGGCGCGCAGGTAGGTGGAAGAGCTCGCGCCGGGTGTCTTTGCGCACTGGTCTTCGCGCTGTCTCCGCTGGCGTCGGTTTACGCGGCGCAGGCGCGCGGGTACAGCGAGACGACCGCGGCTGCGGCGCTGCTGTGCATCGCGGTGGAGGCGGCGCGCAGGCAGCCTCGGTCGGCCGGACGGATTGCTTTTCTGACTGCGGTCTCGGTGCAGACGGCGGCGACGGTGATTACGACGTGGGTGTATTGGACGGCGCCGGTGCTGCTGGCGGCGTGCGACGTGATTCCGTTGCAAAGGCTGAGCCGGAAGTCGAAGGCGCATCGCGCGACGTTCCGGCTGGTTTTCGGAGTCGTCGCCGGGTTTGTCGGGTTGTATGCGCTGGACCGGGCGGAATCATTGACCGAATTGGCGTCTGACATGGGCGACCGGCTGCGGACGTGGGCGGATGCCACGGCGTTTGCCTCGGCGTTTTTGCGCGACGTGCTGGGGGGAGCGGCGTGGTTGCTGCCGGCGGGGGCGGCGGGCATCTGGGTTCTGGCGCGCGGGGATCATCGGTGGTGGCTGGCGGCGCTGCTGGGATGCGGACTGGTCATCATCGGTGTGACGGCGGCAGGGGGGTCGGCGGGGTATACAAGGAATCTTGTTTTCTTGGCGGTTCCGGCCACTGTGCTGATCGGATGCGGGTTGGAGGTTTTCCTTTCCGC
>BOJX01000225.1 GCA_016860685.1 Planctomycetota bacterium
CATCGCCACCACTTCCGTGATATACGGCTGACGCTCGACGCCGTAGACACTCTCGATCTGCTGCTGCCCGAAGATGTCCACGTAGGTGGCGACCTGGCCGAACCGACCCGACGTCGGGTTGCTCACCCGGATCGGAACCGGCGTCGACGGATCGTCGTACTCATAATTCTCATAATCCGGAACGTACCGTCCCAGGCCGTCCTGGATCAGGTGGTCCACGTCCTGGTCCGCGTAGTCGATGAGGTTCGCCGTCAGCGACGCCGCCAGCACCGCGATCAGGTCAAACCGGTCCACCATCCCACTGCCGTCCACGTCCCCGATCTGCGGCACGCCCTCGAAATTCACGTTGCCCCGGAAAAACTCCGCAAGCTGGTCCGGCAGACCGTCGCCGTTGGTGTCCGGACCGGTCGCATGATTCAGCAGCATCGCCGTGAAGTTCGCCTGGATCAGCCCGATCGCCGTCTGCACGCTCGGATGCGCGTAATCCGTCCGGAACCCGTTGATCCCGTCCACCGGGTCCAGCAGCACGTCCTCGATCCACGGCAGCGACAGCATCAGCCGCCCCGCCACCGTCAGCTCCGTCACCCCGTCCCCGTCGAAATCGGGACACGAATTCACGTCCGCCGCCCCGTCGTCATCCACGTCCACGCACGGGTACTGGTAGAACTTCAGGAACGGCAGGCTGCTGAGCACCAGCGGATCGCTGCTGTTGCGGTTCTGAAGGTAAAGCCGGCGCATGCGGTCCTGAAGGTCGCGCCCGCCGGAAAGCTCCACGCCCCGCGCGAAAAGATCGTCGTGACTGACCGTCGTCAAGTGCCGCCGACGGTCATACCAGCCGCCCGAGCCTGGGTCCGTCGCCGTTCCGCGCGTCGACATCACGTTGTACAACCACGCATCGCCCGTCCCGTCGAAGTCCTCGTTGAAGCGCAGCGTCCACCAATGCCACTGCCCCGCCCCCAGCGCCGGGTACTGCACCAGCAGCTTGTCCGTCAGCTCTCCGCTGTCCAGCACAAACGGGTTCCCGTGCAGCTTCGTCACCGGAAGCTGACGCGGCGGGATCAACCCCCCGCGACGCCGCAGCACCGGCTCCTCCGTCGTCGCCGAGTACTCGCGCGAAAGCTGTCCGCTCCAGTTCGACGGGCGGGCTTTGTAGTCGTTCGTCAGGATCGTGTTCACCAGCAGCGGATGCGACCAGTTCAGGTTGACCATCGCCCCGTGATCCACCACCTTCAGCGCCAGCGACGGATCCGCATTCATATTCAGCGGCTCGTTCACCTCCCGCGCCAGCGCCCGGATCTCCTCCTCCGCAAGCCCGAACGCTCGCAGCGACACCGACCGCGCGTCGTTGACCCCGTCCCCGTCCGCATCCGCCCAGTCCGCCACGCCGTCTGCCACCGGAGTCCCGCCGAAGATCGCAATATATCCGTCCTGCCACAGCTTGATCGGATTGCCGTTCGCGTCCTCCCCGTCGATCACCCAGTCCGCTGACGTAATCGCCCCGTCGTTGTCATAATCCGTCGCCGGCGCCGTCAGCACCGTCCGCATGTCCGGATTGCCGCGGCTCGGCGGACGCACGAAGGGCGCCCCGCTGACGATCCGCTCCACGTCGCTGGAAATCACGAACGCCCGGCTCCCCTGGTACGGGTTCGCCGGATCAACCGCCTCCGCATCCGCCTGCCCGAAAAGCGTGTGTACGCCGAAAACTTCGCCGTAAGTCGGACGGATCGGCCGGCCGCTCCCGTCCAGCAGGCCGTTCATCTGGCTCGACGCATACGGCGCCCCGCCCTGCCCCACCACCCCCTCGACCAGAACATCCGACACGACGTTCATCACCGATGCGATCGCCGACTCCCGGTCCACCCGCTTCTGCTGCGACGCCAGGTTGTTCGTCTCGAAGCGCATCGACCGCAGGAACACCACGCCGACGACAAAGAGAATCCCCAGCAGCGCGACGACCACCACCAGCGCCACGCCCTCACGCCGCGACGAACCACGCCGCCCGACGCTTCCGCCCCGCGCCGCGATGCCGCCTCGCACTCCTCCGCGCCTCACTTTGTCATCCCGTCGCGTCATATCGCATCTTCCGTTCGTACGTGTCCAGTGCGCCCCTGCCCGATTGCACTTCTGCCTGTTGCCTATCTCCCCACCGGAATCACCATCACATGCCGGATCGGTTTGTCGAGGCGGTTCAGATCATCCACCACGTCCACCGTGATCCGCAGCGCCGTCGGATAAAACGGATCCGGCGTCGCCGCCCCCAGCACGTTCCCGTTGCAGTCCAGCGGAATCGTCCGCGGGAACCACCCGATCCCCACGTACGCGACGTCTCCGCCGAAGCACCCCGGGTCAAACCGCGGGCGGGCGATCGACCACAGCGAATCATGCAGTTCGCGGAACGCCTTCGCCCGGTTCGCGTCACGCCGCGCCCGGTAGTATTCTTCCTCCTGCTCCAGTGTCCGGAACAGGCTCACCTTCTGCGCATCATCCCGGGAATCCTGCATCCAGCTATCGAACCACACCACGTGGTCCCCGGACTTCAACACCCCCGCCGCGTCCTCGAACGTCCACTCCACCTTGAACGAAGCGCATCGCGGCAGGAAGTACGCGCTTAACCCGCCCGCCTCCGCCA
>BOJX01000226.1 GCA_016860685.1 Planctomycetota bacterium
ACCTTGTGGCGCTTCTGGCCAGCCGCTATCAGGGCGGACCCGATCACGCCATGTGGAGTTCGTGCGGAAACCCACCCGGTATTTGTCCGTGGGTGACGGACCGGGTGCAGCCCTTCGACAACCACAGCGGTCCGGAGTGGGAGGGTTGGGGGTCGATCCCGGTCATTCTGTCCACGGGTCGGATCGTCGTCGTCACCCGTGACGAAAAGAAGACGGGACAGCAGTACCAGTGGGAATACAACGGCGGGTTGCCGCACGTGGCCTACGCTGACGCGCCCCACCCCGACCTGGACTGGAAGCCCGACGATGAAACCCCAGTTTTGGTTGCCAAAGGTTCGAACATCCAGCCCACACAGATCCAGGTGAGCGATTCCGGCAACTTCCGCGGGGATTCGCCGTACGCTATGGATCGTCGGCAGTGCGCGCCGGCCATCGCCGTCGATCCGGACAACGATGACCTCTACGTGGCCTTCTACGCCCGCCATGTTCCGGGATCGTTTCAGGATAATCTCAATACGGACATATATGTCTCTCGTGGCTCTGACAATGGCGATGGTGTTATCTTCCCGCTGCTGGACGTAGTACATCTCACCGACGAACTCCTGACCGGTCAACCGGGCGGCGTGAAGGGTCCGGATCAGGCGATGCCGTCGATCGCGGTGGATTCGTGCGGCGGGGTCAACCTTGTGTTTTATGACAACCGCCACGACCCTGACCTCACCGACGACGTGCATTGGATGGATCTGTATTACGTGCGCATCACGGGCTACGGCACGCCGCAGCAAGCGATCCAGCAGGAGCGCCTCACGCCCGCGTCCTTCCGCCTGAACGACCTTCCCGGTCTGTTCCTCGGGGACTACCACAACATGGTCGCCGCTCCGCCCGGCATGACCAGCCCCACGCCGCTGGTCTACCCCGCGTATATCGCCCTGGTCCAGGACGAGCAGGGGAACTGGACGCGGCAGAACTGTTATTTACGCAAGATTACTATCTATTGTTCCGGCGACCTGAACCTCAACGGCGAGCTGGACGACGAGGACGTGCGGCTCTTTGACGCCGCGTTCGCCGAGAAGCGCTGCGAGGCCGATCTGACCGGCGACGACGTCGTGGATGACGCCGATGAGAAGCTCTTCCGGGAGATCCTCGCCAGGGGCTGCAACAGCCGAGGTCGGTAGGCGACCCTCTTCGGTCGAAGGAAGCCGCACCAGGTCCGCCGCGTCGTGTCTCGCCTTGCACTTCGCCCCCGGCGCCGCGCGAGGCGTCACCTTCGAGAAAGCGGATTCTCCGCTTTCTCTCCGCGATGATCTTGCCCCTCTGTTCGGTTTGACATTGGCGCGCTCGTCCTGCAAGCTCGCCGCCGATATGCACGACCCTCAAGGCTCGACGCCCGCCGCCTCGATCGATCCTGCGGACGGCGGCGCGGCGCGGGCGGGCGACGCTCCCGCGCATCCGTCCTTTGTGCAGGCGCTGCTCTTCTGGCTGAAGCTCGGGTTCATCAGCTTCGGCGGACCGACCGGGCAGATCGCGGTCATGCATGAGGAGCTGGTCGAGCGCCGACGGTGGATCAGCGAGTCCCGCTTCCTGCACGCCCTGAACTTCTGCATGTTGCTGCCCGGTCCGGAGGCGCAGCAGCTTGCGACCTACATCGGCTGGCTGCTGCATCGCACGTGGGGCGGAATCGTCGCGGGCGTGCTCTTTGTCCTGCCGGGCGCCGCGTTGTTGTGGCTGCTTTCGTACGTTTACGTCACGTTCGGAAACGTCGGTTGGGTCGAGTCCGTGTTTTACGGCCTGAAGCCCGCGGTGATCGCCGTGGTGGCGATGGCGGTGTGGCGCATCGGGAGCAAGGCGCTGAAGAACGAGGTGATGGCGGCGCTGGCGGCGCTGTCGTTCATTTCGATCTACGTTTTCAAGGCGCCCTTCCCGGCGATCATCCTTGGCGCGGGCGTGATCGGCCTGCTGGGGGCGCGCGTCCGCCCGGACAAGTTCGTCGTCCTTCGCGGGCACGGGGCGTCGAAGTCCGCCGGCGAGCTGGCGCCGCATCCGCGCGCCGTGATCGACGACGACACGGCGCTGCACGACTACGCGACGGCTTCGATCCGCCGGGCGCTGCGCGTCATCCTCGTCTGCGGCGCGATCTGGTGGACGCCGGTCCTGATCGCGGCGGCGATCGGCGGGCGCGATCACCTCCTGGTCCGCGAAGGCGTCTTCTTCAGCAAGGCCGCGATGGTCACCTTCGGCGGCGCCTACGCCGTCCTGCCCTACGTCGCGCAGCACGCGGTGGAGCGCGAGGGGTGGCTGACCGCCGCGCAGATGCTCGACGGCCTGGGGCTGGCGGAGACGACGCCCGGACCGCTCATTCTGGTCGTGCAGTGGGTCGGGTTCCTCGGCGGCTGGCATGGCGGTGGCGGCGGAGACGTGGGCGGAGCGTTGCCCTCCGGCGGGGCGTTGACCTCCGGTGGGGCGTCGCCGCTGACGATGGCGACGCTCGGCGCGGGCGTCACGACGTGGACGACGTTTGCGCCGTGCTTCCTCTGGATTCTCCTCGGCGCGCCGTACATCGAGCGCCTGCGCCGTCACGCGGCGCTGACCGCCGCGCTGTCCGCGA
>BOJX01000227.1 GCA_016860685.1 Planctomycetota bacterium
CCGTCGCCGCATACGCTACGTGGAGCGACGCATTCACGCCCGGCACGAAGTCAGCGACCGGCTGAACGCCGTAGCTGCCGAGATCGCCCATCTCGATCACGAGACGCAACTGCCCGTCATAGTACGAGCCGCCGGCGATGCTGCCGGGCAGACCCTCCACGTACCCGCGGTAGGTCTTCGGCGCCTCGACCGGAACCTCGACCAGCTCTCCGTCGCGGACCACCAGCGCCTGGAAACCCTCTGCACGCACCGAGAACGGATCCAGCACCAGCGTGTACCTCCCGCCGCCCAGTTCCAGCTCGACGGCAAAAGGCATTCCCGAATCCCCAGGCAGATCGGGGGTCTGCGTGGACCACGCCGTAAAGAACTCAGACAGGTCCACCCCTTCGACGGTCGGCGTCAACTTGACCGCGCCCCCCGCCAGCACCGGACCGCCCGGCGGCGCCGCCGCCATCGAAATACAAACCGCAATCCCCAGCAAACCGACCATCTCGATGTTCCTCCAACATAAAATGACCACCACGACCCCTTGATCCCTCCGCAGAACCGACCCGAGCAACGCCTATCTCCGGTCACTCGCGCAGTTCGTTGCGGGGATCATTAAAAACTCCTGAAGACTCGCATTCGTCATGCACGGGCGCAGCTCACCGACGCGGCGATCACCGCACCGCAGTTCCGGTCACTGGTTCTTTTCAGGGGGAGGACCAACAAGCCACGCGCGGCAAGGATTCACGGGATTTATTATGCGCCGCTTCCTCCGGAGAGGCAAGACAAATATTGACACCCTCTGTTTTTTGCGATCGCAAAAGAATAACTTAAGCACGCCCTACGAAAGCCTGTTTTTTCTGCGTTTGCGTTAATCAACATTGTTCTTGAAGCGGCGATGGTTCATGACTTCGGGCATGATCCGACTCCGGCTCAGCACTCCCCCCGGCGGTTGCGCGTGGCACGTCTCCGCGGACTACGTCAAGATTTCCGCGCAGGTAAAGCCGAAGCGATATGCGGAGTCGCAACATCTCCATCGCGGAAGGAGGCTCGTCGGCGAGTATGTTCAAATTCAATCGTGCGGGGTTGGTGACGGCGATCTCGGTCCTGGGAATCGGAGGGTGCTCCAACGCCCCGGACCGAAACGCTGAACCGGCGCGTTCGATCTCGACGTTGGCTCAGGCCTCTTTTCCCGTTACGGGCACGGGCCGTCCGGACGCCGCGCGCGTTGAGCATCTTGCAGGGATGCGGGTCCGGGCGAGCCGCACATCCGTTCCGGCGGGTTTCGGCATCGAGCGCTCGCACGACCTCATGATCAGCGATCTGGGCGACTCGCAGGACGACGCGGGCGATCCGACCCTCCCGCCGTCCACGCCGTCCACGCCGGCGCGCCGGCCCCTGCCGGGTCTGGGCGAGACGATCATGCGGGATATTCAGGAATTCCCGGGCGTTTTCTGGGAGGACACGAAGCAGGTCTACACCGACCGCACGAATCTCGTCATTCTCGGTCTGACCTACGGCGCGTCGCTGACGCTGCAAGCCACCGACGTGGACGACACGGTCGAGAACTCTTTCAGAACCCACCGGACGTTCAAGGAGGACTGGCGCGACGCCTTCGGCGCCCTCGGAAACCCCGGTCTGCACTTCGGCGTGGCGGGAATTTTCTACCTCGTAGGACACCAGCAACAGGACGACCGCACCTACGAAGTGAGCACAAAACTCTTCCGGGCCTTGGCGCTGACCGGGGCGACGGTCATCGTCGGCAAAGCGGCGACCTGGGACGACGTCCCCAACGGAGAGTTCGGCTCGTTCCCCAGCGGGCACACCGCGAGCACCTTCGCCGTCGCCTCCGTCCTGCACGAGGAGTACGGACCCTGGGTGGGGGTTCCGCTTTACGGGCTTGGCGCGCTGGTCGGGTACACGCGGCTGGAAGATGAGGAGCATTATTTCAGCGACGTGGTGATGGGCGGCGTGCTCGGGCTGGTCGTCGGACACTCGATCGCCCGGGACGGGGAGCCTCTCGAGGTCGCCGGAGGCCGTATCCTCCCTTACGCGGACCCCTCCGGCGGAAGCACCGGAATCCTCTGGGTGCACGCCATCCGTTGAACGCCGGAACGAACCTTTCCGAAGCGGCAAAGGAGCCGCCGGAATGAAATCCCGGCGAAAAAAGCTTGAATCTTCCGAGGGGTTCCCGTACAAGCGAAGGATCGGGGAACCGCGGCCTCGCCGGAGATGGAGGATCTTGCCATGACGCTGCTGCCGGGCGCTCGACGCGCGCGTGGGTTCACGCTGATCGAATTGCTCGTGGTGATCGCGATCATCGCCCTGTTGATCTCGATCCTCCTGCCCTCGCTTCACCGGTCCCGCCGTCAGGCGCGGGCCATCGTCTGCACGTCGAACCTGCGCGATCTGGGGCATGCGCTGGCGATGTACGGGAACGAGTTCAACGACTTCCTTCCGAAGGACATCGACGGCGGACAGGACGAGTTTCCCTGGGCGGTCATGATCGTCGAGATGATCGGCTACGAGATTGATCGGCTGCAACTTTATGCGCCGCAGTTCGGCAAGGTTCCGAAACTGCAATGCCCTGACTATCCGGAGGACATCACCGA
>BOJX01000228.1 GCA_016860685.1 Planctomycetota bacterium
AATAAGTCGCTGTCGTACGAAGTTGAGTTTGTTCGCGGGGCGGACCGGGTGGCGCAGGGCGAGATCACGGCGATCTGCTGCGCAACGGGGGAGAGCGGGACGTTCCGGTCGATCCCGATCCCCGACATGCTGCGCGCACCGCTGGTGCGAGCGGCATCGGCGTCCGCCAAGGCGGTGCAAAGCTGATCCGGTGCGCGGGTCGGAATCCGGAGAAGCCTCCCCGAGGCGTGAGCGCTCTGCGTCTCTGGCGCGGGTCCGCGCTTCGGAACGGATGCGGCAGGCGGGCTTCAAGGAGGTTGCCCGCAAACGGCGGAGGGGAAGATGCGCATCGCATATTTTGATTGTTTCAGCGGGGCGGCCGGCGACATGATCGTGGCGGCGCTGTCCGATGCGGGAGTTCCGGAGGCGGCGTTGCGCGAGGCGGCGGACGGGTTGGGCGTGACCGGGTTCAGCTTGCGCTTCGAGCGTGTGAAGCGGAAGGGGCTGGCGGCCGCGCGGTTCGTCGTCGAGCTGGACACGGGGACACCGCAGCCGCATCGCCACCTTCATCACGTCGAGAAGATCCTCGACGCTGCGGCGCTGAACGCCGGCGTGCGCGATCGCGCGAAGGCCGTCTTCCGCCGGTTGGCGGAGGCGGAGGCCGGGGTTCACGGAACGACGATCGAGAAAGTGCATTTTCATGAAGTTGGCGCGATCGACGCGATCCTCGATGTGGCGCTGGCGTCATTCTGCCTGGACTATCTGAAGGTGGATCGCGTCGTGTGCTCACCGATCCCGACGGGGCGAGGGTCGATCGTCTGCGATCACGGCGTGATGCCGGTCCCCGCGCCGGCGACGGCGGAGCTGCTGCGCGGCGCGGCGTTGGCGAACGTGGACATCGAAGCGGAGCTGACGACGCCGACGGGGGCGGCGCTGCTGACGACGCTGACCTCTGCATTCGGTCCGGCGCCCGCGATGCGCCTTGATGCGATCGGCGTCGGCGCGGGAGGACGTGATCTTCCGAACCGGGCGAACGTGATGCGCGTGCTGGTCGGGGAAGCGGACGGGGTGGCGGCGGACGAGGTCGTCGTCCTCGAGGCCAACCTCGACGACGCCTCGCCGCAGGTGCTGGCGTATGCGGCCGAGCGCCTGCTGGAGGCCGGTGGACTCGATGTTTACTCCGTGCCGATACAGATGAAGAAAGGCCGCAGCGGGGTGATGCTCTGCGTGCTGTGCGAACCGCAGCGAGCGGCGGCATGCGAAGAGACGTTGTTCCGCGAGACGCCGACGCTGGGCGTGCGACGGACGACGATGCAGCGCCGGGTGCTGCCGCGGCGGTTCGAGACGGTCCGGACGCGCTTCGGACCGATCCGGATGAAGGTCGCGGAGGGTCCGGGAGGCACGCAGGCGTCGCCGGAATACGAAGACTGCCGAGAGGCCGCGATCCGGACGGGCACGCCGTTACGCGAGGTGATCCTCGCCGCGGTGAAGGCGTGGTCGCCCGGCGGGTCTGGAGAGTGATGACGCCGACGTAGGCCGACAAGGAGCGTTGCATGTCGGATTCATGTCTGCCGCCGGGAGTCACAGAGCCCCTGCTCGCCGCGATGACGCCTTGGCAGTTGTTCATCTTTTTCGCCGGGTTGGCGCTGGTCTTCTTCGTGCTGCGGTCGCATCGTCGCAAGTCGCGCTCGGCGACGGAGAAGGCGATCACACGTTCCGAGGCGCGCGAGCATCGGACGGCGCCGGAAGCGATCGCCGAATACGACGCGGAGGCGCTGTTGCGCTGCGATCGCTACGTGCGGGAGGCGCAAGGCGAAATCCGCAGCCTGATGGCGCTTCTGCAATCGTCATTTCGCCGCGCCGGTGGGACAGTGCGGGCGGAAGGGACCGTCGTCGAGTCGGAAGGAGCGTGCGGTGGGTCTGGTCCGGCGCTGCTGTCGAGCAAGGCGACGGCGCTGACGCGAGAGCTTTTGAGGGCGCAGGCCGCCGAACTGACCGGGGAAGGGCGAACGCCGCGGGAGGCGGCCGCGCTTCTCGGATGCACCGCTGGCGAAGTCGAACTGGCGCTGCTGGCTGGCCGTCAGCATCCCGCGACCGGACCTTCGCGCGACGCGCTGAGTGAACGTTGCGCGACCGCCGCTTCCGCCTCGTAAATTGAGGGAACCGCCGATCTGTGTTATCTTCGCCGCCCCCGGACGAAGCCGGCGTCGCCGCCGGCCGGGCGCCGCGCCGACGAACGGCCGCCTCCGGGGATTGCGTCGAGATGCACCGTATACCGCGTCAGGACGGGATCGGGTGGAACCGTGCAGCCGAGCGTTCATCTTCTCGCTGAGTTCGACCTGCTGGACCGCGTGGCGCGGTATATCTCTCGTTTCGGAACGTCCGCCTACAACATCTGGACGATCAGCGTCGAGCTGGCGCTCATCGGCACGGTGGTTTACCTGGTGCTGCGTTTTCTTCAGGGGACACGCGGGGCGCGCGTCTTCTGGGGGCTGACGATCCTGACCGGCGGTTTCCTTTTCGTCCAGCTCATCGCCCACCAGTTCGAGCTGGACCGTATCAGTTACCTGTATCCCTACTTCCTGCAGGCCGTGTTCCT
>BOJX01000229.1 GCA_016860685.1 Planctomycetota bacterium
GATGCGCGGAGACGAACTGGAGGCGATGCCCTCCGGGGCGCGGTGCCGTGTGCGACAATTGCAAAGTCACGGGGATGAGGCCGAGGCGCTGTCCGGAGGAACGCGGGCCGCGCTGAACCTCACCGGCGTCGAGCGCGAGGCGGTGGACCGGGGCTGCGAGCTGGCGACGCCGGGGTATCTGCGGCCGTCGCGCGTGCTGGACGTCCGCGTTCGCTGCCTGTCCGGACGCAACGAGGGATTGCGCTCCGCGACCCGGGTGCGGCTTTGCATCGGTACGCGTGAAGCGGCGGTGCGGCTGGCGCTGCTGGGGGGCGGAACGCTGGCGCCGGGCGAGAGTACATATGCGCAGTTGCGTTGCGGCGAACCTCTGTCTGCGGCGCACGGACAGCGGTTCATCCTTCGGGATGAGAATGCGGCGCGGACGCTCGGCGGGGGGGTCGTTTTGCGGCCCGTCGGACGCCGGAGGCGGGGCGAGATCGAGCAGGAGCGCGCCGCGCTGGCGCAACTGGAAAGCGCGGATCCCGCGGACCGGCTCGAAGTCCATCTGCGCGACGCCGGTTTCGTCGAGCCGACGGACCTTTCCGTGTGCGCGGCGACGGGAATCGAGCTTGAGACACTGCCGTCAGTCTACGCGGATCTCGAGGCGCGCGGGCGGCGCGTGGCGCTGGAAGGGACAACCCTGCACGTCGTGCCGTCGCTGCTGACGGACGTGGAGGGTCGGCTGGTCGCGTGGATGTCCCGGTTTCACAAGGATCAGCCGGACGCCCCGGGTCGCGCGGCGGATGCGGTGGCGGGGTGGCTGGACCGGCGGTTCGCGCCGGGACTGGGGAAAGTGTTGCTCGCACGCCTGACACGATCGGGACGGGTGCGGACGCTCGGGCGCTTCGTGTGCCTCGCGGAGTTCGCCCCTGCGCTAAGCCGGGCGGATGAGCGGGTTCTGTCGGCGATGGTAGCCGCGGTGGAGAAAGGCGGGTTCTCCCCGCCGATGCTGGATGAGATTCAGTTCGGCGAGCCGGTTGATGCGAAGCGGCGGGGGAGGCTGGCGACGTTCGCCGTGGCGACCGGCCAGCTTGTTCAGGTGCAGGACCAGTTGTACCTTCCGCCGGAGCGGGTGTCGGAGTTAAAGGAGACCGTCGGGAGGATGATCCGATCCGGCGGCGGAATTACAGTGTCTCAATTGCGGGAAGCGCTGGGCACAAGCCGAAAATACGGGGTTCCGTATGCGGAGCATCTGGACCGGATCGGATTCACGCGACGGGACGGAGAGGTGAGGCGCCTGGCGTCTGAGGGTTAGGAAGTCGTTGCAATCCCTGCGATCGACAACCGGAACGACCGCGCCCGCCCCCTCGACCTCACGGGGCAATCACAAGGGCCGGCGCGGCTCAACGACCCGCTGCAAGGGGGACCGCTTCTTTACGGCGCGGCTTGGTTTTACGGCGGCGTGGAAACCAGGGTGTTTCATAGACGGCAAGATGACGGCGACCCCGCAACCCAGCGATCACCCGCATGAATGACCGCGCGGATCATCTGCTGACGACACTGCCGTCGATGACGGTGCTGCTGGCGCACCCGGAAGTGCGACAGTGGAGCGAGGCCGTCCCCGGCGCGCTGGTGAAAACCTCTCTGAGCGCCGCCCTTCAGCAGTTCCGGGATGCGATTCTGCAGGGGCGGTTGACGTCGGCCGTGGACGTCGAGGACGTCGTCGGGCTGGCGGAAGAGGAACTGACGCGCCGGTCGATGCCGTCGCTGCGGCGGGTGATCAACGCGACCGGGATCGTGCTGCACACAGGACTGGGGCGTGCGCCTTTGTCCGCCGAGGCGATCGAAGCGATCGCGGAGATCGGCTCGGGGTATTGCAATCTCGAGTTCGAGCTCTCGACCGGACAAAGGGGTCGGAGGCTTTCGCACGTGGCGGAGCGGCTCGCCGAGTTGACCGGCGCGGAGGCGGCGCTGGTCGTCAACAACAACGCCGCGGCGACTTATCTGATCCTGCACGTGCTGGCGCAAGGGCGCGAGGTTCTCGTCTCGCGTGGGCAGCTCGTCGAGATCGGCGGGAGCTTCCGTCTGCCGCAGATTATGAGCGCGGGCGGGGCGATCCTGCGCGAAGTCGGCACGACGAACCGGACGCGTGCGGCGGATTACGAGGCGGCGGCGACGGAGCGGACCGCGCTGGTGCTCCGCGTTCATCCGAGCAATTACCGGATCGTCGGGTTCAGCGAGGAGGCGACACTGGCGGAATTGACGGCGCTGGCGCGGGCTTCCGGGCTGCTTTGCGTGGATGATCTGGGCAGCGGTGCGATCGTTGATCTGGCCGCGCACGGATTGCCGCCGGAGCCGTGCGTGCGCGACTCGATCCGCGCGGGGGCGGACCTCGTGTGCTTCTCGGGAGACAAGCTTTTCGGGGGTCCGCAGTGCGGCATGATCGTCGGCAAGCGGGCGATCGTGGATCGACTCGCCGCGCATCCGCTGATGCGGGCGCTCCGCGTGGACAAACTGACGCTCGCAGCGCTGGAGGCGACACTGAGGCATTACGCGGACGACAGGGAGGCGCTGCGGTCCGTCCCGGCGCTGG
>BOJX01000230.1 GCA_016860685.1 Planctomycetota bacterium
TGTCGGGGATCGGGATCGACCGGAACGTCCCGCTCTCCCCCGTTGCGCAGCAGATCGCCGTGATCTCGCCCTGCGCCACCCGGTCCGCCCCGCGAACAAACTCAACTTCGTACGACAGCGACTTATTTCCCACATGCGTCACGCGAAGCACGAGCCGTATCTCGTCCTCGAACCGCAGCGGCGCGTAGTACTCGCACGTCGCCGAAACCCGAGGCCAACTCACCGTCATTCCGTCCAATTCGCAGACCACGCCGTATCCGATCGACCGGAAGAACGCATGCTCCACCTCCTCCATCAGACGGAAGTAGTTCGAGAAGTGCAGCACGCCAGCCATGTCCGTCTCGGCGAACTGGATCCTTCGTTCGATCGTCCACGTCGGCGTCATTGCGTTCGACTCCCGTCCCTTCCCCTCTGACGGCGACGCGCCTTACAACGAACCCGTCCGTCCCCCGTCCACCGTCAGGTTGGTTCCGGTCACGTAGCTTGCGTCCGGCGACGCGAGGAACGTCACCGCCGCCGCGATCTCCCGCGCCTTCGCAAAGCGACCCATCGGAATCCGCGCCCGCATCGCCTCCGCCACCTGGGCGGGCGACGTTCCCTCATGCTTCGCCCGGGCCTCGATCAGCGACTGAAGCCTCGCCGTGTCCGTGTACCCGGGAAGCACGTTGTTCACCGTGATGCCCAGCGGTGCGACCTCCATCGCCCAAGTCTTCGCCCAGTTCGCCACTGCGGCGCGGATCGTGTTCGAGACCCCCAGCCCCGGGATCGCCTCCTTCACCGACGTCGAAATGATGTTGATGATCCGCCCGTACCCGCGCGCCTTCATCCCCGGCAGCAGCGCCTGCGCCAGAAGCTGATTGCAGATCACGTGTCGCTGGAACGCCTCGACGAATTCTCGCCCGTCCGCCTGCGTGATCGGTCCGTGCGGTGGTCCGCCGCTGTTGTTCACGAGGATCTCGATCGGTCCCGCCGCCGTCACCTGCGCGCCGACCCGCGCCGCGACCGTTGGAGGATCATTGAAGTCCGCCGCAACGTAGGTGTGCTTCTGTCCGGACTTCGTCGGCAGCGTCGACGCGATCCTGCGCAGCTCAACGTCATTCCGCGCCGCCAGGACGACGGTCGCCCCTCGTTCGGCCAACGCCTCGGCGCACGCCAGCCCGATCCCCTGCGTGCTCCCGCAGACCAACGCCGTCTTTCCTCTCAGATCGCTCATGCGCCTCGGTTACCTCCGCCCATCCACAGCGGCAAGCCGCACCCGCCCGGCCCGATGATACACGAAGCGCACCGTCGTGTACTCCCCCGGTGCGCCCGCGTCCTCCCTGATGATTCACACCGCCTTCCCGTGCGCCGTGTCGTGCGACGGCCTGGTTCCCGAATACGCAGGCCACGTCGGTCAAACCGTCGTCGCCGCGGAGTCCTCACGGAAGGCGGTGTTACCCGACCCATCGAGAGCGCCGGTGGCGAGTGAGCTTGCGGCCTGCGATCGGTGAGCTTATTTTGCGGGTTCGCACCCGATTGGTCGGGCGAAGCTTCCCAGGAGCGGGCTATGCGAAACCAGAATCGAGGGACGACGCACGCTGTCGGAGGGGTTGGTGGGACGCGCGTCGTTGTGCCGGTTGCGGCGTGCGTCCTCCTGTCCGCGACGGCGTGCAATCTGCTGCTACCGGCGGCGTTTGTCGGCGACCACCGCACGAGGGTGCTCGCGGAGTTCGACAAGCTGCCGAATTCGCGGGTGGCGGTGCTGGTCTGGGCGCCAGCTTCGACGCGGTTTGACTACCCCCAGATCAGCTTCGAGCTGGGGGCGCACATTACGGAACTGCTGGGGACGAACCTCACGACG
Organism: Planctomycetota bacterium; assembly: GCA_016860685.1. Taxonomy (GTDB): domain Bacteria; phylum Planctomycetota; class Phycisphaerae; order UBA1845; family UBA1845; genus JABWBH01. The sequence continues at coordinate 1,841 of BOJX01000230.1, forward strand.
AAGGAGACGACGATCGACCTCGTCGATCCGCGGGACGTGGCGGATTTTCTTCAGAAGGAGCCTGCCGCCGCGAACAACCCGATGAAAGTGGGCGAGGAGTTCAAGACGGATTACGTCGTCTTCATCGAGATTCACCGCTTTCAGGTGCGCGACCCGGACGCGCCGGAGCTGCTGCGTCCGGCGATTGACGGCGGCGTCTCCGTGTACGACGTGCGCGCCAGGTCCGATGAGCGCCCGCGGTATGAACTCGCCCCCGTCGAGGTCGAGTACAACGACGGGAAACCGGTCCTGCTGACCGCGACGAACTCCTACGCCGTGCGGGACATGATCTACCGGATGTTCGCTGAGCAGGTGGCGCGCAAGTTTTATGAGCATTCGATCGAGATGTAAGCGCCGGCTGCGGCGCGCCGCCTCCGTGGTGACGGCGGTTTGCTTCGTCGGACTGGTCGCCGGGTGCGGCATGAGCGGCGGCAAGCTGCTTTTCGCCAGCGGGCTTTTTCAGCCGAAGAAGGTGAAGGCCCGGTTCCGCCTGACGAAGAATCCTATCCTGATTCTCGTGGACGATCCGCGGGAGTGCGTGGACTGGCCGGTGTTTTCTCGCCTGCTGACCGACGACCTCGGGCAGGAGCTGCTGCGCAACGAGGCCGCCGCGAAGATCGTTCCGATCCAGACCCTTCAGTCGATCCAGCAGACTGAAACCAA
>BOJX01000231.1 GCA_016860685.1 Planctomycetota bacterium
CCGAGCGTCGCGGCTTGGGCAAGACGGGCGGTATCAGGACAGCGATGAGTTTCGGCGCCGTCTCGCGCGGCGGTTAATGCACAATGGCGCCGCCCATCCCCAACGGCCGCAATAGAAGTACAAAGATTATCCTGCCGTCTCGCGTCCTGAGAGTCAAGCTTTTTTCAAAAAGGAGCCGTCCGCGTGGGCGCCCAGGGGCTTCGCGACGCGCCAGGCACACCGTCCGGCCTGCTTCAACCCGCCTGCACTCGATCGATGTGGCGCCGATCCGGGAAATTCAAACTCGCCTCGGCAGGGTTGGCGCCGAGGCGGCATCCCCCCGCGATCGGACGTCGGCGGCTCACCCCGCACCTACTCCTGCGGCGGCCGGAGCGCCTCGACGCTCGGGAGATCCTTCAACGACGACAGCCCGAACGTCTCGAGGAACTTCGTCGTTGTCCCGTAAAGCAGGGGGCGGCCGAGTTCCTCCGCGCGACCGACGATCTTCACGAGGTTCATCTCCCGCAGCCGGGCCAGCACCTCGCCGGAGCTGACGCCGCGGATCGAATCCACCTGCGCCCGCATCACCGGCTGCTTGTACGCCACCACCGCCAGCGTCTCCAGCGCCGCTGGCGACAGCCTCATGTCACGGCGCACGGCGACGAGTTGCGACACCCACCGGTCGAACGTCGGGAGGGTCATCATCTGATACCCCCGTGCGATCGCCTCGATCCGGAACGCGGCGCCCGTCTGCTCATACCTGCGGTTCAGAACCTCGACGCACTCGCGGACCGACTCCGCCGACGCCTCGACGATCTGCGCAATCCGCGACGCCGGGACGGGCCGGTCGGACGCAAAGAGCAGCGCCTCCACGACGGTTTGAACGTCCACCGCCGGCGCCTCCGGGACTCCGCCTGATTCCGCCGCATCCGCAGTGATTGCCTGTGTCATCGCCGAGCATCTTACCGGACGTCTTCCGTCAATTCGAGTCGCCGGATGAGCCTGCCCGGTCTCCTCCTTTCCGATGTGCGTGTCGGCCAGGCCCGCCCCCTTTTGACGGTCGTCCGGTATTCAACCGGCAGGCCCGGATCGCGCGACGGCAGGTCGGGCAGGCTCCGCATCTTTCCCCCCGAAGATAAGCGGGTTTCTTAGAATATTCTTGTCGATATCCGGGAGTCGGAGTCACGACGGCCCGTGCCGAGACACCGTCGGTTCCGCGTGCGTTCCCACAGGTGTGGCCGACGGGTCGCTGCAACCCGGGATCGGCCAACCGGTACGCCGGGTCGGTGATGATGAATCCGCCCTCGAACAATCCGCTGATGAAGACGGTACGTCTCAGCGACGCTGAGATCGAAGCGCTGCTGGACCGCCTCGATCAGCAAGCCGGGAGCGCCGGAATCGCCGGTCGGCAGGCCACCCGGTACAAGTACCGCCTTGAGGCCTGCGTCATCCGCATCCGGCAGCCCGGGGATGTCGAGAGCAAGCCCTTCGTCGCCCCGACGCGCAACCTCAGCGGCAAAGGCATCGCCTTCCTTCACGGAGGCTACGTCCACGTCGGAACGCGCGTCGAGGTCCAGCTCGTCAATTTGCGCGGCGGACGTCAGGACGTCAGCGGCCGCGTCGTGCGCTGCGACTACCTGACTCGCGGGCTGCATCACGTCGGCGTCTTGTTCGACAGCGAGATCGCGCCGGAGGACTTCTGCAACGACGCCGGGCTGGAGCACCTCCGCGTCCTGCTCGTCGAGGATGACGAGGTCATGAAAAAACTCGTCATGATCCTGCTGGATCAGTTGCGCGTCACCGCGGATCATGCGCCGACGGGGACGGAGGCGCTGAAACTCGCTGCCGCCGGCGCTTATGACGTGATCCTGATGGACATGGAGCTGCCGGACATGGACGGGTTCACCGCGACGCGCACCCTGCGAGAGCAAGGATTCCCCGGGCGCATCATCGCCGCCACGGCGCTGGATTCCGCCGTGGATCAGCAACGCTGCCTCGACGCCGGGTGCGATGGACATCTGGCCAAGCCTTACGCACGCGAGAAGCTGGCCCGAGCGCTTTCGGACCGTCGAAGACGGCCCCTCGTCAGCCGGCTTCAGGGCGACCCGGCGTTCACCGCCGTGATCGACGCCTTTGTCGGGGAAATGCCCTCGCGCATTGCAGACCTCGAAGCAGCGATGACCGCCAGGCAGCTTGATCGCGTCGCCCGGGTCGCCCGCAGCCTCAAGGGCGAGGGTGGAAGCTGCGGATTCCCGACCATCGGCGCCGCCGCGGCCGCGCTCGAAGCCGCGCTGCAATCCTCCGATGACGAAGACGTGGCCCGCGTGATGCTCAATCAATTGCTCGAATTGTGCCGCCTCGTCCGCTCCGCGCCATCCGCCGAGAGCACACCGGGCGGAAACGCAACCGGTCCCGACATCAACTAAACTCGACTCCTGAGTCTCCCGCCAACTCCGGTTGCCGGGATTAAGACGCTGTTTCTTAACCGAGCCGCGCCCGTAAGGAAGCGCTCTTTTCTGACGGTTCTCCGGCGGCTTTGAAACAGCGTGTACGTT
>BOJX01000232.1 GCA_016860685.1 Planctomycetota bacterium
CGGTGCGGGCGGACCTTCCGGGGGCGACGTTCTACGACGTTTATCACGACTTGTACGGGCTTTCCGGGGCCGTGCCCGCGGATGAGCCGGTGAAGGACCGGTTCGAGCGCATTCAGCGCTACTACGCCGCGAAACTCTTTCATCATGCGTCGCTGTGCATCCGCAACCGCGACCGGTACGTCATCTTCCTGCGCCGCCAACTGGGGAACCTTTTTCACCTGGCCGGGCGCGGGTGGGACGAGGCATACGGCATCGCCTGCGATCCGCCGCTGTCGGACGAGCAGTACCGGACGCACTTCCGGCGCAGCGCGATCAACCTGAACTTCGTCAACGGAAACGCGGAGACGGGGCTGAACATGCGGCACTTCGAGATCACAGCCGCGGGGGGCTTCCTGCTCTGCCACGATCATCCGGAACTGGAGGACTGCTTCGTGGTCGGGGAGGAGTGCGACGTGTTCCGGGGCGAGTCCGAACTGCTGGAGAAGATCGAGTATTACCTCGGTCACGCGCAGCGGCGGATCGAGATCGCCCAAGCGGGGCAGCGGCGGACGCTGTCGGAGCACTTGTACAGCCACCGTCTGCGCCGTCTTCTGGACGCCGCCGCCCAGATGCCGCGGACGCAGACGTCGCCCGGCGAAGTGCTGGCGACGGCGAGCCGTCCTGTCCAGGCGGCAGGCGCGGGGCGCTGATCGCGGGTGTTCGGCCGCGGGTTGGAAAACAGGAGCGCCTTCATGATCCGTCGGATTGCGACGACTTCGCAGATGTTCGACAGCGTGGTCGCGGCCGGGTATGAAGCCGTGCTCCTGCCGGCGCTGCCGAACGAGGACATTCACCGCGGACTGGCGCAGCGCCTTTCCGACGGAAGCGTGTACGAGCCTTTTCTGCGCGCGTCCGGCGCAGACCTCATCCTCGACGTGGACACCGGCGCTTTGACGTTGTCCCCCGTTCCGGGCCGTGCCGGCGAAGTCCGGATGACGTGCGACGCGGTCGGGATTCCTTACGTCTGCCTGTATATCGATCCCATCACGTCCACGATGAACCAGGTTCCGTGGCTTCAGCACTGGGCGCTGCTTTCGCAGCCGTGCTGGATCAAAGCGGTGTGGGAGTCGGCGCACATCGAGGAGCTGACCCGGCTGGGGGTTCCCAACGTCGTACACGTTCCGATGGCGATCCACGACGCGGCGTTCGATCGTTCTCCGCCGAGAGTCCGGTATGACGGACCGGTCGTGGCTTTCATGGGGCATCCGGCGAGCTCCTGGTTCCGGTCGCAGAACGCGGTACTGCCGCGGCAGCTCCTGCCCGGGCTGACGGCTGCGGCCGTGAACGCAGACGCGCCGGGAACACCCTTCCACCGCACCTACTTCGACTTGTACGGTTTCGGCGAGGCCGGGACCGCCGCGGACTCCGTTGAAATCGGCGCGCGAAAGGCCGCTGAGTACTTCAACACGAAGTTTGTCTACAACGCATACCTCGCGCTGCGACAGCGGGACCGGTTCGCGGTCTTCCTTCAGAAACACCTGGGGGAGCGGTTCGAGCTCACCGGCGATCACTGGGAGAAGGATCACGGGCTTCACTCGCTGCCGACGATCCGCGACCGGGCGACGTTGATCCGCCGGATGCGTGAAGTGCCGATCTGCCTCAACCTGGTGAAGGGCTGCCTGGAGTCCGGGTTGAATCTCCGCCACTTCGAGGTCACGGCGGCGGGCGGGTTTCTGCTGACTTACTGGACGCCGGAACTGCCGAAGTTTTTCGAGCCGGGGAAGGAATGCGAGACTTTCCGAAGCGAGACCGAGCTTCTGACGAAGGTCCGATACTACTTGGAAAACCGGGCACAGCGGGATCGGATCGCGGCGGCGGGGCAGCGGCGGACGCTCCGGGAACACCTTTACAGTCACCGGATACGCGACCTCGTCAAGCTGTTGGACCAGGCCGGAGTGACAAGACGGGGGCAGGCGGCCGGTGTCGAAACGGCGGTCGAGGCAGATTCCGGCACGAATGTTGCAAACCTCGTTCAACCGATAGAATACGCGCAAGCATGAGCCTCGGCATGAAATTACGATCGACGCAAAGGCGGACGGCTCGGATGCTCCCGGGTCCGAGTGCCCCAGTGCGCCCGGCTTGGGTCGAGCCTTGCCGGATCGCCACCATCGAGGCCCAGCCGGAAGCGGCGTCGGTATCGCCGTCGGTTCTGCGGCTGCCGCTGGAGGCGCTGGACGGTGGAGAGCTGATTCTGCTGGCGATCAAGCCTTCGGTCTTCTCCCCGCTGTTCAAATCGGTGCGGTGGCTGACGGTTTTGACCGTGTTGGCGCTAGGGTTGCTGCTGAGTGGAACGTCTCCGATGGGGCTTTCGGCGGAGCGCGCCGCGCAGTTGTGCTTCGGGGCGGGGTTGGCGAGACTGATGCTTGCGGTGGTGAGTTGGAGCGCAACGTGGTACGTGCTGACGAACCGCCGGGTGCTCGAGATTCACGGAGTGCGGGCGCCGCGCGTGACGTCGACGGCGCTGGTCGACATCCGCAACACGT
>BOJX01000233.1 GCA_016860685.1 Planctomycetota bacterium
CCCGACGCGCCCCACCCCGCCCCAACCCGCAAACGCCCTCTCGAACACGCTGCGCACCCGTTCCGGCTCGATCGGCCCCGCCGCACTGATCTGCAATCGTCCCGCACACCCGATCCTCGCCCAGTGCTCCGCGACCGCTTCCGGCGTCAATGCGTCCAGCGTCCGCGGCTCCCCCAGTTCGTGCCGCCCGAGCACCGGACCGAGCATCAGCCGCGACAGGTGTTTGTCCAGCAGCTCCTGCGGATCATCCGCCAGCGCCAGGTGCTCCTGCCGGCTCAACTCGACCGCAACCTCGACCATCTCCGGCGGAAACGTCGGCTCACGCAGAAACTCCGCATGCAATTCGACGGCGCGCTCAAAGTGCTCAGGAAGCACCGAGCAACTGAACGACGTCGTCTCGCGCCCCACGCCGGAGCCGCGGACGGCTCCGATCGCGTCAAAAGCGTCAGAAAGCTCCTGCGCCGACCGGCGCTTCGTTCCTTTCGTCACCGTCTCCTGCACGACCCGCGCAAGACCCAGTTGGTCCTCCGGTTCCTCGCACATGCCCGCGAGAATCCGAATCTCAAAGCACATCAGCCGCCGCGACGGCAGCGGCATGACCGCCAGCTCCGCTCCGCACTTCAGAAACTCATGTGTCGCTCGGAACCCGCTCAATTCCGCACCTTTCCGCTTGCTTGGCGCCGCTTGCCCGGATCGGACGCGCCCTCGCGCCATCGGCGGAAGCGTAGTCGCGCCGGCAAACCCCTGCAATTCGGATCGGCGACGCGCAGGGCCGCCCGAGGCACGTGCCGCCCGGACTTGGGCGGAAGGCGAGACGCGCGTTAACGCAGGGCGTGAAAGAACCGGCCCCACCTGGGCAGGTAATACCGCGACGAATCCAGCGACAGCGCCACGCGAGAGGAACGACCGACGATCCGCCGCCGCTCCACGAACCCGAATCCGCGCGAGTCGAAGCTGTTGTCCCGGTTGTCGCCCATCATGAAGTAATGCCCCTCGGGAACCGTGACCGGACCGAACGTCCGCGGCGCGGGCGTGCGCGGCGTGAACTGCACGGCGTGTTTGACTCCGTCGAGGTGCTCAATGAAAACGTCGTCCGCGTTCCGCAGCGAGATGACCTCCGTGCCCTCCGCCGTCGCGTACGACAGCGGTTGCCCGTTCACGTACAACCGGTTCGACCGAAGCTCGATGACATCGCCGGGGACGCCCACCACGCGCTTGACCATCCGGGTCTCGTCGCGCGGCGAGAAGAACACGACGATCTCCCCTCGTTTCGGCGCGCCCCACTCCGCAAGGTGATACCGCGTGAAAGGAACTTTCAGGTCGTACGCCAGCTTGTTCACCAGGATCCGGTCGCCGACCAGGATCGTCGGATCCATCGATGGCGTAGGAACGTCGTTCCAGTCCGCCACCGCCGACCTGAACGTGCTCAGCACGATCACGACGACCAGGATCGGCCGGATCCACTCCCGCCAGATATGCCGCATGCGCTGCCCCCACGTCATCGGCGCCTTCGCAGGGGCGTTTTTCTCTACCCCGGTAACCGTCTCTTCTGCGCTACTTTTGCTCTCAACCATCCTGAAACCGCCGCGTGCCTGAACAACCTGACTCCCGCAGTCTCGACCCCGCAGGCCCGTTCTTCTTAAGCGGCCCTTCCCGCCTTGTCGAATCTGGACGACAGCTTCTGACCGGGGTCCGCCTCCGGACCTTCGGCCGTCCCTCTTATCGACTGGAAACGCGCCGCTACCCGCGCAACCGAGCCGCCGACCCTTTCCGGTTCAGGTCCAGTCCCACGCCACCTGATCCCGGTAAACCCGTCCGAATACGCCGATCGCCCGGAACACCGGGATCTGCCCGAGAACGCGGATCAATCCCAACAACAACGCCAGCAGGACACCGGTCGGACGGAGCGCTCCCGGCAGAAACGCCACGCCGACCACGGCGCCGACCATCAGCGCCACGAGTACGAGCGTGAATACGACCGTCATAAGATACCCACCGAATGCGTTCAGGATGGATCGAATCATCAGGTCCGGGCGGAAAAAGTCGGCCATCTCCGCATGAACCCCGATCAATACGAGGATCGGCCAGAAAAAAAGACCGATCAGCAGCAGCCCCCCCGCGGCGAGGCATGTCGGCATCGACGGCAACGCTCCCGCCGGTGTCGTTGCCCACCCGATGCTGAACACCAGGAACCCCGGTCCGATCGCGTAAATCCACGTCACGCCGAGCGTCAGCAGCGGTGTCAGTACGCGCTGCGGCCAGTCCGCGATCAAGTCGTCGAACGTCCCCACCGGCGGAAGTTCGTCCACGCCGTCGTTCGCCGCGTCCACAACGCTGAGCATCACCCCGAACATGACCCCCTCGATGCTGAGGATCAACATGACCGTCGCCGCCTTGTAGAGGAAGAACCCGGTGTTCATCGAGGCAAGCACCGCGATCAGTTCGAGGCTCATCAGAAGCCAGAGAAACACAAGCGT
>BOJX01000234.1 GCA_016860685.1 Planctomycetota bacterium
ACGATCGGAATGTTCGCCCCCGCGATGTTCAGCCGGTCCCGAAGATCCGTGACATCCTCCGCGCGACGCACGAAGCTCAACGCGAGGTAATCCACGCGGTGCGCGATCGCCCACGCGACATCCGTCTCATCCTTTTCCGTCAGCGCCGGCAGGGACAGGTCCGTGTCCGGCAGAATCAGCCCTTTTGCGCTGCTGATCGGACCTCCGACCTCGCAGACGCAGGTCAAGCCGTCGGACGTCTTCCGTGTCACGCGCAATTGCAGCAGGCCATCGTCGATCAGGATGCGATGTCCGACCAGCGCTTCATCCACCACGAGCGGGCAGTTCGTGCCGAAGCCCTCGGCATTGCCGGGTTCGGCGCCGCGCCGGATCGTGCAATATGCGCCGGACGCCAGCGTTGACCCCGGGGCGATCGGACCGATCCGAAGCTTCGGTCCGCAAAGGTCGCCCAGCACGGGCAGGTGCAGGCCCCGCGCGACCGCGGCTTCCCGCACCCGGCTGAGCACCGCCTGATGCGCGTCGTGCGTCCCGTGGGAGAAATTCAGTCGCGCCACGTCGAGCCCGACGTCGATGAGGCGCCCGATCATCGTTTCAGACTCGCTTGCCGGACCGAGCGTAGCTACGATTTTTGTAGGATTCACGGGCGGCATTGTAAGGGCAACGCCGGTCGGCGGGCGACACCCGTCCGTCGAACGCGGCCAGGAGCGGATCATGCAGGACGTGCGGCGAACCGGCTTTATAACTCGAGCAAAGCACACGGCGGCGGCCGTGTTCGTCTTCGCCTTGATCGCAGCAGGTTCACAGGCTTCGCAACCGCCTCCGTTGCCGCCGGAGTCGAATCCGACGGATCAGAGGTCACGACCCGAAGAGAACCGCTTCGCCGCCGTTTTCCTGAACCCCGGGACGACCGGAAATCCCTGGGCGTTGCAGGTTCAGGCGGTGAAGAAGCACGCCCGAGCCGTCGTGCTCCCGTCGCACGCTACCGCCGGTGCGGAACCGGCTCCGATCGACGTGCAAACGCACGCCCGGAAGCTCCTTGAGACACTCAAAATGCGCCGACTGGAGCGCAGCGTCGTGTTCGCCCTCGGAGAGGATGCGGCGATCGCGTTGGAGATGGCCGCGCAGCAGCCTGAGGCGATCACCGCGCTGGTTCTCGTTGACGCCGCGCCGCCGGACGACTCCGAGGAGGCTTCAGCGTCGGCGTCAGCCTGGCGCGAACGCCTCGACAAGATCGCGGTTCCGGTCCTCGCCGTCTTCCGCGCGGACCTGATGCTCGGCGTGGGGTCCGCCGGGCATTACCTCAAGGCCACCGGATTCGACGCGCTGGAGCAGGTTCGCGTCCGCAGGATCGAAGCCGCCGATCCGATCCTCTCCACCGCCGCCGCCGCCGTGAACTCACGGATCACCGGATTTCTCGATGATCTGCGCGAAGGCCGGGAAATCCTCCCGGAAACCCGTCACCGCACGGACAGCGGGCTGACCTACATCGACCAGCTCGTCGGCGACGGTCCGCGGCCTCGCGCGGGGCAGACCCTCGCCGCGCGCTTCCGGTTCAAGACGCGCGACGGGCGCGACGTGTCTCCGCCTGGCGCGATGAACGCAACGTGGCGCTTTCCGCTCGACCGGACGCTCACGGACGGCGTCTACGAAGCACTTTCGACAATGCAGCCCGGGGGGCGGCGCAAGACGTACATCCCGGTTAAGCTGCTGAAGCGCGCCGAACCGCCCGGCGAACGAACGCCGCCCGACGCCGTCCTCGACGGGCAGGCGGATTACATGATCGTGGACATCTTCCTGAGCGAAATCACGGACGATCCTCCTCCGCCGCCGCGTCCGCGCTGGAATTCCGCGCTGGAGCGCCCCGTGTCCGACGGCGTTCGCATCGTTGAGGTGAAGACAGGGGAGGGAGCAGAGGCTGACGAGAACTCGATCGTCGCGTTCGCCAGCAATCTCTGGGCACAGTCGGGACATCTTCCGCGCTTCCGCTCGGTCGAGAACCCGGACCGCGGTGTCCTGAAGGATCTGAGCAACCCGGACGTGGGCGGTTCCGCAAGGTGCTGGCTGCCGGGAATCAAAGGGATGAAGGTGGGCGGTGAGCGCTTGATCCTCTGCAAGGCGACTGACGCCTTCGGCAACCGTCTTCTCCCCAGCATCGGGAAAAACGACCAGATTGTTTTTCACGTCCGGTTGCTGGAGGCGAAGCCCGTGCCTCCGCCTCCGGCGCGCGAGGTGATTGACGAGAATACTTACGTCGTTCTGGAGCCGAAGGTCAAGATGCATGACCTCCGGGTCGGCGACGGTCCTCCCGCGAACGCGGAATCCGCCGTGGTGTTTCATTACACCGCGTGGCGCGAGGATGGGACGCTGAGCGACTGCTCGCTGATGCGCGATCGCCCGACGATGCAGACGATGAACGCCCTGATCGGTCCGTTCAAAGCCGGTTTGCCGGGCATGCGCGTCGG
>BOJX01000235.1 GCA_016860685.1 Planctomycetota bacterium
CGGACCTGCCCGCGATGACGCGGTGCGGCTTGGCCGTCGCGGTCTCCGACGCGATCCCTCAGGTCAAACGGGCGGCACACTACGTGACGCGCAGGCCCGGCGGACACGGCGCCGTCGCGGAAGTGATAGACCTTCTGCTTCAGGAATCCCCCGGCGCGAGACAAGCGTAATGAAACAGGCTCGACGAACTGCGTTCCGGACACCTCGCTCCCCGCATCTGCGGCGAGCTTCCAGCCTGCTGCGCACGCTCGTCGTCGCCACCGCAACGCTGACGACCTTGATGGTCGTCTTTGCAATTTATCAGTCGGCGCAGAAACCGCGGGCGCCGCGCCAGCCTTCCGTGCAGGCCGCTCCGATCGAGCCCACGGCGCTGAACGGCGCTGCGCCCGACGATCCCCCTCCGTCCGGCGGCGCGGTCGAACTCGCGCCCAACGTGCGCATCGGCCGTGGCGCGGGCGCCGTCCTCTCGATCTACCCGCCCACCGGCGATCAGGCGATCGCCGAGGTCGAGGCGCAGGACTGGTTTCCCGTCCGCGAAGGCGGTGAGGAGTACAAGCTCATCAAACCGCTGATCCGCCTCCGCGCCCGATCCGGGCAGCGCGTCAACGTCCGCAGCGACGAAGGCGTCATCGAGATCAACTGGATCATCACCGGCAGCGGAAAACGCCCGGAGTGGCGCCGCGGCACGCTGACCGGAGGCGTCATCGTCCAGATCGACCGTCTCACCGACAAGGAACGCGAGGCCCTGCCCGCCACCGAGCGGGATCTGCTCGCCCCGTGGCGCCTTGTGACGCTCCAGCTCGAAAGCATCGCCTTCAACCTTGAGTACAATCACGTCCGAATCGACGGACCGTTTTCGTTAACCTCACAGGACGTCGATCTCGAAGGCGCCGACCTGGAAGTTCGCCTCGATGCGGCCGGCGAGAACGTCGAAACCCTCACGCTCACGCACGGGCGAAAGCTCGTCGTGCGCGGCAGCGCCGAAGCGTTTTCCCTCGCCGAACTTCAGCCCGCGGAATCCGCCGCCCAACGAACCTCCTGGCTTGAAGCGCTGCGCTCGGGACTGGCCGCGACCGGTCCTGGGCAAGCCGCGCCGCAGCCTGCAAAGCCCGCTGAACCCGCACCGGCTGCTGACGCACTGAAGCTCGACGAGGAAGGAGCCTTGGTCCTTCAGGGTTCGTCGTCGCGCAACGAAGCATCCGCCCCCGCCCGAACGACCACCTATCAGGTTCGGTTCGAGCAGGACGTCCGCGTCACGCATGAACGTGACGGTACGGAGATCGGCCGCCTCGAATCCGGATTGCTGACGATCCTGCGCGATTTCGTTCGCGGCGGCGCGGCGGCGCCGCCGAAGCAAGACGCTCAACCCGGCGACTCCCCGGCCTCCGCCTCCGACACTTTGACCGTGACCTGGACCGGTCCTCTGAAAGTCGAAGCCGTCGATCCGCTCTCGCAGCCGTCGGACGCCGCGGACCGCCTGCACGTCACGGCGGCCGGCGCCCCCGTCATCATCGCAGATCCGACCGGCGAAGCCCGCTGCGACCGCCTCTTCTTCGAACGTGAAGCACGCAAAATTCGGCTGGAAGGCTCCGCGTCGTCCCCGATCATCCTCGACAACGCCGAGCAAGGCCGCATTGAGGCTGTCTCCCTTTCCACCAGCGCCGAAGGCGACCGTCACACGGCGATCTTCACCGGCCCCGGAAAACTCGTCGAAGTGCATCCACCGCCGCCGAACAACGCTGAAGCCTCGCCGGTAGAAGACCCATCCTCCGCGGACGGCGCTGTTCCGCCCGGCACGATTGAATTCTCCGACCGGCTCGAACTCGACTTGGCGCGTCGCACCTTCACCCGTTACGACGTCGCCTCGCTTCAGACCGTCACCGAAGAGAAGGTCATTCCGGTCGAGGCCCGCTTCTTCGGCAACACGCGCATGACCGACGCCGACAACCGCGTCGCCGCTAACACAATGACGGTCCTTTTTGACCCGGACGCCCGGGAGCTGCGCGTCCGCAGCCTTCGCGCAGATACCGCCGTGAACGCGCGCTTAGGCGCGGATGCGGCAAGATCGATCACCTGCGAACGCCTCGAAGTGGATTTCAACCCTGCCGCCGGGCGCATCGAGCCGGTCGAAGCCCGGGCCTTCGGCAACGTCGTTGCATCGCACGGCTCGGGCACGCTCGCCGCCGAGGATCACGTCACGTTCACGTTCGCGAAGGAAACCCGGGTCGTCAGCGGGTTCAACCCGCTCGATGCCTGCCTCGAAGCCCGCCGAGCGGGGGTGGACCCGTCCACGCTGGACTGGGAAGCGCTCCGCCGGGCCGGCGCCGCGCGAAACCGCACTGAAACACACGTATACCTTCAAAGCCTCTCCGCCCGCCGCGGCGTCGTGGCGAAGGATGATCGCCGCGGCCTCGATCTTCATGCGGAGTCCCTTACGTGCGTCC
>BOJX01000236.1 GCA_016860685.1 Planctomycetota bacterium
TGAGCAGGCGCGGGTTGCGGACAGGCGCGCTGGCGGCGGTGATCGGAGCAGGCGGTGCGTGGGCGTCCAGCCACCGTGAAGCGCCGTTTGTCACCGAGCATCCGAAGGTGGACGCGACGGATTTTTATATGTTCCGGGCGTACGAGCCGGGACGCGAGGATTACGTGGTTCTGATCGCCAACTATGTTCCGCTGCAGCAGCCTTACGGCGGGCCGAACTACTTCCAGATGGACCCCGAGGCGGTCTACGAGATCCACATCGACAACAACGGAGACGCCTTCGAGGATCTCACGTTCCAGTTCCGGTTCAACAATGAGCTGCGGGACATCCGGCTCCCGATCGGATCGGGCGACAACCGGCAGAACGTCGCGGTTCCGCTGGTTGCGGTCGGTCCGATCGCCGGTGAGGACAACTCCGCGTTGAACGTCGTCGAGACGTACACGGTGAACATGATCCGCGGCGACCGGCGGGACGGCGACGCCGTTCCGGTCTGGAACTTCGATACCGGGGCGATGACGTTCGTCAAACCGGTGGACAACATCGGCAACAAGACGCTCCCGCAGTACGAGAAGTACGCGGCCCGGCACGTCTACAACATCGGCATCCCGGGCTGCTCCGGGCAGGGGCGAATGTTCGTCGGCCAACGCAAGGATCCTTTCGTGGTCAATCTCGGGGAGACGTTCGACCTCGTGAACATCACGAATCCGATCGGCGCTCCCGATGCGGAAGCCGATGACCTCGCCGACGCCAACGTCACGTCGCTGATCCTTGAGTTGCCGATCTCCTGTCTGCGCGGGGAGGGGGACGGCGTCATCGGAGCGTGGACGACGGCGAGCTTGCCGAAGAAGCGGCGTCTGAAGACGAACGCCAGCTTCGAGAACCCGTCGAAGGAGAACGGGGAGTGGGTGCAGGTGTCGCGGTTGTCGATGCCGCTGGTGAACGAAGTGGTGATCGGTCTGCGGGACAAGAATCGCTTCAATGCGTCCGAGCCGAAGGACGACCTGGCGCAGTTCGCGACGTATGTGACGCATCCGACGCTGCCCGCGGTGCTTGAGATTCTCTTCTTTGATCTCGGGGTCCGGGCGCCGACGGCGATCCCGCGCGACGACCTGGTGGCGGTGTTCGTGACGGGCATCGACGGTCTGAACGCCAACGGCGCGGTTGGGGAGATGCAGCGGCTGAACCTGAACGTGTCGCCGACGCCAGCGGCCAGCCAGAGCAACCTCGGCGTGCTGGGCGGTGATCTGGCGGGCTTCCCGAACGGCCGGCGACCCGGGGACGACGTGGTGGACGCGGCGCTGCGGGTGGCGATGGGCGTGCTGCTTCCGGTGAAGGACGCGCCGTCCGGACAGTTGCCTTTCACGGACGGGGCGTTCGTGGATTCGAGCTACTTCTCGAACACGTTCCCGTATCTGACGACGCCGCTGGCGGGGTCGCCGAACAACACGCCGTGACGCCCCGCAACGCGGGCGAACCGTCGTCGCGCCGGGAGACAGAACCTTGCAGGTCCGGCGCGCGATTTCAAAGTCGCCCGCTCCGGGAGGGACGGCAGGCGACTCGGGCACAGGGGTGGGCCCAAGTCGCGGATGAAGGATCGACCCCGCTCGCGTAGAGTTCCGGCAGGCCGCGCCGCCTGCGGGAACTCGCCGGGCGGCGGTCGATCCTTGCTCTTGGAATCGAGGCGGGATTTGCCGGGAGGCCGAGCCGATCGAGAAGGAAGGACAGGAGAAGCAGACATGACCAGGTTGGGCGGGTGCGGGAGAGCGTGGGTCGCCGTGACGGTGTTTTCCAGTGCGGCGTTGGCGCATGATTTCTGGATCGAGCCTTCGACGTATTTCCCCGCGCCCGGGGAGGCGATCCGCGTGCGGTTTCAGGTGGGCGATCATTTCAAAGGTGAGCCGGTGGCGCGGAACGACGATCGCATCGAGCGGTTCGAGCTGGTCGGCGCCGACGGCGCAAAACCGGTGGTCGGTCGCCACGGGGATGATCCGGCAGGAGTGACGCGGGCGACGTCGCCGGGCACCGCGACGATCGTGTACGTGGGCCGACCTTCGACGATCGAACTGGAGGCCGCGAAGTTCGAGGCGTATCTGAAGGAGGAAGGACTCGACTCCATCATTGAGGATCGGGCGCGGCGCGGGGAGTCCGCAAAACCGGGGACGGAGGCGTACTCGCGCAGCGTGAAATGCCTGCTTCGCGTCGGTGAGGGCGAGACGCAAGGGTTTGACCGGGTCGCGGGGCTCCCGCTGGAGATCGTCCCGCAGCAGGATCCGTGGGCGAGGAAGCCGGGCGAGAGTCTGACGGTCCGGGTCTTGCAGGACGGGAAGCCGCTCAGCGGGGTGCAAGTCGAGGCGTGGCGCGCGGGACAGAGCGAGGCGGCGCCGAGATCGGCACGGACGGACTCC